>NZ_JAMPXE010000108.1 GCF_023701345.1 Rhodoferax sp. | reverse complement strand
CGGATGGCGCGGTGCAACTGATCAACCGTGAAAAAGCCGTGTTGATCGACATTTGCGAACCCAACGAATTTGCCGCGGGTCACGCGATCGGTGCCAAAAACATCCCAATGGGGCACTTGGAAGCCAAGTTGCCCACCACGGTCAAGAATAAGGCCTTGCCAGTGATTCTGGTGTGCCAGTCGGGTGCGCGCAGCAGTCGGGCTCTGGGCATTGCCAAAAAGTTGGGCTATGAGAATGTGCAGTCACTGGCCGGTGGCATGGGCGCCTGGCGCTCGGCCAATTTGCCGGTAGAAAAAGCCTGAACCGGGGAGACCAAGATGCAGGCCGTCAAGATGTACACCACCGCCGTTTGCCCTTACTGCATTCGCGCCAAACAACTCCTCAAAGCCCGTGGCGTTGAGCAGATTGAAGAAATCCGCATTGACCAGCTTCCCGTTGAGCGCGACCAGATGGTGGCCACCACCGGGCGCCGCACCGTGCCGCAAATTTTCATTGGCAGCACCCATGTCGGCGGCTGCGATGACCTGGTGGCGCTGGACGCCAAAGGCGGCTTGATGCCGCTGTTGCAAGCGGCCTGATGAATTTATTTTTTTAACTGAAAGACTCCCATGGCTGAAACCCAAGACCCCATTTTTCAAATTCAACGCGTCTATCTCAAAGAGGCCTCGCTGGAGCAACCCAACTCGCCAGCGATTTTGCTGGAGCAGGAGCAGCCCACGGTCGATATCCAGTTGGGTGTCAATGCTGCCCCGGTGGCAGATGGCGTGTTTGAGGTGATGGTGACCGCCACCGTGCAGACCAAAATCAAGGACAAAACCGTGTTTTTGGTCGAAGCCACCCAAGCGGGCATTTTTGAGATACGCAACCTGCCGCCAGAACAAATGGGCCCGATCATGGGCATTGCCTGTCCGCAAATCGTTTACCCCTACCTGCGCGGCAACGTGGCTGATCTGATCCAGCGCGGCGGCTTTCCGCCCGTACACCTGTCAGAAATCAACTTCCAGGCCATGTACGAGCAGCAGCAGAGCGCGCAGGCGGCTCAAGCCGAGCCCACGCCGGCACAGTGATTTTGATCAGCCGACCTGTGCTTGCTTTCATGGTCCTGGCCTGAGCTCAGATGAAAATCATTGTGCTAGGCGCTGGCGCCTGGGGGACCGCACTGGCGGCAAGCGTTTCCAGTCAGCCCGACTCGCATGCGGTGACACTGTGGGCGCGTGATACCGCTCAGGTCGGCCTGCTGCAGGCGCAGCATGAAAACAAGCGTTATCTACCGGGCGTGCGTTTGCCGCCAGCGCTGGCTTTCAGTGCGGCTCCCCTGACCGAACTCAAGGCCTTGACTTCCCGCGCCGATCTGGTGGTAGTCGCCACGCCGATGGCCGCCTTGCGGCCCATGCTGACGGTGTTGGCATCTTGTCCGGCACCGGTGGCCTGGGTCTGTAAAGGTTTCGAGGCGCCTCTGGCCGGCGCAATTGGCCTGCTCGCCCATGAAATTCAGGCCCAGGTCGCGCCTGACCTGAAAGCCGGTGTCCTGAGTGGTCCCAGCTTTGCGCTTGAGGTGGCACGGGGTCAACCCACCGCCCTGGTGGCAGCCAGTCTGCATGAGTCGGTGCGCCAGGCCCTGGTGGACGCCTTTCACGGCCCCACGTTGCGGGTCTATGCCAACGACGACATCGTGGGCGTGGAAGCGGGTGGTGCCGTCAAAAACGTACTGGCCATTGCCACCGGCCTGTGTGATGGGCTGGGGCTGGGGCTCAATGCCCGTGCCGCCCTGATCACCCGGGGTCTGGCAGAGATGACCCGCCTCGGGCTGGCGCTGGGTGCCCAGGCCACCACGTTCATGGGCTTGAGCGGCTTGGGTGACCTGGTGCTGACTGCCACCGGCGACTTGTCGCGCAACCGGCAGGTCGGGCTGGCGCTGGCGCAAGGCCAATCACTGGCGCAAGCCACGGCCGCGCTGGGCCATGTGGCCGAGGGCGTTTACAGCGCCCGCACCGTGGTGCAGCGCGCCGCGCACCTGGGCGTGGACATGCCGATCGCCGAGGCCGTGGTGGCCTTGCTGGATGGCCAGTTGACGCCGCAACAGGCGGTGGCCGACCTGATGGGCCGCGAGCCAACCGTTGAGCAACTTGACGTGGCATCCTGAAATTGAGCGTATAAACCGGGACACTTTGACATGACTGCTTACTCTGATTTTTCTCCCGCCTTTGTGGCTGAACTCGCAATTGCCGATGTCGCCAGAGCGTTTCAGGAAGATGTGGGCGACGGCGACCTGACCGCGGGCCTGGTGGACCCGAAGTTGCGCGCCCGTGCCCGCGTGGTGGCGCGTGAGAGCGCCGTGATCTGCGGACAGCCCTGGGCCGAGGCCGCCTTGCGCCAGATGGACCCCGAAGTCGACATCTCCTGGCTCGTCCCCGAGGGCCATCGCTGCAATGCCGACCAGGTGGTGCTGGAAATTCATGGCCAGGCCAGGGCCTTGCTGACGGCCGAGCGCACCGCCCTGAATTTTATGCAATTGCTCAGCGCCGTCGCCACCAAAACCAGCGACTACGTGCAGGCCATCAGCGATGTGCCAGGCAGTCAGGCCCGCATTGTCGACACCCGCAAAACGCTGCCCGGTTTGCGCCTGGCGCAAAAGTACGCGGTCCATATTGGCGGCGGGCTCAACCATCGGCTGGGCCTGTATGACGCGGTCCTGATCAAGGAGAACCACATTGCCGCAGCCGGTGGCGTAACCGCTGTGTTGCACAAAGCCGCCTTGGTGGCGCCGCAGGCCCGTTTTGTCGAGATCGAGATCGAAACCCTGGCGCAATTGAGTGAGGCACTGGATGCTGGCGCTGGCATGGTGTTGCTCGACAACATGGGTTTGTCCCAGTTGCAAGAGGCGGTGCAACTCAATGCCGGGCGCGCCATTCTGGAGGTGTCGGGCGGGGTCAACCTGTCGTCGGTGCGCGCCATTGCGTCTACCGGCGTGGACCGCATTTCAATCGGAACCTTGACCAAAGACATCATGGCGGTTGATTTTTCAATGCGTTTTGCCACCGAAGCGCTATAAACGACACAGCTTGATTTTTCAGAACCGGGAGGCACCATGAACACGGCAGTGAAAGAAGTTGACTACGAGCAGCCCCTAACCGATGCCAGCGGCTCGGTCTGCGCCACCAAACACGCCTGGGCACGGGTGCCCGAAGAACCCAGCCGGGCTGAGCGCGCTGCCCTGAAAGACAAGATCCGCCGCCTGCTCAAGGAAAAAAACGCGGTCATGGTGTCGCATTACTACGTGCACCCCGACCTGCAGGATCTGGCCGAAGCAACGGGTGGCCTGGTAAGCGACTCGCTGGAGATGGCGCGTTTTGGCCGCGACCATTCGGCGCAGACGCTGGTGGTCTCGGGCGTGCGTTTCATGGGTGAAACGGCCAAGATCCTGTCGCCTGAAAAGCGTGTGCTGATGCCCGACCTCGAAGCCACCTGCTCGCTCGACCTGGGCTGCCCGGCAGAAGAATTCAGCGCCTTTTGCGATGCCCATCCCGAGCGCACCGTGGTGGTGTATGCCAACACCAGCGCGGCGGTCAAGGCGCGCTCGGACTGGCTGGTCACGTCCAGCTGCGCGCTCGACATCGTGCGAGCGCTCAAAAACAAGGGCCACAAAATCCTGTGGGCGCCCGACCGGCATCTGGGTGGCTACATCCAGCGTGAAACCGGTGCCGACATGCTGATGTGGAACGGCTCATGCATCGTGCACAACGAGTTCAAGGCCATTGAACTGCAAAGCCTGATGCAACAGCACCCGGGTGCCAAGGTGCTGGTCCATCCCGAGTCGCCGGCCGAGGTGGTGGCGCTGGCTGACGCAGTCGGCTCGACCTCGGCCATTCTGAAAGCCGCCCACGACATGGACGCCAGGGAGTTCATTGTGGCCACCGACAACGGCATGATGCACAAGCTGCGCACGCTCAACCCCGGCAAGCTGTTTCTGGAAGCTCCCACCTCGGGCAACAGCGCCACTTGCAAGAGCTGCGCGCACTGCCCCTGGATGGCCATGAACAGCCTGGCTGATGTGGTCCGGGTGCTGGAAACTGGCACCAACGAAGTGCAGGTTGATCCCGCGATCATTCCCCGGGCAAGATTGCCGATTGACCGCATGCTGGCGTTCACCTCGGCGCTCAAGGGGGGGCACGACGCCGGCAGCCTGGTGCCCAACATCGGCGCCGCCTGAGGCTGTTGGTGTTCTGTGGGGTCGACTTCAGTCGACCTGGCGGCTTGAACCCGCCCTGAATCAGCGCCGCGAAGCCGACACCCAAATGCCGCCCACGATCAACAAAAACGCCAGGGCGTGGTACAGACGCGGCATCTCCCCCAGAAAAGCTGTTGACAGCACGGCGGTAAACAAAGGCGTCAGGTTGATGAAAAACCCGGCCACCGACGGACCCACGCGCGCCACCCCGGCACCGTAGGCGCGGTAGGCCAGCAGCGCCGGGCCAATGGCAATGAACAGCAAGGCCAATGCCAGGCCCCAACTCCAATCCAGCCGTCCCCAGCCCAGCGACCATTCCGCGCCCGCCGACAGGCCCGACCAGACCAGCCCAAAGGCAATTTGTGCCAGCAAAAAGGCCGACCAATTCCGTTTGATCCCGGCCGGCTCGGTGGTCGGGTGGGCCAGCATCCAGCTGTAATAAGCCCAGGCGGCAGAGGCGACCAGGATATAGATGTCGCCCGGCACCAGACGCACTTGCATCAGCACGTCAAGTTGGCCCCGGCTCAACACCAGCAATACGCCGCTGATCGACAGCAATGCGCCCAGCCATTGTTTGCCAGAGATCCGGATGCCGAAAAAAGCGCGGCCCATCAGTAGCGTCCAGACCGGCGTGCTGGCGCCCACCAGGGTCACGTTGATCGGGGTGGAGGTGTTGAGCGACAGGTAAAGCAGCGCGTTGTAGCCGCCAATGCTCAGCAATCCCAGGACCGCAAAACGCCGCCAACTGGGCCACAGGCTGCTGCCCCGGCTCAGCACCGGCGCAGCCAGTGGCAACAACAACACAAAGGCAATGGTCCAACGCAGCAGGTTGAGCGTCATGGGCGAGGCCAGCGGGGCGACCAGGCGCCCCACCACGGCGTTGCCGGCCCAGAAGATGGGCGGCAGGGTCAGCAATAGGATGGTGCTGAGGCTAAGTTTGGCATGCATGGGCAAGACTGTAACAAGGCTTGGGGTTATGCCGGATGCCTTTGTGACAGCTTTTACGGCCTAATCATGGCAACATCATGCCAACTCAACTTTTCAGGAATCCGAAAAATGACAACGACTTCATCACGCGCCATTCGCATTGACCAGCACGGTGGTCCCGAGCAGCTCAAGCTGGTGAGCGTGAACGTGGGCGAGCCCGGCCCTGGCGAGATTCGCATCCGCCACCATGCCGTGGGGCTGAACTTTATTGATGTCTACCAGCGCAGCGGCCTCTACCCCATGACCTTGCCGCAGCAACTCGGCATGGAGGCGGCTGGCGTGGTGGAAGCGGTGGGCGAGGGCGTGACGCACTTGCAGGTCGGCGACCGGGCCGCTTATGCCAGCCAGCCACCTGGCAGCTACTGCGAGCTGCGCGTGATGCCGGCCAAATGCGTCTGCAAGCTGCCCGATGCCATCAGCTTTGAAACTGGCGCGGCCATGATGCTCAAGGGCCTGACCGCGCAGTATTTGCTCAAAAAAACGCAACCCCAGGGCGGTTTGCAGGCGGGTGACTTTGTACTGTTTCACGCGGCGGCGGGCGGGGTCGGCCTGATTGCCTGCCAGTGGGCCAGGGCGATGGGCCTGCAATTGATTGGCACGGCAGGTTCGGATGCCAAATGCGCGCTCGCCAAAGCCAATGGCGCGGCCTTTGTCATCAACTACGCCAGCGAAGACTTTCTGGCGCGCGTCAAGGAAATCACTGGTGGCAAAGGCGTCAAGGTGGTGTATGACTCGATCGGCAAAGACACCTGGGACAAGTCGCTCGACTGCCTGGCGCCGTTTGGCCTGATGGCCAGCTTTGGCAATGCCTCAGGCCCGGTGGCGCCGTTTGCGCCGGGCATCCTGGCAGCCAAAGGCTCGCTGTATGTGACGAGGCAGACGCTGTTCACCCACATTGTGACCCGTGAAAGCACGCAGGCCATGGCGGATGATCTGTTCGAAGCCGTGACCAGCGGCAAAGTGCAGATTCACATTGACCAGCGCTACCAGCTTGAAGACGTGCAGCAGGCGCACCGCGATCTGGAGGCGCGCAAGACCACCGGTTGCAGTATTCTGACCTTGTGAGGGTGAGCAGCGTCGCGCGCGCCGCCTGGTCAAACCAAGGGCCGGTTCAGCACAGCGACCGACGGGCTCAAGCCGCTGTGGGCGGCGCAGGAGGGGATGTAGAAGCTTCCTGTGCCGAGTGGCGAAGCCGGCTGGGCTCCAGCGCGCCGGCCGAATCCAGAATGGGGTAGGCGATCGACGAAATGTGCGAGTTGATGCGCTTGAAGTCGCTGATCAAATCAAGATGCAGCGAGCTGGTTTCGATACTCTGCAGCGTGTTGTCCGCCAGGCGGGTGATATGGTTGGCCGAGTAGATCAGTTCCATGTCGCGAAAGCGGGTTTTTTCTTCCAGCAGTTTGCGGGCGTCGGACAGGTTGCCGTTCAGGAACACGCTCATGCCCAGTTGCAGGTTGTCTACCAGATGGCCGTGCAACTGGATGATTTCGGCCATGCCGGCCTCCGAGAAGTTGCGGCCTGCCTTGATTTTCTTTTTTTCAATGTCACCCAGAATGCGCTCGATGATGTCGCCAATTTGCTCCATGTTGATGGTGAAGCTGATGATCTCGGCCCATCGGTGACCCTCTTTTTCGCTGAGTGATTCGCGCGACATTTTCGTCAGGTAATACTTGATGTCAGAGTACAGGCGATCAACCGTGTCGTCCATTTTCTGCAGCGACTGGGCCAGCGCCAGGTCATTGTTCTTGATCACGTCGAGCACGCCACGCAGCATGGTTTCCACCACATTGGACTGGTGCATGGCTTCTCGTACCGCGCAGGCCAGTGCCACCGAAGGCGTGGCCAGTGCCGAAAGATCCAGATGCTGCTGACGGCCGTTGAGCTGGTTGTCGGGCGTTTTGGGCAGCAGGAAGACCACCCAGCGCGCCACCATGGGCGTCAGGCCGATGAAAACGGCGGCGACAAGGACATTGAACAAGAGATGAAACAGCACCACGCCCATGGCCGCATCCGTCACGACCGGCTGCACATGACGCAGCCACAGGCCGGACAGGGGGGCCAGCAGCGCCACCCCCAGCAGCTTGAATACCAGATTGCCCAGCGGCACCTGGCGCTCCTCGATCGGGGAGCGCAAGGTGGTCAAAACCGCCAGCAAGCCACTGCCCAGGTTGGCACCCAGGACCAAACCCAGCGCCACATCGACCGTGACTACGTGGGAGCTGGCCAACGTGGCGGTCAGCAGCACAATGGCCAGACTGGAATAGCTCATCACCGATAAAAATGCCCCGACCGTGATTTCCAGCATGCGGTCGCTGCCCAGGGTTCCCAGCAGGGCACGCACCTCCTGGGCCTGGGTGAGTTCATTGGCCGATACCGTCACCAGGTGGAGCGCCAGCAGCATCAGGCCCAGGCCGATCAGGATACGTCCGACATAACCCACGTTGCTGGACTGGCGGGCAATGAACAGAACCACTCCGACAAAAATGAACAATGGCGATAGCCACGACAGGTCACGCGAGAACAGGACGGCCATCAGGCTGGTGCCCATGTCGGCGCCCAGCATCACCGCCAGGGCTGCAGGCAAGGTCATCAGCCCCTGGCCGACAAAACTTGAGACGATCAGTGCCGTGGCGGTGCTTGACTGCAGCAGTGCCGTGACACCAATGCCCGAAGCCACCGCGCTGAGTCGTTGCTTGACGCCCTGCGCCAGGATCCGGCGCAGATTGGCACCCAACACGCGCAGTGTGTCCTTGCGAACCAGATGGGTGCCCCATACCAGCAGGGCGATGGCGGCCAGCAGATTCAGTAGATGGGTCATGCAATCTCTTGTTAACTGCCTGGATGTGCACTCAGCGCCCGCGCCGCACCCGCAGCAATTCATCCAGGATCAGGCAGGCGGCGCCGACGGTGATGGCGCTGTCGGCCACATTGAAGGCCGGAAAGTGCCAGCCGCGCCAGTGAAAGTCCAGAAAGTCCACCACATAGCCGTACAGCACGCGGTCGATCACGTTGCCCACGGCGCCACCCAGAATGCTGGCGATGGCAAAGGCAAACAGGGTTTGCCCTGCATGCTTTTTGAGCAGCCACACCATCAGCAAGGCGGCCCCGATGCCAATGGCGGTAAAAAACCAGCGCTGCCAGCCGCCGGCGCCGGCCAGAAAAGAAAACGCCGCGCCGCTGTTGTGCACCCGCACAATGTTGAAGAACGAGGTCACTTGGGTGCTGTCACCCAACTGGTAGTAGCCCAGGACCAGCACTTTGGTGAACTGGTCGGCTATCAGCAGCAACAGGGCCCAGCCGAGCCAGGCCAGCAGACTGACGCCGGCGGGGGTGAACGGTTTGCGCGCCATCAGGCCACCGTGCGGGTTTCGCCCGCGCCAAACAAGTTGCTGGTGCAGCGGCCACACAGGGTGGGATGGGCGGTGTCGACGCCGACATCGTCACGGTAATGCCAGCAGCGCTCGCACTTGACGCCGCTGGAGGTGCTGACCTGGATGGCCAGGGCCTCACCCGCATGCAGCTCAATGGCGGAGGTGATGAAGACAAATTTCAGGTCTTGCCCCAGATTCGCCAGCAGGGCGTGGTCATCGGGGCCGACGGTCAATGTGACGTTGGCTTGCAGCGACGAGCCCAGCTTGCCGTCGGCGCGCAGCACTTCAATTTCCTTGTTGACGGCGTCGCGAATGTCGCGGATGCGCGCCCACTGGGTCAACCGTGCCGTATCGACTTCTGCCATGGCCACATAGCCGTCCAGGAAAATGGATGCGCGCGTCGCCACCGGCGTTTTGCCTGAGTCACCCAGCACGCCCCAGGCTTCTTCGGCGGTGAAGCTCAGGAAAGGCGCCATCCAGCGCAGCATGGCCTGGGTGATTTGCCACAGCGCCGTTTGCGCACTGCGCCGTGCCAGCGATTTTGGCGCGGTGGTGTAGAGCCGGTCTTTCAGGATGTCGAGGTAGAACGAGCCCAAATCTTCCGAACAGTAAATCTGCAGCTTGGCCACCACCGGGTGGAATTCATAGACCTCAAAATGCGCCAGGATGTCGGCCTGTAATTGTGCCGCACGGCTCAGGGCGTAGCGGTCGATTTCCAGCATCTGGTCCGGCGGCACCGCATCCTGTGCCGGATCAAAGTCGCTGACATTTGCCAGCAAAAATTTCAGTGTGTTGCGGACGCGGCGGTAGGTGTCGACCACGCGCGCCAGAATCTTGTCGTCCCCGGCAATGTCGCCCGAGTAGTCGCTGGCGGCCACCCACAGGCGGATGATTTCGGCGCCGAGCTTCTTGCTGGTTTCCTGCGGGTCGACGCCGTTGCCGGCGCTCTTGCTCATCTTGTGGCCCTTGCTGTCCACCGTGAAGCCGTGCGTCAGGATGCCTTTGTAGGGCGCGCGGCCATACATGGCGCAGGCCGTCAACAGGGACGAGTGGAACCAGCCGCGGTGCTGGTCGTGGCCTTCCAGATAGAGGTCGGTTTCCGGGCCGTCTTCATGGCCGCTGCCGGGGTGGGAGCCCTTGAGCACCGTGGTGTGGGTGGTGCCGGAGTCGAACCAGACCTCCAGAATGTCGCTGCTCTTGGTGTAGCTGGGTGCGTCTGCGGCACAGCCCACGCGCGCCAGAATTTCTTCGGTGCCGGCCTTGCTCCAGGCCTCGATGCCACCGGTCTCGACCATGTCGGCGGCCAGGTCCAGAATCTCCATCGTGCGCGGGTGCAGCTCGCCCGAATCCTTGTGCAGGAAGAAGGGCAATGGCACGCCCCAGCTGCGCTGGCGGCTGATGCACCAGTCGGGCCGGCCGGCGATCATGTCGCGCAGGCGCACCTTGCCGTTCTCGGGATAAAACGCGGTGTTTTCAATCGCTTCCAGTGCAATCTTGCGCAGCGACTGGGGTGCCTTGTCCTTGGTGAAAACGCCAACGCCCTCGTCCATGCGGATGAACCACTGGGCGGCGGCGCGGTAAATGACCGGCGTCTTGTGGCGCCAGCAATGCGGGTAGCTGTGCACGATGTCAGTGGTGCAAAAGAGGCGGCCGGCATCGCGCAGGGTGTCGATGATGACCGGGCAGGCTTTCCAGATGTGCTGGCCGCCAAACAGCGGGAAATCAGCGGCATAAGCGCCGTTGCCCTGCACCGGGTTCAGGATGTCGTCATAGGCCATGCCGTGGGCGACGCAACTGTTGAAGTCTTCCACACCGTAGGCGGGCGCCGAGTGCACGATGCCGGTGCCGTCGGTGGCGCTGACGTAGTCGGCCAGGTAGACCGGGCTCAAGCGGTCATAGCCAGCGTCGACATGGGCCAGTGGGTGCTTGAAGTGGATGCCGCCCAAGGCTTTGCCGTTGGCCGTGGCCAGCACGGTGCCGGTCAGGCCAAAACGTTCCAGGCAGGCGGTCACGAGGTCCTGGGCCAAGACCAGCAGGCCGCGTTCGGTCTCGACCAGCGCATAGGTGAGTTCGGGATGCGCGTTGAGCGCCTGGTTGGCCGGAATGGTCCAGGCGGTGGTGGTCCAGATGACCGCAAACGCGTCTTTGGCCAGCGCATCGAGTCCAAAGGCACTGGCCAGTTTGGCGGGCTCGGCGCATAAAAAGCCCACATCGAGGGTTTGTGATTTTTTGTCGGCGTATTCAATTTCGAATTCGGCCAGGGATGAGCTGCAGTCAAAACACCAGTACACGGGTTTGAGGCCACGGTAGACAAAACCGCGCTCGATCACGCGCTTGAAGGCGCGGATCTCATCGGCCTCGTTCTTGAAATCCATGGTGCGGTAGGGATGGTCCCAGTCGCCCAGCACGCCCAGACGTTTGAAGTCTTCGCGCTGCAGGTCGATCTGCTCGGTGGCGTAGGCGCGGCTTTTGGCCTGCATGTCGTCGCGCGCCAGTTTGCGGCCAAACTTCTTTTCAATCGCGTTCTCGATCGGCAGGCCGTGGCAGTCCCAGCCGGGGATGTAGGCCGCGTCCATGCCCTTGAGCTGGCGCGCCTTGACGATCATGTCTTTCAGGATCTTGTTGACGGCATGGCCCATGTGGATCTGGCCGTTGGCGTAGGGCGGGCCGTCGTGCAGCACAAACTTTGGACAGCCGCAGCGCGCTGCGCGCAGCTTTTGGTACAGGCCTTTGTCCTCCCACTGCTTGACCCATTGCGGCTCACGCTTGGGCAGGTCGCCGCGCATCGGGAATGGCGTGTCGGGCAGGTTCAGCGTGCTGCGGTAGTCGGCTTTGCCGGCGGGGCCGACGGCATCAGGTGTCTTAGTGGTCATGGTGGCGCAAGGTAGCAAAGTAGGCACGGGCGTGCTCGCAGTCCTGACGGATGCCAGCGGTCAAAGCGTCCAGGGAGTCGTATTTGAGTTCGT
>NZ_JAMPXE010000107.1 GCF_023701345.1 Rhodoferax sp. | reverse complement strand
GCGCTTGACATGTTTGTCAAACTCGCGGTCGGCCACGTCGTTGATGCAGCAGCCCGCACTGCGCATCAAAATCGTGCCCAGCACAAACACGGCCAGCAAATGCCAGCCCGGAAAACCGCCTGCAGCCACCCAGAGCGCACCCAATGTGGGCCACAGCAGCAGCAGCCAGCCGGCGGGCCGGTCCCAGCGGATCAAGGCCAGGTACAAATCGATTTTTTTACGCCAAGGCATCACTTGAGTCCTTCAATGACAGGCCCAGCTGGCGCAAGTCCAGACGCCCACTGTGCATGGGCGGGCACCAGAAATACGCGCTGCTGATCGGCCGGGAGATGCCAAACAGCGCATCCACAAAACCATCTTCCAACCCAACCATGCGCCGCAAGATCGCCTCGAATGCATCAAACGACTTGCCGAACGCAACAAACATCAGCCCGGCCTGCGCACCTGCCGCCCATGGCATGGAGCGGCGCAGCACAAAGGCCTCGGGCGCAAAGCTTTCTTGCGCTGCCCGCTTGACGTGGGCGGAGTCGGGCGCGTCTCCCAGCTCTTCATTGTCCGAGCGCCTGCGTCCCATCATGTGATCCCGGGCTTGTTCAGTCATGGCTTCAAAAGCTTCAAAGTCATGCAACCACTGCTGCACTGCCATGAAACTGCTGCCCGCCAGGCCTGGGCCAGCGCCCAAAAGCACGGCGGCATCCAGCGCGGCATCTCCTTGCGGGTTTTCGGTGCCGTCCTCGTAACCGGTCAGGTCGCGCCCATGGCCGTTGGGCCCATGGCCATGGCGAAACGCATCCACCACCTGGGTCATGCGCAGTGCCGGGGCCAAAGCCTGTTGCAAACGGCGCGTCAGATGCACCAGATCACCCAGGTCGTGACCACGCAACCAGCATAACAAAGCCGACGGGGTACTTGGCACGGACACACCGGCACTCTTCAAAACTTCAAACGCATGCAACCCAGGTACCTGCGCACCCAACAGCTGCGCCAGCTCAGGCCCCACAGCGACCAGCACCTGCTGGCCACCGTCCAGTTCAGCCAGCGCGGTCAGGCGCGCCAGGGACGCGCGAACTTGCGTTGTGTCCGCAGGGGACAAGGCAAAAAAAACGTAGCGTCCCAGCGCGGGCACATCGGCCAGCACCGCCTTTTGGACAAGACTCATTGCGATCACTCCAGTACTAAATTCTTCAGGACAAGCGCCGCACGCCCGGCAATGCACAGGCATAAACGGCATTGCGCAGGGCGGCAATGGCCTCGTAGCGGGTAAAGCTGCGTCGCCAGACCAACACCACACGGCGCGTGGGCGGATCGCCCGCAAACGGCAGGTATTTCACATAGGCATCCTCATGGCGCCGCCTGGCTTTGTCCATCAGGGCTTCCTTGGGCACACTCAGGCGCGGCACCAGCGTGACCCCCATGCCGGCGGCCACCATGTGCTTGATGGTCTCCAGCGATGAGCCTTCAAAGCTCTTGCGAATGCCCTCGGTGTGGCTTGAAAAGCGGGCAAACTCAGGGCAGACCTCAAGCACATGGTCCCGAAAACAATGACCACTGCCGAGCAACAGCATGGTCTCGTTCTTTAACTCGTCACTGGTCACCTCGGTTTTGGCTGCCAGCGGGTGATTGGCAGGCACGGCCGCCATGAAAGGCTCATCGTAAAGCGGCGCAACCGCGAGCCCGGCGTCCGGAAAAGGCTCGGCCAGAATGGCGCAATCAATCTCACCGGTACGCAGCATTTCCAGCAGCTTCACGGTAAAGTTTTCTTGCAGCATCAAGGGCATTTGCGGGGTTTTGGCAATCATCTGGCGGACCAGGTCCGGCAACAAATACGGGCCAATGGTGTAGATGATGCCTAGCGCCAGCGAGCCGCCCAGCGGGTCCTTGCCGCGCTTGGCAATTTCCTTGATGGCCGCGGCCTGCTCCAACACACTTTGCGCCTGGCGCACGATTTCCTGACCCAGAGGCGTCACGGAGACCTCATTGGCGCTGCGCTCAAACAGCTTCACGTCCAGCTCTTCCTCGAGTTTTTTTACCGCGACGGACAAGGTGGGCTGCGACACATAACAAGCTTCGGCTGCCTTGCCAAAGTGCCGCTCACGCGCGACAGCCACAATATATTTGAGTTCGGTCAGGGTCATGCTGCTATTTTCTCTCAGACTGCGTCAGCCGGGCATCCAGGCGCCACAAGCCCAGCATTGTTCAAAGCCGCCTTCGACCAGTTCACCGCACGCACATTGCCAGCGCCGCTGCGGTACATGCTGCAAGTGGTGCAGCAACTCACGCGCCCGGGTCTCCTGTGCAGCATCCTGAATCCACACTTCCGGCAGGCACTGATCAGGGGGCAATTCCCCGGCTACGCCGCTCAGGTATTGGCGCTGCACGCTGGCGGCAATGCCCTCCACCTTAAGTGCATCCGCCCACAGGGTGGCGATCGCAACATTGGGGGCCTGGGTCAGTTTTGGCATGATCTCTCAAGCATACGCGGCTTTGAGATCGAGGTTGCAGTTGATTTGCATCAATGAAATCATTCAAAGTACCGCTAGCATGTGCGAAAAAGGTTCACCATGTTTGATTTACCCATTCGAAGCGTTATGGAACGCAAAAAATTTATCACTGCAACGCCAGACAAAACCGTCAGCCAGGCAGCGCGCCTGATGGCGGCCAAGGATGCGGGAGCCGTGCTGGTCGTTGAAGACAATCAATTGGTCGGCATTTTTACCGAACGGGATGTGGTGTTTCGCGTCATCGCTCCGGGACTCGAACCGAAAGCGACCCTCTTGAGAGAAGTGATGACCGCCGACCCCAAAACACTCGGGCCGACCCAATCCTACGGACACGCCCTGGTGCTCATGCAGGAAAACGGTTTTCGGCATGTCCCCGTGGTTGAAGAGGGTCACGCCATCGGTATTATTTCGTCGCGCAATGCGATGGACCCTGACCTGGAAGAGTTTGTCGCAGATCAACGCCGGCGTGAACACTATCGCTGAGCCATCGACACCATGGCCACGTTCAGTTAACCACCCGTCACGCCTTTAAATAATCCGTCCTGCTGCCGAGCCAGCGCTGCACATGCTGCTCGGCCTGTGCCGGATGCTGGTCCAGCATCAGTGGCGCCAGGCGCCGGGCCCAGTCCAGCAATTGGGCGTCGGCAACGACATCGGCAAACCGCAACATGGCATCCCCTGACTGGCGCGCACCCATGAATTCACCAGGACCGCGAATTTCCAGGTCACGCCGGGCGATCTCAAAGCCGTCGTTGCTTTGGACCATGGCCTTGAGCCGCTCACGCGCAGCCTCACCCAGGCGCGGTGCGTCCCCGGTGGCATAGAGCAGCACACAGGCCGACGCTGCTGCGCCGCGCCCCACGCGGCCGCGCAACTGATGCAACTGGCTCAGGCCAAAACGCTCGGCGTGCTCGATCACCATCAGCGAGGCATTGGGCACGTCCACCCCCACCTCGATCACCGTGGTGCTGACCAGCACCCCCATCTGCCCACTTACAAACAGGCTCATCACTGCTTTTTTCTCGGCAACAGGCAAGCGCGAATGCAGCAGGCCCACCATCACGCCAGGCAGAGCAGCGCTCAATTGCGCGTGGGTTTCAGTGGCGTTCCTCAGGTCCAGCGCCTCGCTTTCCTCAATCAAGGGGCAGACCCAGTAGATTTGCCGCCCCTGCACCAGTTGGTCGCTGATGCGGGCAATCACCTCATCGCGACGCGCGTCATTGACCACCTTGGTGACGATGGGGGTGCGCCCGGGCGGCAACTCGTCGATGGTGGAGACATCCAGATCGGCGTAGTAACTCATGGCCAGCGTACGCGGGATGGGCGTTGCCGTCATCATCAGCAGGTGGGGCTCCTGCAGCTGGCTGCCCAGCTTGCTGCGCAAGGCCAGGCGCTGGGCCACGCCAAAACGGTGCTGCTCGTCGATCACGGCCAGCGCCAGCTTCTGGAACTGCACCTTGTCCTGAATCAGCGCATGGGTCCCCACCACCAAAGCAGCCTGGCCGCTGGCAATCAGTGCCAGCATGTCGCGCCTTTCCTTGGCTTTCTGGCTTCCTGTGAGCCAGGCCACGGTCACGCCCAAGGGCTGCAACCAGCCCACCAGCTTGGCAAAATGCTGGGTCGCCAGAATCTCGGTGGGGGCCATCAGTGCGCACTGCCAGCCGGCATCGATGCATTGCGCTGCGGCCAACGCGGCCACCACGGTTTTGCCAGCACCGACATCCCCCTGCAACAGCCGGTGCATGGGAATGGGCCGGGCAATGTCCTGGGTGATTTCGCCGACCACGCGCTGCTGCGCGGCAGTGAGCTGAAACGGCAGCGAGACCAGCAAACGCGCAAACAAACTGTTGGAACCGGTCCCGGCCAAAGTGGGCGCGCGCAACCGGTCACGGGCACGCCGCGACTGCAATTGCGACAGTTGTTGCGCCAGCAACTCCTCAGCCTTGAGTCGTTGCCAGGCCGGGTGACTGTGATCCTGCAGCGTGTCCAGCGACACATCGGGCGTTGGGTTGTGCAAAAAGGAGAGTGCTTGACGAAGACGCCACGATGGATCCAAGCCAATCTCCAGCAGGTACTGTGAAGGCACGGTATCAGGCAACTCAGCGCGTGCCAGACCGGCCCGCACCGCCCGGCGCAAATACGTTTGGGGCAAACCGGCCACTGTCGGATACACCGGGGTCAAGGCCGTGGCCAGTTCACCGCCGGCGGGTTTGACCACCGGGTGCATCATGGTCAGCCCGGCAAAGCCACCGCGAATCTCACCTCGCACCCGAATCCGGTTGCCCACCGCCAGCGCCTTTTGCTGTGATGGATAAAAGGTGAAAAATCGCAACAGGCAGGTGCCCGAGTCGTCATCCAGCGTGACCAGCAATTGCCGGTGGCCACTGATCTTGACCTCGGCATGGGTCACCCGGCCCTCCACCTGCGCCACATCGCCCTCGCGCACGTCACGCAATTTGACCAGCCGCGTCTCGTCCTCATAACGCAGCGGCAAATGCAAGGCCAGATCGATCGGACGCAGCAAGCCGAGCTTGCGCAAGGCTTTTTGCGGACCCGTCAATGGTTGTGCTGTTGGTGGGACAGGCGACTGCGGCATGCGCCAATTTTGCACGCAATCAAAACCCGAATCCGTCAAGACATCAGGGAATTGATTTCATTATCATCAGGCCATGCCAGCCCATACTGTCTTGTCTGACCGCTCTTTCACCTGGATTCATGCGCTGCTGCGCAGCATGCGCAGTTGGTGGCATATGTTGCATGTGGGGTCCATCGTGCTGGTGCTGGCGCTCAGTCCGAGCAGCTACACGCCAGAGTTTCGCCACCGCACCGCCCGTCACATTTACACCTGCACCTGGCAGGCGATGCCCTGGTTCACGGTGTTTTCGGCCCTGCTGAGTCTGGTGTTGATTCGCATCGTCGTGGTTACCGCCCTGAGTTATGGCCTGTCGCAGTATGCCTTGCAGATGGTGGTACGGGTGTTGGTGCTGGAGCTCATTCCCCTGGCAGCTGCCTTGTTTGTGGCCTTGCGCGCGGGCTTGGCGTTCAACGCCGGCGCGGTCGACTTGGCCGCCGGGCCGCCAATCACGCACAGGAAGCTGGACCTCGTTCACTTACGCACCCACTTGACACCGCGCATGCTGGCCGATGCCTTCTCGGTGTTGGCTTTGGCGACGCTCAGCAGCGTGGTGGTGCTGGTGCTGACTTACCTCCTGGTTTATGGCTTGTCACCCTGGGGGTTACCCGGTTTTACCCGCACCGTGGGACAGGTCTTCGACCTGGCAGTGAGCCTGGGCTTTATCCTTAAAACACTGTTTTTCAGTCTGGCGGTCGCCGTGGTGCCGATGGCCGCCAGCCTGGAAACGGCTCCGCACCGCGTGACAGATACGATCCAGCCGGGCGCAGTGCGTCTGTTTCTGGTTTTATTTCTGCTTGAAGCAGCTTCACTGACTGTGAAATACATCTAATTCATCCGAACAACGCCAATGACTCCACCCACCCCCGCCGAGCCGACATCGGCTTTGCCCCACATCGAGCGCCGGGCCAATGCGCTGCTATTGCTGATTGCCAGCCTGGTGGCAGGCTTTGCGCTGTACGTCATGGTAGCCCGTGGCGTGTTTGAGAGCACACAACAACTGGTGCTGATCTCGGACGACTCCGAAGGCGTGATCGTCGGCATGGACCTGACGTTTTCAGGCTTTCCCATTGGTCGCGTGCGCCGCATTGAACTCGCCGCCGATGGCATGGCCCGCATGGTGATCGACGTGCCGCACAAAGACGCCCACTGGCTGCGCAGCTCCAGCATCTTTACCCTGGAGCGCGGCATGGTGGGCGACACCCGCATCCGCGCCTACAGCGGCATCATGAGCGACCCGCCTTTGCCACCCGGCTCCGAACGCACGCTGCTGCGCGGCGACACCTCGGCCGAGGTGCCACGCCTGATCGCTTCGGCGCGGGCGCTGCTGGAAAACCTGGAAACCATGACCGGCACCGAATCGCCCCTCAACACCAGTCTGGGCCAATTGAAAACCACCACCGAACGCATGAACGGCCGCTATGGCGTACTGTCAGGCGTCATGGGCAGCGATGACAATGCGAAAAACGTCATTCAAACGCTGGAACGCACCAACAGCTTGCTGGTCAAAGCCGAGCAACGCGTGTTTGGCAGCGGGGGCCTGGTGGACAACACCCAAGCCACCCTGGTCAGCAGCAAAGCGGCACTGGACCAACTCCACAGCGTCCTCAGCGAGACCCGCAACACCCTGAAAAACGTCGACGCCGTGCTGGCCGAGGCCCAGGCGGTAGGCACCAACGCACGCATCGCCAGCACCGACCTTGGGGCATTGCGCGCCGAAGTCGAGAACAGTCTGCGCCGCGTGAGTCAACTCGCCGACGAGATCAACCGCAAGTGGCCTTTTGCCCGGGATAACGAAATCAAGTTGCCATGAAAAAATCATTGCCCCTGACCGCCATGGCCCTGCTGCTCAGCGCTTGCGCCAGCACGCCAGCGCCACCCGAATGGCAAAGCCAGGCGTTTGCGGCGCTTGGCAGTTACACGTCTGCTTATCTGAACGGCAATTCCCGCGTGGCGGACCTTGAATTTGCACGCGCCCAGGCCGAGATCGCCCGCACCGGCCGTCCCGACCTGATGGCGCGTGTCGAGTTGCTGCGCTGCGCCACGCAAGTGGCCAGCCTGGATCTGACGCCCTGCGCCGGCTACCAAACCCTGGCCGGGGATGCGCCGCTTGCGGAACAAGCCTACGCCAGCTTTATCAGCGGCAAATGGCGTGGCCTCGATGCCGCACAGCTGCCGCGGCAGTACCAGGCTTTGGTGCAACAAACACAGACTCAGGCTGCGAAAAATGATGGCGCCGTCGCCATGGCCACCACGCCCGGCCACAGCAAATTGCATCAAATTCAAGACCCGCTGGCGCGCCTGGTGGCCGCTGGTGCGCTGATACAGAGAGAGCCGCTGGCCATCACTGACATTGATCTCGCGGTCGAAACCGCTTCCAGCCAGGGCTGGCGCAGGCCTTTGCTGGCCTGGCTGGGCGTGCAGCTCAAGCACATGCAGACAGCCGGCAAACAGGATGGCGCCGCGGGCGTCCAGCGGCGCATCGATATCGTGTTACAAAAACATTGAGCTGAAAAAACGGCGCGCGCTGGTCAAAACGGCATTTTTGGCATGCCCTTCATGCCGCCCATGCGCTTCATCATTTTCATCATGCCGCCGCCCTTCATCTTTTTCATCATGTCCTGCATTTGCTCGAACTCCTTGAGCATGCGGTTGACCTCCTGCACCTGCACACCCGCCCCGGCGGCGATGCGGCGCTTGCGGGTGGCCTTGATGAGTTCGGGCTTGCGCCGCTCCAGCGGCGTCATGCTTTGAATGATGCCTTCCTTGCGCTTGACATCTTTCTCGACCCGGCCCATGTCCATCTGACCGGCTTTGGCGGCCATGGCGGCAGGCAGCTTGTCCATCAGGCTGCTCAAGCCGCCCATTTGCTTCATTTGCTGGATCTGGCTCAAGAAGTCATTCAGGTCAAAAGCAGCCCCGCTTTTGACCTTGGCCGCCAGTTTTTGCGCCGAGGCCATGTCGACCCCCGCCGTGACCTGCTCCACCAGCGCCAGAATGTCGCCCATGCCCAGAATGCGGCCGGCGTGGCGTTCGGCATCGAACACTTCGAGACCGTCGAGCTTCTCGCTGGTACCCGCGAACTTGATCGGTGCGCCGGTGACCTGTCGCACCGACAAGGCGGCACCGCCGCGCGAGTCGCCGTCGAGCTTGGTCAGGATGATGCCGGTCAGGGGCAGTGCGTCCTTGAAGGCTTTGGCGGTGTTGATCGCGTCCTGGCCCTGCATGGCGTCCACCACAAACAGGGTTTCCACCGGCTTGATGGCAGCATGCAAATCCTTGATCTCCCGCATCAGCACGTCATCTATCGCCAGACGACCCGCGGTATCCACCAGCAGGACATCAAAATAATGTTTGCGCGCATAGTCCAGCGCCGCCAGCGCAATGTCCACCGGTTTCTGCTCGGGCGTGCTGGGGAACCACTCGGCACCGGCCTGAGCCGTCACGGTTTTTAGCTGTTCGATGGCGGCGGGGCGATAGACGTCGCCGGAGACCGTCAACACTTTTTTGCCGCGCTTTTCAATCAAGTGCTTGGCCAGCTTGGCCGTGGTGGTGGTTTTGCCTGCCCCCTGCAAACCCGCCATCAAAATCACCGCCGGCGGCTGCGCCGCCAGATTGATGTCGCTGACGCCATCACCCATGGTGGCGGCCAGCTCCTTGTTGACGATACTGACCAGGGCCTGACCGGGCGTAAGCGAGCCCAGCACATCCTGGCCCAGCGCTTTTTCCTTGACCCGGGCAATGAAGTCGCGCACCACCGGCAAGGCAACGTCGGCCTCCAGCAGCGCCATGCGGACTTCGCGCAACATGTCTGCCACGTTGGTTTCGGTGATGCGGGCCTGGCCGCGTATTTCTTTAACCAGGCGGGAAAGTTTGTCGGTGAGAGCGGAGGCCATAGAATATTTTTCCGGCAAACGGAACCTGAGTTAATGCCAAGGGTGTAAAGACAGGATACAAAACGCTAAACTGTATGCATGATTTTAGCCAGTGCAACTCCAGTCACTTTAGCCTTGGCCCTGGGCGCGTCGGCAGCCTACGCAGCGTCGGCGACGGGTGCCGCGCGCGTCGGCCAGACCCTGCCCCGTATCGCGGTCTGGGTGGCGTGGTGTTTGCATGGTGTATTGCTGGCCTGGGGACTGTTGAGCAGTGAGCCGCGTTTTGGCTTTGCGCCAGCACTTTCCGTCACCACCTGGCTGGTCGGACTGGTCTATGCCGTTGAAGGTTACGTTTTCCCCCAGCTGAAAACCCCATGGCTGCTATCCTGCGCAGGATCGGCAACCGTATTGCTGGCCTTGCTGTTTCCGGGCAATACCCTGCATGCCAGCGCCTCGAACTGGCTACCGCTGCATTGGGCGCTGGGCATTGCCTCGTACGGCCTGTTTGCCGTGGCCGTGCTCCACGCCTGGTTCATGACACGCGCTGAAGCACGCATTCGCGTAGCAGCCAATGCGGCCACCGGACTCCCCCTGCTGACCATGGAACGGTTGACCTTTCGCTTTGTCAGCCTCGGATTTATCCTGCTGAGCGCCACCTTGCTGGCCGGCTTTTTCTTCGGCAGCCAGTTGTATGGTGGCGGTCACGCCATCAAGCTGGATCACAAAACCATTTTCTCGGTGTTGTCCTGGCTGACTTTTGCCATACTGGTGGTGGGTCGGGCCCGCTTTGGCTGGCGCGGCAAGCGTGCTGTTCGCTTTCTTTACGCTGGCTCGGGCCTGCTGTTGCTGGCTTATGTTGGCTCCCGTTTTGTGATGGAAATCGTGCTGAGGCAAACGCTGTGAAAGGTTTGCTGGTACTGCTGGTGGTGCTGGCCGCTGTCTGGCTCTGGCGCAGTCGCGCATCTTCCATCAGCCAGCGCCCACCTTCTTCGCCCGCCCAGACGCCCCCGCCACTGGATACCGTGGCATGCAGCCATTGTCATGTGCACATTCCCCGTGCAGAGGCGGTTCAGGGTCAGCACGGGAGCTATTGCGGACTGGAGCACCTGCACCAAGCGGAACCCTGAATGAAGTTGCCCGCGCTGGCATCCCTCTGGTCAGGAAAAAAGTCACCCGAGACCGACTTCAACGACCACCCCGACGAGTTTGATCGTTTGTGGCGCAGCTTCATGACGGCTCGTGCCACCTTGGGAGGGGTACTGGTGCTGTTGCAGGCCAGCCTGTTGGCTCTGGCCGCAGCACCCAGTCTGATCCCTCTGGTGATCTGCGCGACTTACCTGATGGCAACACTGGCGGAGCGGGTCATGTCTGCGCCCCAACAATCAGGCCTGCGTTTCAATGGCACCTGGCTGCGCACGCTGGGCGTGGATTTGCTGGCGTTTACAGCGCTTCAAGCCATGCAAGACAGCAGCATCAATTACACCCCGCTCTTTGCCCTGCCGGTCTTGATGGCCTCAGTCCTGGGCTCACAGCTGATGGCCCTTGCCAGCGCAGCCAGTGTCACGCTGCTGCTTTTTGCCTACGCTGGCTGGCTGTCTTTGCAAGCGCCGTGGAACGCCAGTGCTCTTTTTTCCCAGGCCGCCCTGACAGGTGCGGGTTGTTTTGCCATCTCCTTTATCGCCCGTCAAATGGTGAGCCGACTGGCCAGCATTGAGTTAAAAGCGCAACGCAGTCAATTGGCGGCAGCGGTGCAGCGACAGGTCAACGAGCTGATCATTGAAACCCTGGGTGATGGCGTGTTGGTAGTCGATGCCCAGCACCTGATTCGCTCCGCCAACCCTGCCGCCCAAAAACAATTGCGCATCCCCCCAAGCACTCAGAATCGACCCTTGATCCTGGCCAATGTACCGGGTTGGCAGGGACTGCGCCATCTCATTGACGAAACCTTTAAAACACAAACGACGCAACATCTGGAAATCAGCATTCAGCACGAAGGCCACGGAACACGCCTGGTCATGGCACACACCCAACTGACCAAACAATTGAATCCGGACGCGCAAGGCATGTGTGTGGTATTTCTACAGGATCAAAGGGAATTGCAGGCGCGCTTGCGCGTGGAAAAATTTGCCAGCATGGGACGCATGTCTGCCGCAGTCGCCCATGAAATACGCAATCCCCTGGCCGCCATTGTGCAAGCCAATGCCTTGCTGGCAGAAGACCTGTCAGACCCCGGACAGCAACAATTGAGTCGTCTGGTACAACAAAATGCCCAGCGACTTGAGAAAACGGTGCACGACATCCTGCACGTCGTCCAGTCACCCAACACAGACCGCCTGGTCCAGACCCAACCGCTTGACCTGACACTCACCTTGCCGCGAATTTGCCGGGACTGGCAATCACACGGGGGAAACAAACCGGATATCGCGCTACGCCTGCCCAACACCCAGGCCTGGGTCTGGTTTGACCCTGAACACCTGCGCCGCATTCTGATCAACCTGCTGGACAACGCGCAACGCTACATCAGCACGCGCCCCGATGCCATCCAGATCCATCTGGACCAAAGCTGGGGAACTGGTGCGAGTGCGAGCATCTGCCTGCGGGTCTGG
>NZ_JAMPXE010000106.1 GCF_023701345.1 Rhodoferax sp. | reverse complement strand
GATGGATGAAAACACCCAGCCGCGCTGGGCCGACAAAACCTCGGCCATCCCGGGGTGCACGACTTCCGGCGCCGAGCTTGCAGCCCTGGCGGGTGCGACGCCCCCCATGCTGAACGCCTGGAAAGGCGGCGACCTTCAGCCGGTGCGCAAGGACGATGTGGTCGAGAAATGCACCTTTTGTTACCACCGCGTGCTCAACGGCCTGCAGCCGGCCTGTGTCGAGGTATGCCCCGCCAAAGCGCGTATCTTTGGGGATCAGGATGATCCGAACAGCGAAATTGCGCAGATTTTGAAGAAAGAAAAATCTTTCCGCCTGCAAGAAGAAAAAGGCACCAGGCCCAACGTCCATTACATTGGAAAATACAGCCCACGGGCTTGAATTTGCCTGAAGCCAATTGCATCAAGGGCCGGCTTGTCCGGCCCTCTTTTTTAGCCAAGGAACAATGATGTCCGATTACAACCCAGACCAAGTCACTGCGCGTGAGGACCTGTGTCGTTTCCTGTCTGCCTGTTATTACGAACCAGCGGCGGAGTTTGCAGAGGAGAATTTGTTTGATTCCATGCTGGTGGCAGCCACGCGGATTGATCCTGAACTGGCCGATCAGGCACGCCAGCTGGGAGCAGCATTTCAGGCGCAGGACATGCAGACACTACTGGTGGACTACACGCGACTTTTTCTCGGGCCGATAAAGCCACTTGCCAATCCTTATGGTTCGTCCTGGTTGAATACGCCGGTGCAGACGGAGGAGAATCTGCCTCCACCCGTGCTTGAGTTGTACCTCGCAGGTGGATTTGAAATCGATGAGGACTTCAGGGATCTGCCAGACCATGTGGCGGTGGAGCTGGAATTTTTGTACCTGCTCACGTTCAACAGGAATCATGCAGAGGCTGCCGGCAGCGCAGCAGAGGCGGCAGCCATCGAGCTTTTGCAAAGACGTTTTCTGAGTGAGCATCTGGGTGCATGGATTGGCCCGTTTGCTGCTTCGGTCAAGGCGGGTGCCGAGACTGATTTTTACCGGAAACTGGCCGACTTCACCGAGCGCTTTGTGCGCATGGAAGCGGCAAGGCTGTCTGTGCACTGAACAGCTTGTTGTCATCAGAAAAAGATGAGTCACCTGTGAAAATATTTGGTATCGCCGGTCATTCCGGCATGGGCAAGACCACGTTGCTGGAGCGCTTGGTGCCTGCCATTGCAGCGCGGGGTTTGGTGGTGTCACTGATCAAGCACAGCCACAAGAACATTGACATTGACCGTCCGGGCAAAGACTCTTATCGCCTGCGTGAGTCGGGTTGCAAAGAAGTTTTATTGCTGGGAAATGACCGCTGGGCCTTGATGCACGAGCTGCGCGGTGCGCCAGAGCCGTCGCTGGACTACTTGCTGGATCGCATGCAGCATTGCGATCTGGTGCTGATTGAAGGCTTCAAACATGGCAATTTCCCCAAGCTGGAAGTCTGGCGAAAATCAGGAAGTAAAGATACGCTGTGGCCGGATTGGCCTGGTATTGTGGCCATTGCCAGTGATCAGCCTCCCACGTTGCCCGCTCAGAGGGCGATAACGCCCGGCCTATCGCATCTGGATCTGTCGGATATTGCGTCAATAGCCGAATTCGTTTTACGGCACGCTGCCCAACGTGAAGCCCTGTGGGCAGGGGATTCAAAAGAGTCTGCAAATGGCTAGCGATAACGGCTGGCGATGTCAGTCTGGCCATTGGCGAGGTCGCGAAAACCCCTAAATGGTAAGCTCCTGACTTTGGACTCACATCAGGAAAATACCATGAAGTATGGACTCGTTGCGCATCGTCTACACCGACTTGGTGCCGACTGCTCCTTGTTGCGCTGGGCCAGGCATTGTGAAGCAGACCTGAATACGCTCGCGCTCGATTTGCACGCCACCGGAGGGGCGCATGACGCTTTGCTCATCAACGACTTGCTGCGCAGTCGCCTGATCTCAGTAGGCCATGGGCGCGACGGAGGATTGATGCGTCTGGTTTCGCGGGCCGCAGGAGGTCTGACCCCCGATGCCGCCATCGATGGCGTGTTCTTCTTCGTCGACCCGGTTAATCCGACTTCCATGTACCCAGAGGCGCAGGCACTCAAGCGCCAATGTGTTATTCACGGCAAACCCTTTGTCGCCACCTTGGCCGGTGCCATTGAATGGGTTGGCGTTGAGATGGCCTGTGCCGGAATGGTCGCCAGCTCGGTGCCTGAAGGCAAGAAATTGCCGGCACCTGAGTCCCAGGTGCTTGCCCTGATTGCGCACGATGCGCTCAAGAGCGACATGCTTGCGTTTGCTGTTGAGCATTTCGATATGTTGTCGCGTTTTGCCGGTCGCGTTGCCACAGGCACCACGGGCAGCCAGCTCAACGCCATGGCCTGGTCGCGTGGTTGGCCTGCATCGCGGCCGTGGGTGACTTGTTACCAGAGCGGACCGCTCGGCGGTGATGCGCAGATCGCCGAGCTGGTGCTGGACAGACGCTGTCAAAAGGTTATCTTTTTTGAAGATCCCCATGTGGCACGGCAGCACGAGGCCGACATCCAGCTGTTGGAGCGAGCGGTGTACAGTGCTGGCGACGTCACCACCTGCTTCAATACGCCTGCTATGACCAGACGCTGGGCCCAGGCCGTGGGCAACTGACGGCGAACGATATTTGCAGGCACGGCGGGGTTTTACAATCATCAGCCTCTGCCTCCGATGCCTGCATCGGTAAAATTCATAAGGTGTGCCTGGCGTTGGTGCCACCTCTTTTAAAGTCCTGAACCATGTTTCGTACCCTGCTTAAATCAAAGATCCACCGTGTCGCAGTGACGCAATGTGAACTGCACTATGAGGGTTCCTGCGCCATTGATGAAAACCTGCTCGACGCGGCCAACATTGCTGAAAACGAGCAAATTCATATTTGGAACATCAACAATGGCGAGCGCTTTATCACCTACGCCATCAAGGGCGAGCGTGGCTCGGGCATGATTTCTGTCAACGGTTCCGCGGCACGTCGAGCGGCCGTGGGTGACCTCATCATCATTGCGGCTTTCGGCCAGATTCATGAGGATCAGGTTGCCAGCCACCAGCCGCAACTCGTGTTTGTTGACGAGCAAAATCGCCAAACCGGGTTGCGCCACGCTGTGCCGACCCAGAACGCCCCAGGTAACTGACCTGCCCTCCAAGGGTTGTCATCCGCTCTCAGTTTCCAGACTCTTCAGCGCTTGCGCAGCAAGTTGACGCGCATCGGTCGCACAAAGCGGGCGCCATCTGCGCGCATGTGTGGCGCAAAGCGGGCGCCATCTGCGCGCATGTGTGGCGCAAAGCGTTCTTGCACCTGCTGCAGTGTGGTGGCATCAAGCCGATGGTCGGCATACGTCACGCCGATCATGCGCGCCTCAAAATCGGCAAAGTCGCGGAACTGCACGGGAACATCAAAGTGGGTCTCGCTGAGCTGCTCCCAGCCGCCCGTGGCTACCGCTTGCTGAATCGCGCGCAGCGCAGTGGCCCGCACCTGTTCCTCATCGTGGAACAGGCGCATCACTTCGTTGAGCGGACCGGCAAACACCGGTTCCGAGACATAGAGCAGTGCGCCGGGTTTCAAGACCCGGTGGATTTCTGCCAAGGCCTGGTCCAGTTGCTGCAATGGCACATGGTGCAAGGATTTCAACATCAAGGCCAGGTCAAAAGCCGCTGATGGCAGCGGGATGGACTGTGCGCCTGCCTGGATGAATTGCAGACCCTGCAATGGCTTGAGCAGGTTCTTGGCATGCTGGCGCTCATCCACTTCCAGTGCGGTAATCTCGCAGTCCGGGAAGCGGGCCAACAGCTGGCGCGACAACTCGGCTGCGCCACAACCCAGCTCGATGATTTTCCGGTGTTGATCCAGCTTGACCAGCGTGTGCAGCAAGTCAAGTTCATTACTGACCAGGGGCATGGACATCAGATCCTTTGAGATGATTGGGGCATCAGAACAGTCGTCCAGCTTGTTTGCACCGGACGGCTGTTTGGCGCTTGGTCTTAATAATAACCGAGCATTTTCCACCACACGGCCCCGACCGTGAAGGTCAGGATGACGTTGAACGTGACCACGAAGAAGTAAAGATCGTGGCAGCAAAGATGGCGAACCTGTGCCAGGCCTGCAGTGACAAGCCTTCAGGCGCTGGCGTGAACCAGATCGCCAGACCCAAAACAATGGGCACAGCTACAGCAATGGCTTGCCTGGTACTGGACGTTGTTTCGTTGGTTGACATATCGACTCCTTTCGGGTCATGTGACGGGATAGGCGATTAACCCAGTCTGGCCGAACTTATCAGGACCTGGTCAACCATTTGCGGCGCGCTATCGAGGTCATTCGCCGGATCGGTCAGACGCTCGATCAGCTCCGGTTGGAGGCGGCTGGCAACGCTGGGGATGAAGGTTTCGGGAATGGCAGGATGACCTTGTGCAGTTAGCCGTGACGAATCCCAGGTTTGTCAAGCGAACCGACGAAGTGGTTGCCGACCGTGAGTTGGCGCGGGACATTGGCTGTGCGCCGGGCTCACGCTGGCTGCGCTACACGTTCTCGATGGTGTTGAAGCGCGCAGTCGACCACGTGTATTGTCGCCTCAGCTTCTCTTGGTCTTCAGGGCTCGGTCTGTTTGTCCATGTGCATACCGCATTGTTTTTCTGGCGCCTGCCCCAGCAGGCCGCGCACGGTTGCCAGCGCACCGGGGTAGTCGAAAGCCGCCATTTGCCGACCCAGTTGCATCGCCGTTGTTCCGTGCGTTGCCAGCAAAAGTTGCCGGTTGCTCTCGAAAATATTGCCGGCCACGGTATCGAAACTGGCCAGCGGGGTCGCCAATTGCTCAAGCACCTGCCGCGCTCGTTCGGGGTCGGGCGCCGGTACGCTCTCCGCTACCGCCTCGGGCATGTGCGCAGCCAGTGCCGCGTGCGCGGGTGCGCCGGTTTCCATTGTCGCCACCGGCCGCACTGTCGCTGCCCGCCTGAGCCGGACCGTCACCCAGAAAGTGCTGCCGCTGCCTTCCTGGCTGGTCACCCCGGCGTCGCCGCCCATCAGGCGCGCGATGCGTCTGGAGATGGTCAGCCCCAGACCGGTGCCGCCGTACTTGCGAGTCGTCGAGCCATCGACCTGGGTAAAGGCGTGGAACAGCCCGGCTTGCTGTTCGGGACTGATGCCGATGCCCTGGTCGGCGACCTCGATCTTCAGCAACACGCTGTGGCTGTCCTCCTCTGCGACGCTGGCACGAATGGTGATCTTCCCGCGCTCGGAGAACTTGATGGCGTTGCCGGTGAAATGGAGCAAGATCTGACGCAGACGCACGGCGTCGCCACGCAGCAGATCGGGCAGGGCCGGATCGATATGCCACGACAGGCTCAGTCCCTTGGCACGGGCCAGCGTGTCCTCCATCTGCATGGCGCCGCCAATGGTTTGCGCAAGGGAAAAGTCTTCTTCGTCTAGCGTCAGCCGGTCGGATTCGATATCGGCGATGTCGAGGATGTCGTTGATGACGTCGCGCAGGCGTTTCGCCGCGCCCTGGCTCTTGTTCAACCAGTCGATCTGCTGGGGGTCGGTGGCACGGCGCAGTGCCAGGTCGGTCATGCCCATGATGCCGTTCATCGGCGTGCGCAGCTCATGGCTCATGTTGGCCAGGAAGACGCTCTTGGCGCGACTGGCGGCTTCTGCGGCGTCTTTGCTTGCCGCCAGCTCGGCTGTGCGCACGAAGACAAGCTCCTCAAGATGGTCGAGCACGGATTTCAGGTGCGTCTGACTGGACCATAGTTCGAGATTGGCGGCCTCGGTCAGCGCCTTCTCTTGCTCCAACGACCGCATCAGTTGTTCCTGGCTATAGGCATTGGTAAAAGAGCGTGTCGTAAGCAAGGCGCGGGCAACGCCCCAACTAAGCACCAAGAATCCTCCGGCGAAGATCACATGAGCCAGCCACCACATATGGTTCCATGGCTTTGCGAGTATGAAAGCGATGGCGGCCTGTGCGAATATCGCAAGCGCGATGGCATAGACGATCATCAGCGGTGACTGGATTTGGCGCCATGCCATCACCGCAATGGCTGTCACGCACAGGATGACGGCGCCACTTTCGAGGGAAATGGGAACCCACGGGCTACTTGCGATTGGCGAGTAGGCAAGCATCACGACAGCAACATTGACAACAACGCACGCTCCAACGACCCGTCGCCAGAACCCGGTATTTGATATCGCCAAAGGGTCCTCTGGCGGACTGCCATACTGTGTGAGTCCGAAAACAAGGCATCCGAGTATGGCGAGCCGCGATACAGGTCCGAACAGGAGAAACAGCCAGATGTTGTGATCGGCCGTTCGCGTCAAAATGCCGTGTGGCGCATAGATCAGCGTGAATGCGAGAAAACCTACGGTCAGCCAGCGAAGGAAGACTTCGCCTGAAGTGCTGTAGCTCCGCCAGGAAACGTAGGAGACAAAGCCGCTGATCGCGACCGCGATGGCAATGAAGAGTTCGTGAAAACCGTGATTCTCGAACCGCAGAGGGGGCGTGGCGGAAAAGGTGCTCAGGTACCAGATGGTGATGGCCGGTGTCAGCGCGGCACCCACCATCAATATTTTTTCGTAGAGGCGCGTGGATGTTTCAAATTTCATTGACTCGCCCTGTGTTTCATGGAGGCCAGAAATTTTTCATGGACTTTCAGGCGCCTGCTGCAACAGGCCACGCACGGTGGCCAGCGCGTCGGGGTAGTCGAAAGCCGCCATTTGTCGCCCCAGTTGCATCGCCTCTGCTCCGTGTGTCGCCAGCAACAGTTGCCGGTTGCTCTCGAACAGTTCGCCGGCCACTGTATCGAAACTGGACAGCGGAGTCGCCAATTGCTCGAGCACCTGCCGCGCTCGCTCGGGATCGGGCGCCAGCGCGCCACCGGCCGCAGTCTCGGGCAACTGTGCGAGTACCGCATCCAGGGCCGCTTGTTCCGTCTGCAACGACGCCAGCAGCGCCGGCAACGGAGTTGCCGCATCGCTGCGAAACCCGAGTTCCAGCGCCGCAGCCGCCGCATACAGGGCAGTTGCACCCAGGTTTGCTGCGACGCCCTTGAGGGCGTGCACTCTTTGCCAGGCAGCCTCGGTATGCCCGGCTGCAAGCGCGCTGCGCAGGTACTGCGAATCATCGCGATGGTTGGCAGCGAACTGCCGCAACAAGGCCACATAAGCCCCCACGTTTCCATTCAGGGCCCGAATGCCGCGGGCCGAGTCGAGACCGGCAAATTGAACCAGCTGGCTCGGTAGCGCTGGCTGATCCTGCGGCAGACGTGCCGACGGCACGATTGCAACTGGCGAGCCCTGTGTCTGTTGCTGGTGTGGCAACCATTTCAGCAAGGTGGCAAAGAGTACCTCCGGTTCGACCGGTTTGGTGATGAAATCATTCATCCCCGCGTCCTTGCAGGCCTGGCGGTCATCGTCAAAGGCATTGGCCGTCATCGCCAGGATGGGTCTTGCATCCCAGTCCGGCAGGGCGCGGATGGCCCGGCTGGCCTCCAGACCGTCCATGTCGGGCATCTGCATGTCCATCAGGATCAGGTCGTAGGCTCCGGCTGCAGCCATTGCCAGCGCTTGCCGGCCGTCCACCGCGGTATCCACGGCCAGGCCCACGCCGTGCAGCATTTCCAGCGCCACTTCGCGGTTGATCGGGTTGTCCTCCGCCAGCAACAGCCTCGTGCCGAGAAACTGCGCGCGTAATTTCGCCTCGACATCGGTCGTGCGCTCGAGCGCTTCGGCAGGCATGACGCCATAGCCGCGTTGCAGGCGGGCGGTGAACCAGAAGGTGCTGCCCACGCCGGGCGTGCTGTCGGCGCCGACTTCTCCGCCCATCATCTGCGCCAGTTGTTTGGTGATGGCGAGCCCGAGGCCGGTGCCGCCGTATTTGCGCGAGGTCGTGACATCCGCCTGCTCAAAAACCTGGAACAACCGCTGGCTGACCTCGGGCGTGATGCCGATGCCCGTGTCCTCGACCGCGAATCGCACCAGGAGGTCTTCACCATCGTCTTCCAGGAGCTTGGCACTCAGTTTGATGTGACCTCGGTCGGTGAACTTGACGGCGTTGCCCGCGCAGTTGAGCAAGGCCTGGCGCAGCCGAACCTGATCCCCGCGCAACCACGCCGGCACGGCGTCGCGGTCGACTTCGACCGCAAGGCCTTTTTCGCGCGCCGCAGGGGTGATGATGGAAGTGACATTGTCGAGAACGGCAGAGAGGTTGAAGTCGGTATTGTCCAGTTGCAACTTGCCGGACTCGATCTTGGAAAGATCGAGGATGTCGTTGATGATCGACAACAGGTGCCGGCCTGCGGTGTCGATCTTTTTCAGCCGGTCCGCCTGTTCCGGCGTGGCACCCGCGCGTTGCATCAGGTGGGTAAGGCCAATGATGGCGTTCATCGGCGTGCGGATTTCGTGGCTCATGTTGGCAATGAAAGCACTCTTGGCAATGTTGGCAGCCTCGGCCTGCTGGCGTGCCAGTGCCAGCTCCGCCGTGCGCTGCGCCACCAGTTCCTGCAGATGGTGGCGGTGATGGTCCAACTCGATGCCGATGCGTTTCTTTTCTGTGACGTCTTCCTTCACCGCAACATAGTGGCTGATCGATCCGTCGGGCTGGCGCAGCGGCATGACGATGGCAAACTCGATGTACTCGGTGCCGTCCTTTCTGCGGTTGTGGAATTCCCCCTTCCACGGCTGCCCTTGCTGCAGGGTGTCCCATAGGCTCACATAGGTCTCGGGCGTCGTCTTGCGCGACTGTAGGACGCGCGGATTGTTCCCGATCAACTCCTCGCGGGTGTAGCCGGTCGTCAGCACGGCCGCGTCGTTGACATACTCGATCTCGGCCGCCAGGTTGGTGATGACGATGCTCTCCTGGCTCTGCTCCACGGCCAGTGACAACTTGCGAAGACTCGTTTGAATCGCCTCGGCCTCGTTGCGTGCGGCTACGGCATCTTCCATCAGGCTCAATGCGGCCCGTGCCGCCTGGCGCTGGGCTTCAAGGGCGGCGCTCATGTCGGCTTGGCGCCGGGCCTCGCTTTCGGCAAGCTGGAGTGCGGCCTGCTTGCGCGCGGTGATGTCATGAAAGAGGACACCGACCTGTCGACTGGTCTGTCCACCAACACGGTAGGCGCTCACCTCGAACCAGCGACGCAGCGCCATTGCTTCATTCTCGAACCTTACCGTCTCGCCCGTCACGGCGACTTTTCCGTAAATTTCATACCAATGTGCCTCGAGCTGCGGAACGACTTCGCGTGTCCCCCTGCCCTGCACGTTGCGCAAGCCGGTCTGCGTCTCAAATGCGGTATTGGTCTCCAGGAAAACGAGGTCCCTGGTTTGATTCTTTTCGTCGAGCAGGACTTCAAAGAGGCAAAACCCCTCGATCAACGAGTCGAACAGCGCGTGATAACGCAGCTCGGCCGACCGGCGGTCGGCCTGGTTGGCAAAGTTGTCCAGGGCAAAGCCGAGGTCGGTCGCAATTTCGGTCAACAAGTTGCGGACGTCTTCGTCGAATATGTTCACCGCGCCGGTGTAGATGGAAAACACGCCGACGGTCCGGCCGTTGGCGTGCAAGGGCAAGAAGGCCGCGGCCGCCCAGCCGGCGCGCGCGCCGCGCTCGTGCCACGGGGCAGTGCGCAGGTCGTTGGCGTAGTCCTGGCACCAGAATGCCTGATCCTCCCGGATCGCGGTGCCGCTAGGTCCCTGGCCAAACGGCGAGAGAGGGTCGGCCGAGATTTGAATATCCGCCAGATCCTCGATGCCATTGCCAAAGCTGGCGACCGGCCTGACCTCCTGCGTCGCTTCGTCCACCAGACCGATCCAGGCCGTCTTCATGCCGCCCAGCGTGACTGTGGCCTGACACACCCTCTGGAACAGATCATCGGCGTTGCCGCTTTCCACAATGGCATGGTTGCAGGCGCTCAGGATGGCATAGAGCTGCGTAATTCGGTGGGCCTTTTCTTCCGCCTGCTGGCGATCAGCCACCTCCTGGCGCAAGTCGGAGACCAGGTCAATGGCCATGGCATCAAAGGTGCGCGACAGTTCCCCCAGTTCATCATGGGCCCTGCTGGCACTGTGCACCGTCAGGTTGCCACGCGCCACGGCACTGACCGCCGCATGAAGGCGGGACAGCGGCTGCAACACCCGCCGTGCCAGCAACGCACTCAAGGCTGCAAGGAGGAACAGCGCCGCCAAAGGGATTGCCTGGCTCAACCGATGCAGTTGTCGATCGACTTGCGCGTGCTCGGCCCGGATCGCTTCTTCCCGGCGTTCCATGCCTTCGGACAGGATGCTGACGTTGGACAGCATCTGGTCGAGCAACAGCCGTTTGCGGCGCATCTGCAACGGCGTTTCGGGCGACTGGCTGGCGGCCTCCAGTTGCGCGAAAAGCCGACCCAGCATGGTTGCCTGCTCGGGCATCTGATCGGGCAAACTCAGCGGCGGTCCGGCCGCCGCGCTGTGGTCGCCATTCATCCTGCCGACCAATGCGGCAAGGCTTTCCTTCCATTGCAGTGCTGCCCGTTCTTCGGCATGCAGGGCATATTCGTGGGTCAGTACCAGCAGCTTGGAAATCTCCCGGGCATTCTCGTGCGCCTGAGTCAATCTTGCCGACAACACCTCCATGCGCTGCGCGAGGTGCCAATTCACAAGGCCCAGCACCAGAATCAGCAACAGCGCGGCAGCGAGAGAAGCACTTAGCAGGGTGCGGATACGCATGGGTTATTTCCCGATGCGCAACCGGTCGGGCCGAGCCTTGCGCAGCGGTTCGCCATAGATGAAATTGAGGTAGTTCGGTGAACGGCTGGCGCTCACATGGCCTTCCTCGCGGGCCCAGCGCGCTGCGCTTTCTAGCGCGACGATCAGCGACTGATCGAGCATCACGCGGTATTGGTATTTGGGCCATATCCAGTCGATGAAATCCTGCTCCAGCGCGAGGCGCTTGCGCAGGATGGCCTGTGCCTTCACGGGTTCGGCCTGGATGAACTGTTCGGCGCGCAGCAGCGCGCGCAGCAAGCCGGCCAACTCGTCGTCGCGCGGCCCCAGGAGCTTGCGACCGGCGATCAGGTTGAAACTCAGGCGATAGGCGCCGGGGTTGGGCAACTGCCGGGCGCCCTGAACGGTCTTGAGGATTTCGAAACTGAACGGATTCCAGATGGCCACCGCATCGACCTCGCCCTTGGCCAGCGCGGGCGCCATGGTCTCCGGCTGCAGGCTGACCGGTCGTGTCGATCTCGAATCAACACCGTGGAAAATCAGCCAGGAATCGACGTAGTAATCGCTGGCAGTGCCGATGACCATGCCGATGCGCTTGCCCGCCAGTTGTTCCGGGCGTGCATGGCCGACAGTCTTGCCGGTGATGAGGTCAACATCTTCATTGCTGGTCACGAAGCTGGCGATCACCGCAAAATCATTGCGCTTGAAACTCTGGAACACCACCACGCTTTCGGATGACGTAGCGAGGTCGGCCACGCCGTCGTTCAGCTGCTGCATGGTGCGGTTGCCGCCGATCACTTCCTTGAGTGTGACCTGCACACCCTCGGCGGCGAAAAATCCCTGGCTTTCAGCAACATAGAGCGGCAGGGACAAGGGGGTGCGCGCCACGGCGATGGTCAGCCCCGTGGTAGCGGCGGCTGGCAGTCCGCTCAAGCCCAGCAGCAGGCTGGTCGCCAGAAACCGCAAACGCAAGCG
>NZ_JAMPXE010000105.1 GCF_023701345.1 Rhodoferax sp. | reverse complement strand
TGCCCAGGAAGGGACTCGAACCCCCACGAAGTTACTCGCTAGTACCTGAAACTAGTGCGTCTACCAATTCCGCCACCTGGGCATTTCAGGAAAGAAAGGCATTGTATCAAAAATATTAAGCAAACCAGCGCATTGTTGGAAGAAGTTGAAGGAATAGTTCAAGGGCACCGTGATGGACACGGCTTCGTGATTCGGGATGACGGCGAGTCCGATATTTACCTCGCACCCAATGAGATGCGTGCTGTCTTGCACAAGGACCGTGTCAAGGTGCGTATTGTCCGCAGCGACCGCAAGGGCCGACCCGAAGGACGTGTCGTCGAGATCATGGAGCGCAGCACCCGGGTCATCATCGGCCGCTTGTTGTGCGAGAGCGGCATCTGGATCGTGGCGCCCGAAGACAAGCGTTATGGCCAGGATGTCATGATCCCCAAAGCCGCCACCGGCTTGGCCAAGGTGGGTCAGGTGGTGGTGGTTGAATTGACCGAGCCACCGGCCTTGTTTGGTCAACCCGTCGGCCGTATCAAGGAGGTGCTGGGCGAAATGGACGACCCCGGTATGGAGATTGAAATTGCGGTGCGCAAGTACGATGTGCCGCATGAGTTCTCGGACGCCTGCATTGCGCAGGCGCGGGCCCTGCCGGATGCGGTGCGTTCCCAGGATAAAAATAACCGCGTGGACCTGACCGATGTGCCCTTGATCACCATCGACGGCGAAGATGCGCGCGACTTTGACGATGCCGTCTATTGCGAACCTGTCAAGATCGGCCGGGGCAAGGCGGCGGTGTCAGGCTGGCGCTTGCTGGTGGCGATTGCCGATGTCAGCCATTACGTGGAAAACGGCTCGGCCATTGACGTTGACGCCTACGACCGGGCCACCAGTGTTTATTTTCCGCGCCGCGTCATTCCGATGCTGCCTGAAAAATTGTCCAACGGCCTGTGTTCCCTGAACCCCGAGGTTGAGCGCCTGTGCATGGTCTGCGACATGATGGTGAGCCCTGACGGCGAGGTGACGGCCTACCAGTTTTACCCGGCGGTGATGTGGAGCCATGCGCGTTTTACCTACACCGAGGTCGCTGCCATTCTGGCCAACACACGTGGTCCGGAGGCATCCAGGCGCAAGGAGCGCATCCCTGATTTGATGAACCTGCACGATGTGTACCGAGCGCTGCTCAAGTCGCGCGCGCGCCGTGGCGCGGTGGATTTCGAGACGGTGGAAACCCAGATCGTCTGTGACGACGCCGGTCATATTGAAAAAATTATTCCGCGCACCCGCAATGACGCTCACAAACTCATTGAAGAAGCCATGCTGGCAGCCAATGTGTGCAGTGCTGATTTCATCGCGCAGAGCAAACACGTGGGTTTGTACCGGGTGCACGAAGGCCCGACGCCCGAGAAAATTGAGATTTTGCGCAATTTCCTGAAAATCACCGGCCTTGGCATGAGCATCAGCGACGACCCGGCACCGGGTGAGTTCCAGGCCATTGCCAACGCCACCAAGGACCGCCCGGACGCGCAGCAGATTCACACGATGCTGCTGCGCTCCATGCAGCAGGCCATTTATACGCCGGAAAACAGTGGCCACTTCGGCCTGGCGTTTGATGCCTATACCCACTTCACCAGTCCGATCCGGCGCTACCCCGACTTGCTGGTGCACCGGGTCATCAAGGCGATTTTGCGCAAGAGCAAATACCAGTTGCCGAATTTGCCGACACCGGGTGAAGCGCACGCCAAGCTGTCCAAGCGTCTGGAGAAAAACCTGGCCTCCAAGGTCAAGGAACCCGGTCAGAAACCGCGCAAGTTCACAGTCGACATGCAGGCCTGGCAGGCTGCAGGACTGCATTGCAGTGCCAACGAACGTCGCGCCGACGAAGCCAGCCGGGACGTGGAGGCCTGGCTCAAATGCAAGTACATGCGCGACCATTTGGGCGAGGAATTCAGCGGTGTCGTCAGCGCCGTCACCAGCTTCGGCATTTTTGTCACGCTCGATGCCATGTTCGTCGAGGGCCTGGTTCATATTACCGAGCTCGGCGGCGAGTATTACCGCTTTGATGAAGCGCGCCAGGAGCTGCGTGGCGAGCGCACCGGCATGCGTTATGTGCTGGGTACCCGGGTGCGGGTGCAGGTGAGCCGGGTTGACCTCGATGGGCGGCGCATTGATTTTCGCCTGCTCACGGAGAACGATGGCCTGCTGCCCCGTTTGTCGAAAGACAGGGATTTGGCACATGAGGGCACGGATCGGAAAGTGTTCGATGACGATGCCAGCGTGACCAAGGTCGGGCGGCGCAACCGTAACATGGCGGAGCCATTGCCGCGCGCAGGAGCCCCCAAGCGCGCCGGTGGCGCCAAAGTGTCAGCCCCTGCCAAAGCCAAGGACAAGGCGCGCAAACCACGTCGTCGCAGTTGACTAAAACTTTAACTACTTGAAAATCATGACAGAAAAAAACAAAGTTGCCCTGGTCACAGGTGCTGGTTCGGGTATTGGCAAAGCAGCCGCGCTGGCCTTGCTGGGCGGTGGCTGGCATGTGGTGCTGGCGGGGCGACGGCTGCAACCCTTGCTGGATGTGGCGGCCTTGTCTGGTGTGCCTGAGCGCGCTCTGGCAGTGGCTGCCGATGTCGCTCAGGAGGCTTCGGTGGTGGCGCTGTTCGATGCGGCTGTCGAAAAATTTGGCCGTGTCGATGTGCTGTTCAATAACGCCGGCACCAACGCACCGCCCGGTGTGTTGTTGGAAGACCTGGCATTGGCCGACTGGCAAAAGGTGGTAGACATCAACCTGACCGGCATGTTTTTATGCCTGCGCCAGGCCTTTCGGGTCATGAAGGCACAGACCCCGATGGGCGGACGCGTCATCAACAACGGTTCCATTTCGGCCACCACACCGCGCCCCAATTCTGTGGCTTACACCGCCACCAAACACGGGGTGTCAGGCTTGACCAAAACCGCCTCGCTCGATGGTCGCAAATACAACATTGCGGTAGGTCAAATTGACATTGGCAACGCTGCCACGGACATGACGCAGCGCATGCAGACCGGCATTTTGCAAGCCAACGGCACCATGGCCATTGAGCCGGTGATGGATGTGGTGATCGTGGGCCAGTCGGTGCTTTACATGGCCAATTTGCCCTTGCAGGCGAATGTCATGTTCCACACCGTGATGGCCACCAACATGCCTTTTGCCGGGCGCGGCTAAAACTCAAGCTGACGCTGTTAACGCTTTGGCCAGTCGCGAAGCCGTCAGCGCCTGATCCTGCGGCCAGAGGTCGGCGAGCTGACCATGCTGATGGACGGCCTGGCAGGCGGCATCAAAGCCATTCAGACCCTCAGCCAAAAGCGCGCCGATCAAACCCGCCAGCACGTCACCGGTACCACCCGTGGCCAATCTGGCGTTGCCGGTCGGGTTGATGACAGGCGTCCTGTCGGCTTGCGCAATCAGCGTGCCTGAACCCTTGAGCATGACCGTGCAGGCAAAACGCCGGGCCAGTTGCTGCGCAGCTTCGAGCCGGTTGGCTTGAACCTCAGCCGTGCTGCATGCCAGCAGCCTGGCGGCTTCCAGCGGGTGCGGGGTCAGGATGGTGGTGCGTTGCTGTTGGCCTCGTTCGCAGAGCAGGGCCTGGAGCGGGGCAGATTGGGCAATGACATTGAGCGCATCGGCATCCACGACCAAGTGTTTTGCAGACTTGAATAGCAGCGGCAGATGCTTGGTTATGGCAGTGCCGCCGCCGCAGCCACACACCACGCTCATGTTGTCCAACGCCAGGGTGCCCCAATGCCGGAACATCAGTTCAGGCTGGCTTGTCGCCAGTGGCGAGGCTTGCTCGTCAAGCAGGCTGACAAACACCCGGCCCGCACCTCCATGCAATGCCGCGGAGCCGGCCAACAGCGCGGCACCCGTCATGCCTTGGGCGCCGCCGATCACGACCACATCACCGTAACTGCCTTTGTGGCTGGCGTGCGCGCGGGTCGCTGAAACCGGCTGGCCCGCCAGCCAGGCGCTGGGAGCCAGGGGCGTTGTAGCGGCTGCGCCTGTTTGTCCGTGTTGCAAATCGTCCAGCCAGACGCTGCCCGCCAGATCGCGGCCATGGGCGGTAAAAAGTCCGGGCTTGAGGGTCAGCAGGCTCAGGGTGTGACTGGCTTTGACGCGGCTCGCGCAGGCGGCGCCGGTGTCCGCCTGCAAACCGGTGGGCACGTCAACGGCCAGCACAGGAACGCCCAGATTGTTGATGTGCGCAATCCAATCGGCCATGCGTCCAGCGGGCTCGCGTAATTGGGAGCCAATGCCCAGCAGTGCATCGATGCACAAGTCAATTTGCTGCGGGGGCTGATCGACAAATTGCACGCCTGCGTCGATGGCTTTTTGATGCGCTATTTTTGTGTCGGCGGGGGCGCGCTCGGCGTTTCCCAGCCAGCTCACCACGGGGTGTTTGCCCCAGCGCTGCAAATGCAGGGCAGCTTCGAGTCCGTCACCGCCGTTGTTGCCGGGGCCGGCCGCCACCCAGATGCGTTGGGCATGGGGAGCGAGGGCCAGCGCCAGTCTGGCCACAGCCAGGCCGGCGCGCGCCATCAGGGTATGCGGGGGCAGGGCTTGTTGTGCCTGTTGTTCGAGTTGCCGCGTTGCCGCAATGTCATGCAGCGCTTGCCGGTTGCTAAAGTTGACTTTCTGCACGGCACAACTCAAAGATCAGAACTCGAAACAGTCACCTTCGCGGGCCAGGCGATAGATGGGGTCTCCGTCGCGGCGCGGATGTTCCGTCATGGCCTCGGCAAAGGCAGCTTCCAGGGCAGCGTCGCTGCGGGTGGGTTCATGGTGGGTGCAAAACAGCGTTTTGGCCCCCGCTTTTTTGGCGTACTCGATACTGGAATGGTAGGTGCCATGTCCCCAGCCTTGTTTGGCCGGGTATTCGGCAGTGGTGTAGGAGCAGTCTGCAATCAGCACATCGACTCCTTGCATGGCGCGAATCAGATAGTCATTTTTTGACTCTACCTCAGCCTGGCATTGCGCAAAACCGGCTTCATCCGGCGTGTAAATGTTGTAGGGGGGTTCATGGTCACCCGTGAAAAAAATGGATTTTCCGTTTTCTTCAATCCGGTAGCCAAAATCAACCACCGGATGGCTCATCACATAAGGCGTGATGGTGGCGCTGCCGATCCGGATGTTTTGCTCTGGCGCCAGCGTGACGTATTCGATGCGCGCTTTCATTTCTTCTTCGCGCACGGGAAAGTAGCTGTACTGAAGTTGCACCGCCATGACCTGTTCAATGCCCTTGCCCGAAACCGAATCAAAGGCACCATGCAAACGCATGGTGTTGCCGGCTATAAAGTTGGGCAGGAAAAACGGCAGGCCCTGAATATGGTCCCAATGCGAATGTGTGATCAGGACATGCGCCGTGACAGGCAATTCATTCAATAAAGTTTGCGACAGCGGGAAAATACCGGTACCGGCATCAATGATGATGAGTTCGTTGTTGCCAGTGCGAATTTCAATACAGGTGGTGTTGCCGCCATAACGCACGGTGTTGGGACCTGGCGAGGCAATGGAACCACGAACACCCCAAAATTTGACTTTCATGCCATACCTCTGGATTTTGCGAACCACGGGCATGCTTGCAGGCTGAAAGGCAAGCTTTTGATTCGTGTTTTTATGTCTTCAAAGCGCATGGGGGCTAATCGTACTGCGAAATTTTTTATTCAGACCAATTTCGTATTTGTCGTTGGCAAAAAGAACTATTTGGAAATCCACCACTAAAATTCACCCTGTTGGTGCTCGCGGCGTGGTTCACACGTCGCAGTTCAACGGGAAGCAGGAGGGTACGGCATTCGCGCCAAACCTAACCTGCGCTGCCCCCGCAACGGTAAGTGGACGCGTCGCAAGACGCCGCTTCCATCACAGCCACTGAGCGTTTTGAACACGCGCTTGGGAAGGCGATGGAGGTTGATTCCACCAGCCCGGATACCGGCCAACACGGTGGTTGCACGCCTGGCGTGAAACCGTGACGCTCAGGCACTGTCGGGGACGACGGTGAGGGCTTTTTGATGGTTCTTATCTCAATTATGAAAACTTGTATTTCTTCGATGCGCGGTCGCGCTCCCGTGCGCTTGTGCGCGTCTGCCTTGGCCGTTTTTACCGCGTTTCCGGCGCTGGCTCAGGGGCAGGCGGCAACACTTCAAGAGGTGGTGGTGACGGCCAGTCGCAATGATCAGTTGCTGGGCTCAGCCTTGCCGCACACCACCGTGATTAGTCGAGAGGACATCGAACGATCCCAAGCCAGTGACCTGGTCACGCTACTGCAACGCGAAGCCGGTTTGCAGCGCACCCAAAACGGAGGGGTAGGCTCGGTTTCAAGCGTATTTGTGCGCGGAGCCCCATCGCTTCAAACCTTGGTATTGATTGATGGTGTCCCGCAAAACAAACAGGATGCTTCCGGCGCAGTCAGCTTGGAACATCTGATGCTGGACAACATTGAGCGGGTTGAGGTTGTTCGTGGCAATGTTTCTGCCATTTACGGTTCGGGCGCCATTGGCGGCGTGATTCAAATTTTTACCAAAACGGGAAGCAGTGTGCCCGCCGCCACTCTGTCGCTGGAAGTTGGACCCCGCGCTTCGCGCAAAATTTCTGGTGCGGTAAGTGCCAACCTGGGCAACACGTCGCTCAGTGCGGGCTTGGCGCGCCTGACCACTGATGGGTTTTCGTCTATCGACACGGCGCAGTTGCCAAGTGCGAACCCGGACCCCGATGCGTATCGCAACACCAGCAGTAACTTGTCGCTGGTGCACAGACTTTTTCCGACGCACAGTTTTGGCATTCGTGTCATGCAGTCTGAAGCTGACACCGACTATGACAATGCCTTTGGTGCACCCGCTGACCTTCAAACATCGACTACCCGTTTGAGTCAGACAACCTTGTTTACCGATAACACCTGGGGTGATTGGCGCAGCCGTTTGTCGCTCAGTGAACAGTCCGACAAAAGCCGCTATCAGGACAATGGTTTTTATGGATCCAAGGATGGGTTTACCACGCGAGCAACGGTGTTGAGTTGGGTGAATACCGTTGGTTTGGGCGATACCTGGTTGGCCACGGCCGGGCTGGAGCAGCAGCGCCAGCATGTGGATACCAGCAGTGACACATATACAACTTACAGCCAGGCGCGTGATACCTCCGCAGTGTTTGCTGGCCTGGAAGGGCAGTTGGGTCAAGGCAGTGTTCAACTCAATGTGCGTCATGACAAGGTTGGGGATTTGAGTCAAAGCACGGGTTATCTTGGGTACGGATACCCTTTGACCAATCAGATAAAAGTGACCGCCAGCACGTCAACTGCTTTTAATGCGCCGCCGCTCGGCTACTTGTTTGCGCCTGGTTACGGTAACCCGTTGCTTAAACCAGAACGCGCCCGTAGCCGCGAGCTGGGCCTGCAGTACGAGCATAAAAAACAGTTGCTGCGTGCCACTTACTTTGATACGCGCATTCAGGACCAACTAAATTACGATTTCAGTACATACAGCTTTGCAAATATTGGCCGCACCCACAATTCAGGCTTGGAGCTTTCGTATCAAGGTAGCCTGGGTGCCGGCGATGTGCGCGCCAGCTTGACGGTGCAAGACCCGGTGGATGAAATCACCCACCAGCGCTTGGCACGCCGTGCGGCTACTTTGCTGTCCTTGGGCATCTCGCACCCAATTGGGCGGTGGCGTTTGGGTGCTGACCTGCAATACAGTAGCGACCGACCCGACGCCTTCGGCACCGTGAACACCACGCTGGCTGCCTATTCAGTGCTTGATTTGTCGGTGTCGTACCGGGTGGCCCCTACGGTGCTGGTCAAGGCGCGACTCGATAACGTCACCGATAAAAAGTACCAAACAGTTTATGGTTACAACCAACAAGCGCGCAGCTTGTACATGGGCTTGACCTGGACGCCGAAACTATGATCTGCTGGGTTTTATGAATAAAACCAAACCATGAACCCGATCAGCGACCAGGCACCGGGCCCGCGGCGCATCGTCTGCCTCACCGAGGAAACCACCGAGTGGCTTTACCTGCTGGGGCAGGAGAGTCGCATTGTGGGCATCTCGGGCTACACGGTGCGACCGCGGCGGGCGCGCGATGAAAAGCCGCGCGTGAGCGCCTTCACCAGCGCCAAAATTGACAAGATTCTGGCGCTGCAACCCGACTGTGTGCTGGGCTTTTCCGACATGCAGGCTGACATTGCCAGTGTGCTGATTCGGGCTGGCGTGCAGGTCACGGTGTTCAACCAGCGCAGCGTGGTCGAGATTTTTTCGGTGTTGTACCAGGTGGCGGCGATGGTGGGGCAGGGCGAGCAGGGCTTGGCGCTGATTGCCGACATCCAGCAGCAATTGGCTGGCATAGCCAAGGCCGCGGCAGCTTTGCCCCGTCGTCCCAAGATCTATTTTGAGGAATGGGACATGCCCCACATCAGCGCGATCCGCTGGGTCTCGGAGCTGATGGGCATCGCGGGTGGCGACGACTGTTTTCCCGAGTTGGCCGAACAATCGCTGGGCAAGAACCGCATCATTGCCGATGGCGCCGAGATTCTTCGGCGCAACCCCGACATCATCATTGGTTCTTGGTGCGGCAAGAAATTTCGGCCGGAACAGGTCGTGGCACGGACGGGCTGGGGCGAGGTCCGGGCGGTCAAAACCGGGCAGTTGTTCGAGATCAAATCAGCTGATATTTTGCAGCCCGGCCCGGCTGCGTTGACCGACGGCGTGGCCGCATTGCACCGCATCGTCATGGCCTGGAGTCAAGCGCATGGATGACCTGGTAACACTGAATGTGGCTCGCAGCGAGCTGATCCTGGGCGGCCAAAAAAGTGGCAAGTCGCGCCGTGCCGAGGCGCTGGCACAGGCCTGGTTGAGTCAGTCTGGCAGTCATCAGGTGGTGCTGATCGTCACCGCGCAAGCCGGCGATGACGAGATGCGCCAGCGCATTGCACGTCACCAAGCCGACCGGGCGCAGCGCTTGCCGGGCGCCACCACGCTGGAAGAGCCCTTGGCGCTGGCCGAAGCCATCCGTGGGCACAGCCGTCCCGACACGCTGATCATCGTGGACTGCCTCACCTTGTGGCTGACCAACGCGCTGATGCCAGTGCGGGGCGCAGCAGCGGCATCTCAAAGTCCGGCTTGTGATCAAGCATCGCGGACGGCGCAGCTGTTGCAAGCCATTGCCGACGCGGCGGGACCGCTGGTGCTGGTGGGCAACGAGATTGGTCTGGGTGTGATCCCCCTCGGCTGCGAGGTGCGTGCCTTTGTCGATGCGTTGGGCCTGCTCAATCAGAGTGTGGCGCAGCTGTGCCAGCGCGTGACCCTGATGGCAGCGGGTTTGCCACTCACCTTGAAGGATGTGCCATGAAGCAGGTGTTGGTGTGGGTCTGGCTGGTATGTCTGCACACGGCCCATGCCTACCAGGTCAGCGACGACCGGGGCGTGTCAATCAGCTTTGACAAGCCGCCCCAGCGCATCGTCAGCCTGCTGCCATCCCTCACCGAGACGGTTTGTGCGCTCGGTCAGTGTGATCGGCTGGTGGGGGTGGATCGTTATTCCAATGATCCGGGCCGTGTCAAAAATTTGCCTCAGGTCGGCGGCGGACTGGATCCGAACATCGAGGCCATCGTGGCGCTCAAGCCCGATCTGGTGCTGATGGCCACATCCGCCCAAGCCGGTGAGCGCCTGCAGGCCTTGGGGCTTAAAGTCATGGCGCTGGAGCCCAAAAACCATGCCGACGTCAAGCAGGTGCTGGAAAAATTGGGCCAGGTGCTGGGGGTGGGGGAGGCCCGGCGTGTCTGGCGTGGCATTGAAGCCGGCATGCAGGCGGCGGCGCAGTCCTTGCCTGCACGGTTCAAGACCAAGCGGGTGTATTTCGAGGTGAATCGCGCACCCTATGCCGCGGGTGAGGCGTCGTTCATTGGTGAAACTCTGACCTGGCTCGGCGTCAAAAACATTGTGCCAGCCAGCATGGGACCGTTTCCGCTGATCAATCCGGAATTTGTGGTGCGTGCCAATCCCGATGTGATCATGGTCGGTGACGTCAATTTTGCAGGCATGGAAGGGCGTCCGGGCTGGGCCGGCATCCACGCCATCGCGACGCAACAGGTGTGTGTTTTCACACCGGCGCAGTCCGACATGCTGGTGCGCCCCGGCCCACGCATGGCCGATGGCGCACGGCTGATGGCGCAATGCCTTCTGAGGGTGTTGAAGTGACGGATATCGGACGCCAACAGCGCCGCGCATCCCGGCTGGTAACGGGCCTGTTGCTGGTCGGGCTGCTTCTGGTTTTGGTGGGTGCCAGTGTCGGCAGCACCGGATTCGAGAGCGTACTGAAGGTATTACAGGACCCGCTGGCGTGGCAAATCGTGTGGGACATCCGCTTGCCGCGCACGCTCGGTGCCTGGGCCGCGGGTGCGCTGCTGGGCCTGGCTGGGGCGGTGGCGCAGGGGCTGTTTCGCAACCCGCTGGCGGATCCCTTTCTGCTGGGCAGTGCCTCCGGCGCGTCGCTGGGTGTCGCGTTGACGCTGGTGTTCCTGGGGGTGTCGCCGTTTGCCGCAGACTGGCTGGTGCGTGTGAGTTTGACGGGTGCCGCCTTTGCCGGGGCGGTGTTGGCAGTGCTATTCACATTGGTGCTGGCGCGCGGCGTGCAGCACACCCTGCGCTTGTTGTTGGCTGGTGTCATTGTGGGGGTGGTGCTGGGGGCCTTGACCTCGCTGGTGATGCTGATGGAACCCGAAGTGCTGCAGTCCATGCAGGCTTTCATGCTGGGCAGCACCGGTTTTGTCGGCTGGACCTCCTGGTTGTTGATGGTGGCAGCCTGGATGCTGTGCAGCACGGTGGCCTGGGTGCTGAGTCCGGTGCTGGACGGCCTGAGCCTGGGCGAGGCCACAGCCGCCAGTCTGGGTTTGCCGCTGGCGCAGATGCGCGTGGCGCTGGTGGTTGTGCTGGCCCTGGCCACCGGCACGGCTGTGGCACAAACCGGTCTGATCGCGTTTGTCGGCCTGGCGGCGCCGCACCTGGTGCGTTCGGTGACCAAGACCACGCACCAACGGCTGATCGTTTTGTCGAGTCTGATGGGCGGCGTGTTGCTGATGGGGGCCGATGTGTTGGCCCGCGGTTTGATGGCTCCACAGGAACTGCCAGTGGGCGTGCTCACTGCGGTGTTGGGCGGCGGTTACCTGTTGTGGTTGATGCACCGCAGTAAACGGTCAACGGCGGGCACTGGCTTATGAGCAAGCTGACGACGCCCATTGCACTTCAGGCCAGCGGCATCAACGCCAGCCTGGGCGACGCGCACATCTTGAAAGACATCGATCTGGTTTTGCCAGCCGGGCGCTGGACCAGTATCGTCGGCCCCAATGGGGCTGGCAAATCGACCCTGCTCAAAGTGCTGGCCAATCTCTTGCCACACAGCGGCAGCATCAACTTGCTGGGCCAATCCTTGGCCACGTTACCGGCCAAACAACGGGCGCAGCAATTGGCCTGGCTGGGTCAGAACGAGGTCACCGGCGACGACTTGACCGTGTGGGACGTTGCCATGCTGGGGCGCTTGCCACACCAGACCTGGCTGGCAGCGCCCAGTGCGGCTGACCATGCGGCTGTTGAGCAAGCCTTGCGCGCCACCCAGGCCTGGGGCTGGCGCGGCCGCACGTTGGGCCAGCTCTCGGGCGGCGAGCGCCAGCGCGTGCTGCTGGCCCGCGCCCTGGCCGTGCAGGCGCAGGTGCTGTTGATGGACGAACCCCTGGCCAACCTCGACCCGCCGCACCAGGCTGACTGGCTCCATACCGTTCGCAGCCTGATCGCTCAAGGTAAAACCGTGGTCAGCGTGTTGCATGAGATC
>NZ_JAMPXE010000104.1 GCF_023701345.1 Rhodoferax sp. | reverse complement strand
CTTGTGCCGGTACAAACCAGGCCCGCAGCGGGTCCAGCGGGTCACAGGCCACGGCAAAACCAAAGCCGGATGGCGCGGGCGCGGGAATGCCTTCCCAGAAGTGACCGGCGTTGGTGGAGCGGTACAACCCGCAGTGGTGCTGCACCCACAACACATCGGGTTGCGCCGCACACTGCACCATGCGGTGCGGGTCCTGGGCGTTGGGGTCTTGTTCGATGTCGGGGGGCAGGTAGTCGGCCTTCATGCCGTCGGCAGTCAGCAGCCAGGACTGGCCGCCGTCTGTGGTTTGCCAGACACCACCGCAGGACACTGCTACCGTGATGTGATTTGCGTTGCGCGGGTCCACCAGCACCGAGTGCATGCCGGGAAAGTCGTTGCCACCGCCAAACCAGCCCAGGCGCTTGGGGTTTTCCCACAGTGCGGTGTTCAGTGCCCAGCTCTGGCCAGCGTCTTCTGATTTGAACAAGCCTGCCGGCATACAACCTGCCCACAGCGTGTCCGGCTGCTCGGCGCCGCCAGCGGCCAGGCTCCAGATCATGTCCACATTCCACGGCGTGGGGTCTTCGGCCAGCGGGCCGTCCTGCGGCTTGGGTGGGAAGGCGGGCGAGGCCACCTCGGCCCAGTGGGCACCCTGGTCGGTGCTTTTGCGCAGTTTCACGCCAAAGTGCCCCAGGCGCAGCGCGGCATACCAGTGGCCGTTGCGCGGGTCCACCATCACCTGGGACACCGGGTCGCCCGCAAAGTGGTGGCCGGTGATCTCCCACAGCGTGCCCTGGCCACGCACCACAAACAGGCCTTTTCGGCTGGCTACTAGCAAGGTTTGCATGCTTAATCTCCTTGGGGTTGGGTTGCGCGGGCGTGTTTGGTAAAGGGGCTAGCCGCCGGTCAGGGCCTGAATCACCAGCACCCTGTCGCCGCTGGCCAGGGGCTGGGTGAGGTTCTGGCGGTTTAACACCATGGTTTTGTTGACGAACACGGCCACATGTTTGCGGATGTTGCCCTGGTCATCCAGCACGTAATGCCGTAACGCGGGGGCCGCCGCCAGAGCCGCATCCAGCACGACACGCAGGCTGCCCGCGGCCACGTTTTGCGGTGCACACGCCACATGGCGGCGCAGGCTGGCCGCGAATTCCACAGTCACCATGGCGCCCTTTCGAACAGAAGGCGCAGTATCACCACGCCGGACAGGATTTGCAAGCCAGTCGCGCCGCTTTTACATCTGCGCGGGCGCTGCCGCTTCGTCCATCCAGAACACTTCCCACTGGTGGCCGTCCAGATCGGCAAAGCCGTGCTGGTACATGAAACCGTGGTCCTGCGGCGCATTGGGCGTGGTGGCACCGGCAGCCACGGCCTTGCGCACCACGTCTTCGGCCTCGGCCCGGCTGTCAACAGACAGCGCCAAGATCACTTCGGTGCTTTGGAGCGCGTCGCTGATCGGCTTCTTGGTGAAGCCCTGGAAGAAGGGCTCCACCAGCAGCATGGCGTAGAAGTTCTCGCCAATCTCCAGGCAAGCGCCTTTCTCGTTGGTGAAGCGCTGGTTAAACGTGAGGCCCAGGGCCTTGAAGAAGGCCTGTGAACGGGCCATGTCCTTGATGGGCAGGTTGACGAAGATTTGTCGGAACATGATGGCTTCTCCTGGTGGGTTGACTCAGGCGGTAAGTTGGATAACCGATTGCTCATGAATTTTGGCCGGAGAAAGTTCCAGTCCATTGGGCCAGCACAGTGCGCCAGCATCAATGAAAAAGCGTTGAAAGTACGCCGGGTCACGCAGTTTGTCCAGCAGCGGACCCGAACGAGTTGCCAGATAGGCGTTTGCATCAAACACCCCTTGTGTGTGATCCGAGAAGTTAATCTCAAGCGTAAATGGGGCGGTCAGGCGGGCATTTAGTACTTTAATCACGGTCAGCTCCTTGAATTCGGTCCAACGGTTCAAAACGTTGGGCACGCTGCCAATTGTCTTGCAGTTCAGCTTGGTGCACCAGACACCATTCTTTGACGATGGCGGCAACTTCGAGGAAGATGTTGACCTTGGCTACGTCAATAGAAAAGTTTTACTCTGGAGTCAGATATGTCTTCATTCATATTGATTTTTGGCTTGGGTTTGGATATGTTGCCACTGTTCTGCTGCCAGCATACAAAGCTTGGCATGGGCATCCAGACAGGCTTGATGACAAGGAGTCAGCGTTGCTACGATTCCGTCGAGGTCAATTGGCGGTAATTCACTGATTGAGACAGTCCATCTGTGTTCTTGCCACTCAACCAATGCTGATTCCAAAATTCCGAGTCCGATGTAGCGCGGGATTCGATGTGCATACCGATCTCGGTGCGTTTCAATTGGGCCGTTGCGGTTTTTACTGTCTGGAAGTATTCCTTCGACAGCTGTTTTGACTGCAGAACAACCGTTCCAAGGTCTGCTGTATGTCCAAAAGTCGTTCCACCTATGTGGTGCTTCAGTGTCATCGGAAGTCTTTTCAAGGGAATAGCTGTTTTGGGTGAGTTGATTGGCTTCGTCAGAAAGCCTCATTGCCGCAAAAGCAAATCTGTTTTTTATAGCAAATGGCAAATTGAGCGCCAGCTCCGCTAATGGATTTACGAATTCATACAACAGTTCATGCTTTACCTCGATATCAACCCGTTTCAAAATGCTCGCCCATGCCGTCAGTTTTTGCAGGCTTTGTCCAAGGCGGTTGACTTCATTGGTCAGCATGTAACCCAAATGGGTTTCAGCGACTGTTCCCCATCCGTCCAGAGGTGTCATGTATGTGAGATGGCGATGAAGTTTCGGCATCTCAATCAGAGAGCGACACTGCTCGCGAGGAAGCATGTCCAACGCGTCGCGGTAGTCTTGAAGTCCCTGCACAAGAATACCTGTTTGCTTTGCCCAGGCCGCAGGCTGTCCCATCGGCGTCTGGTCGGTCATAGATTAGATGCTCCCTCAGTAGCCTGAGTTTTTCGCCCAAATTTACGCGGCTTTGACTTATTGTCAGTTGGCAGCAGGCTGGTGTATTTCTGGTAAAGCTCAAACAAAAATGCCACGCGCTCGGCGTCGCTTTTGTAATGCTTCTTGCCTCCGCTGGCCTCGTAGGCTTTGTCCACGGCTGCGTCCAGCCTTTGATGCGCCTTGAGCAACTCGGGCGGCATGGTGAGCGGGTCGTACAAGTCGGCCAGCGTGGCGGGTTGCTCGCCGGTCTGGAATCTGGCACGCACGTCGAGCACGGTTTGTGCTGCTGATTCGATGGCTGTTTGTGCAGAACTTGGTTCGGCGTTTTTCAGCAGCTCTGGCCAAGGGAAGTTGTTGTAGACGATCTGGTTTGTGTACCGATAGTCGCTTTTGATTCGTCCGCACACATACCTCACCCAGGCCATGTGCATGCCTGAAGTCATGATGCCAAAGTGAAATAAGGTGGCATCTGGAACGCATAGGTTGGCATCACCAATGATGACATTAGGTGATAAAAAACCTATTGGAATTAATGCGCGTCGTTCTGAAGAATGTCTCGGTACCAGCAGATAGCGGTCAGCCGGTTGCCTGATTTCTCCAAACAGCGTGGGTGTGGCTGCCAGCGCCTGCGTGACAGCACGGCTGCTGGCGTTACGGTGTCCCTTGACTTTCAGCACACGCGCCAACACCGCAGGCATTGAACGGAGCTGAGAAGGTGGGCAGTCTCTGAGCCAGAGACACCAGCGCGGAATGTTATTTATGAATTCATCGGCACCCAAGAATGGGCGTATCCAATTTGCGGCGGTGGGGCACTCGTCCAACAAAGCGGATTTCTCGGTGGCGTTCAGAAATAGGTAACCACCGTCATTCGCCATTGAGCCAAAAACGATTTGTGGCACGTCGCAAATCGGCCTGGAGCGGCGTGGCAACACCACATCCGGCGCGTCAACTAGGTATGGATTGATGTGGTTCACCGCCACCGCATGCGGCTCACCTCGTATGTTGTCGTACTCAAAAATCACCTTGCCCGGCAGGTCTTGCAAGCCAAAACCTATGATGACGCAATGCACGGCGGCTTTGCCTGAAGCCTCGTTGCTCCAGCTAAAAGTGCGGTGCGCAAAATGAATGTGCACGCCCTGCGCCAGCAGCCAGCCCCACAACACACCGACCTGTTCGCCCTGGGTGATGCTGTTGGTGGAAACGAAGGCGCATCGGACGTTCGCTCGCACATCACCCGAGGCGGGTGCGGGCTGGCCGGTGGGCGCGATTTTAAAAACCGAAGGTTCATGAGCGCCCGCCGGCCAGCCTGCACTCGCCGGAGTCTCGCCACGCAGGTAATGCGCCGCCTTCACATACCAGGCCGCCACAAAGTCCAGCAAGCCCGCATTTTCAACACCTGCAAAGACCAGTTGGGTGTCTTCACGCTGGGCCTCAATCATGAACTTGGCGCCCACAAACGGCGGATTCCCCAGCACAAAACTGCAGCGCTCGGCCGGTACCCAAGTTGGGGTTTGAAAAGATACCCTGACAAACTCGTACGATAGCGTCAACACAAGGAGGACCCCAATGGCAGTCAACCAATGTGCATTTGTATGTGCGGTGCAAGGCGGCTGCTGCTGCCAAAGCCTAATACATTTGACAAAATTGGTCTATATCCACCGTGGAATAATCACATGAAGCTACTAAAGTTATAGCGAATTGAGAAACTCCGCAGCCCGCACAACGGCTTCGTCAAAGCTGGGCTGGTAGTCCAATGTGTCGATGGCCTCGAACTGGGCCTGCAGCACTTTGCGCCGCGATGCCAGTTGCGCCACGAACTCTTTGGCATGGCGGGTCAGGAACGGGGCTGCTTGCCGCAGGGCATCCGGCTCGCGTTCGATGACCAGCGACAGGTCGAACAGATCACGCGCTGTGGCGCGGTCGCCGCGGTGCCAAAGCTTCTTGGCCACAATTTCTACCGCAGTTTCTACCCGTACCTCGCGTCCCAGCAAGTGCCATAGCTCAAATGGGGCCTCGGTCAGGTTGGGCGAAGCCACGAAATCTATTTCACCCTCGGGGCGCAGCAGTTTCACGTAGCCTGGGCCTTCCACATAGTCGTGCGTGACGGACTCGGCCACGTCGCTCAGGCGGGGCGATACAAAGCCCAAGTACTGCGGGTCGGGCACAAAAATGTCCACGTCTTTGCTGAAGCGGTGGCGGTAACGCAGCATGAGCACCGTGCCACCGCCGAACGTCCAGAATGGCTGCGGCAGGCCGTGCAAGGCAATCTCGTCCACCAGGCTAAACGCATGCTGCAAAAGGCCTCGCCATACGCCATCGGGCAAGCCCACGGGTTGGTGCGGGTGCGCTGTCATGTGCATCAGGCCCATGCTGGGGTGGGTGACTCCAAGGCATGCGCCCACTGCACCAAGTGCTTCCACAGCGTTTTGGGCGGGGTGCGGGTTGTGAGTGCGGCCTGCTCCACGGCGGCCAGGATGAGCGCCAGCGGAGCTTCGTCCAGCAGGGTGGCAATGTGGGGCGTTATGGCCTCAGGCAAGTCGCCCTGCACCAAGGCCTGGGCCAGCTCGGCGGGTTGCAGCACGCGCCGGTAGCTCACGCTGGCGGTTTGGCTTAGCAGCGCCAGCGCATCCAGTGGGGCGGGCTTGGGGCGGGCATCCAGTTCCAGCCCCAGCAAAGCCAGCAGCGCCAGCAGCTTGGCCGCGCCCAGGTCCACCAGTGTGCCGTTTTCCAGCTGGTTCACCGTGGCCCGCGACAGACCGCACAGCTTGGCCAGCCTGTCTTGCGACAGACCCAAAGCGGTGCGCCGGGCATGGATGAGGGGTGCCAGGTCGTGCAGAGTCATGGGTGCAGTAGAACACTGCGACTAAAAAATGTCAAACATGTTTGACAAAAAAGTCTGGAATACTGGCTGGATTTTTGTGCAAAATTGGCCTATAGCCCAGGTGAAATATGATAAATAAGCTACCAAAAAAGTAGCAAATGCAAGACGAAGACCTAGAACGAAGACCCCGGCTCGCTCAGAAACGCCAGTTCCTGTGCGTTGGAGGTGCGCCCCAGAATCGCGTTGCGGTGGGGGTAGCGGCCAAAGCGGTCGATTATTGTCTTGTGGCGCAGTTCGAAGTTCAGGTTGTTCTCCATGCCCGGCTGCGTAAACAGCTCAGTAGCCTGCGCATGAACCAGCGCAGACTCGCTGTGCATGTAGGGCATGTAGGCAAACACACGCTGCGTGATGGGCAGGCTGCGATCCTGCGTACTTGCCACCAGCTCTTGCGCCAACACCAGCGCCAGCGTGTCCTGCGCGAAGGCGCGTGGCGTGTCGCGGAAGACGTTGCGCGAGAACTGGTCCAGCACGATGATCTCCGCCAGCCGCCCCTCGGCCGTTGCGCGCCAGGCATACAACTCACATCGCGCCGCAGCTTCTAGCGTGTCGCCAAAGCGCGTGCGAATGGTTTCGTCCAGCGCAGCGTCCTTGACGAAGTGCTGTTTGGCGGTTAGTTCTTCGAACCAGAAGTGGAGGATGGATTGGGGGTGCATGGTGTGTCTGAAAGAGTCAAGGTCCATACGCCCGTATGTAGAGTTCAATACATCTGACGGGACGCCCGTGACTTTCGTCTGGTCATCGAATACGTCAAGTATGGTGTTTTGCCCTGCTTGAATTTTCTGAACATAGTCATCACCGCCAACAAGCATTTGAGTTGCATTGAATTGAGGGTTTGTGTCTATAAGTAGAACCCGCTTTCCATGACGTCTGGCAAGCACATCTGCAATATTGACAGCCAAGGTTGACTTTTCAACCCCTCCCTTCATGTTCACCAAGCTAACGGTATGCATTTGTCTTCCCTTGAATTTTTCTAATTTCGGCTTTCTATTTACTTCCCCCAACTATCCTTCAACCCCACCGCCAGATTAAACACCGGCTTCGTCCCTTGCATATGGTCAATGCGATCCGCCACAAAGTACCCATGCCGCTCAAACTGGAAGTTCTGCCCCGGCAGGGCGTTTGCCAGTGACGGCTCGACGATGGCCGTGATGACCTTCAGGCTGTTCGGGTTCAGGCTCTCGATGAAGTCCTTGCCGCCCGCGTCGGGCTGGGCGTCCAGGAACAGGCGGTCATACAGGCGCACTTCGGCGTTGACGCCGTTGGCCACGCCGACCCAGGTGATGGCGGCTTTGACCTTGACGGTTTCGCTGCCGGGGGTACCGCTCTTGGTGTCGGGCACCACGGTGGCCAGCACTTCGGTGATCTGTCCGTTCGCGTCTTTGTTGCAGTCGGTGCATTCGATCACGTAGCCGCCCTTCAGGCGCACCTTGTTGCCGGGGAACAAACGCTTGTAACCCTTGGGCGGCACTTCTTCAAAATCTTCGCGGTCGATCCACACCTCTTTACCTATTGTGAAGTGGCGCGCCGGTGGTGGCTCCGAGCCTTCGGGTGCTGCACCAGAAGACGCACCATGCGGCGCGTGGGGCAGGGCAGGCTGGGTGCAGGGCTCAAGATGCCCAGCACCCATCACCTCGTCCCAGTTTGTCATCACCAGCTTGACCGGGTTCAGCACGGCCATGCCGCGATGGGCCTTAAGTTCGAGGTCTTCGCGCAGGCAGCCTTCCAGGGTGGCATAGTCGATCCAGCTGTCGCTCTTGGTCACGCCAATGCGTTCGGCAAACAGTTGCAACGCTGCAGGGGTGTAGCCACGGCGGCGCAGGCCGACTATTGTTGGCATGCGCGGGTCGTCCCAGCCGTTGACTTTGTGGTCGTACACCAGTTGCGCCAGCTTGCGTTTGCTGGTGATCACATAGGTGAGGTTGAGGCGGGCAAATTCGTACTGGTGCGGTGGCGGGCTGGCCAGCAGGCCGCCTTCAATCAGCCGCGCCATCAGCCAGTCGTAAAACGGGCGCTGATCTTCAAATTCGAGCGTGCAGATGCTGTGGGTGATCTGCTCCAGCGCGTCCTCGATCGGGTGCGCATAGGTGTACATCGGGTAGATGCACCATTTGTCGCCGGTGTTGTGGTGGGTGGCGCGGCGGATGCGGTAGATGGCCGGGTCGCGCAGGTTGATGTTGGGGCTGGCCATGTCGATTTTGGCGCGCAGCACCATGGCGCCATCTTCATGCTGGCCATCACGCATTTCGCGGAAGATACGCAGGTTCTCGGCTGGGGTGCGGGTGCGGAAAGGGCTGTCGACGCCGGGCTTGCCGAAGTCGCCGCGATTGATTCTGATTTGCTCGACAGTTTGTTCATCCACATAGGCGTGGCCGGCCTCGATCAGGTATTCGGCGGCGCGGTACATGAAGTCGAAGTAGTTGCTGGCCTGGTAGGGCGCGGCGCCGGGGGCGCCGTTCCACTCAAAGCCGAGCCACTTCACCGCGTCGATGATGCTGTTGACGTATTCGGTGTCTTCTTTTTCGGGGTTGGTGTCGTCAAAGCGCAGGTGGCACACGCCGCCATAGTCGCGCGCCAGGCCAAAGTTCAGGCAGATGCTTTTGGCGTGGCCAATGTGCAGGTAGCCGTTGGGTTCGGGCGGAAAGCGGGTGCGGATTTTGGCGGGGTCGGGCTGGCCCTTGGCGTGATGGGCGGCATCACCGGGGCTGCCACCCCATTTGCGGCTGGCATAGGTGCCATTGGCCAGGTCAGATTCGATGATCTGGCGTAAGAAATTGCTGGGTTTAACGACGTCTGTGGCCGCTGCGCTGGCAGCAGGCTTGTTGTGTGTGTTTGTGGGGTGACTCATGCGTTTGATTTTAGGCGCATGAAGTCCCCTTTAAACATCATTCTGGCGGAGCAGGGGGGATTCGAACCCCCGGGGGATTTAACTCCCCGCACGCTTTCCAGGCGTGTGACTTAAACCACTCATCCACCGCTCCAGAACCGAAGATTTTACCTGCCTGGATGGCTGGTTTCGGGTTTGGTGGCAATAGAAATTTGCAGGCGGCTCACAATGGCCATTAAAAAAGGGAAGCAAACCCGGGTTTGCTTCCCTTGCAGGCTGACACGCTGTGGTGTCAGCGCGGCTTGGCTCGCGGCTTAGCGCAGCACAGCCAGGGTTTCCAGCTGGCCAGCGCGAATGGTCTTGAGGGTCAAAGCACCATTTTTGATATCGCCTTTTTCATCAAATGCGACCGGGCCAGACACGCCTTTGAAATCGGCCGTGGTCGCCAGCATGGGCAGGTATTTGGCAGGGTCGGCCGAATCAGCCTTGACCATGGCCGCCACCATCACGTTGACCGCGTCATAGACGTAAGGTGCATAAAGCTTGACGTCGGTGTTGAACTTGGCCTGGTACTTAACCTTGAATTCATCCATGCCAACCTTGGCTTCGCCATCGACGCCACCGGCTTCAGCGCAGTAAACCTGGTTGTCGGCGATGGCGTCACCGCCCAGCTTGACCAGCTCGGTGGTGCAGATGCCGTCGCCACCCATGAACTTTGGCTTCATGGCCAGGGCCTTCATTTGCTTGAGCATGGGGCCGGCTACGGCGTCCATGCCGCCGAAGAACACCACGTCGGGCTTTTTGGCTTTGATGGTGGTCAGGATGGAGGTGAAGTCGGTTGCCTTGTCGGTGGTGAATTCCTTGGCAACCACCTTGCCGCCAGCGGCTTCAACCGCTTTGGCGAATTCTTCTGCAACGCCCTGGCCATAAGCGGTACGGTCATCAATCACGGCGATGGACTTGCCCTTGAGGGTTGTCACCGCATATTTGCCCAGCGTGCCACCCAGCTGGGTGTCGTCAGCCACCATACGGAAGGTGGTCTTGAAGCCTTGACGGGTGTACTTGGGGTTGGTTGACGAGGGCGAGATTTGGGGAATGCCAGCATCGCTGTAAATCTTGGAGGCGGGAATGGTGGTGCCTGAATTCAGGTGACCCACCACACCGGCAACTTTGGCGTCAGCCAATTTTTGTGCGACAGCAGTACCTTGTTTCGGATCAGCAGCATCGTCTTCAGCCAGCAGCTCGAAAGTCACTTTTTGACCACCCAGCATGACACCCTTGGCATTGAGTTCGTCAATGGCCAGGCGTGCACCGTTTTCGTTGTCTTTGCCCAGGTGGGCAATGGCGCCGCTGGTCGGACCAACGTGGCCAATTTTGACAACATTGCCAGCCGGTGCTGGTGCGGCTGCCGGGGCAGCTGCAGGTGCGGGTGCAGCTTCTTCTTTTTTACCGCAAGCAACAAGCAGGGTGGCAGCGGCGATCAGGGTCAAGGTACTTTTAATGTGCATAAAAACTCCATTTTAAAAAAAGAAAATTGCAGAAACAAATTCAAGCCGTGCACGATAGCCTAGTTTGATGTTCCGCGCCATAGGGAAGTCACCAATATGGTGCATCAATCTCAAATTTTGACAGGTGCAGCGGTCGGGTCGGGGCGGTTTTGGGTCTTTCAAGCATCCATTACAGCCTGGCGCACCAGCAACTCAATGTCACTTTGCATGCGCGCATTAAATTCATGCAAGTGTTGTGCCAGCAGGGGGTGAAACTGTTGGCAAATTGCTGCAATCAGGGGTTCAACTTCGAGATTGGGATGCGTTTTGGTCTGACGTAGGTCGGGCGCATCCACCATCTCGGTCAGGGTGGGCACAAAGCGCGGCGGCTGGCGTGTGGGTGTGTTCATTGCGGCGCAGTGGCTTGCAGGACGTGGTTGCTTAATTCACAAGCCGAACTGGCGTAGTGCTTCCAGCGACTGCGTGCCTGGCGTTTGTCATCGACGTCTTCGCTCACGATTTCAATGATGCGTGTGAACTGCTTAAAACCTGTGGGTACGTCGGAGCCCAGGTTCAGCAGGATCGGGCGCGCCAGGGCTTGCGGATTTTGGCTGAGCACAATGGGTGTGTTTGCAAGCACTTGCATTGGCGCATCCTGAAAACAGTGGGGCACAAAATCGATACCTGAAAATGTCCAGAGCAACTGGTCGAACTGCCGCAGTGTTGTTTCATCCGCAGTCACCAGCACCTGCGCGCCACTGGCCGCGGCCTTGCGCAGCAAGCGGCAGGCATACAGCAGCCGGTCAGGTGCCTGGGTGTGAAACTCGACCTTGGTCACAGGCATCATTCGGGACGGGTTTGCAAGGACAACACATAGTGCAGCAGCAATCCCACCGGGCGGCCGGTGGCGCCTTTGGCTGTGCCGCTTTTCCAGGCCGAACCGGCGATGTCGAGATGGCCCCAGGGGTATTTGCTGGTGAAGCGTTGCAGAAATTTGGCCGCGGTGATGGCGCCGCCCGGACGGCCCGCGACGTTGGCCACGTCGGCATAGCTGGTTTTCAGGCCATCGGCGTAGTCGTCATCGAGCGGCATGGGCCAGCACAGGTCCTGCGACGACTCACTGGCTTTTGCCATGGCTGCCGACATGGTTTCGTTGGCTGAAAAAAAGCCGCTGCGCACGCCGCCCAGGGCAATCACGCAGGCTCCGGTGAGGGTGGCAATGTCAAGCACGGCCTGCGGTTTGAAACGCTCGGCATAGGTCAGGGCATCACACAGCACCAGCCGGCCTTCGGCATCGGTATTGAGAATTTCGATGGTCTGACCGCTCATGCTGGTCACCACGTCGCCCGGTTTGACCGCGCGGCTGCCGGGCAGATTTTCGCAAGCCGGAATCAGGCCGACGACGTTGATGTCGGGTTGCAACTCGGCCAGCGCCTTGAACACGCCCAAGACACTGGCAGCGCCACACATGTCGTACTTCATTTCATCCATCTCGGCGGCAGGCTTGATGGAAATGCCGCCGCTGTCAAAGGTGATGCCCTTGCCCACCAGCACCACCGGCGGCTGGCTCTTGGGTGCACCCTTGTAGTGCAACTCGATGAACTTCAGGGGTTCGTCCGAGCCTTTGGCGACTGCCAGAAAAGCCCCCATGCCGAGTTTTTCCACCTCTTTGTGGTTCATGACCTCGCATTTGATACGCGGCGATTTGGCCAGCGCCTGGGCTGCACGCGCCAGATGGCTGGGGGTGGCGTGATTGGCCGGGCGATT
>NZ_JAMPXE010000103.1 GCF_023701345.1 Rhodoferax sp. | reverse complement strand
GCGCCGACAGCTCGATCCGGTTCAGGTAGCCAAACTTGAGCGAACCGACCAGCAGATTGCCGATCCAGGCGGTGCCGTAACGCGCACTGGTTACAAAGGCCATGCCAGATGGTGCAATTGACGGCACCCAGTAGTGCAGTGGCTGTGTCATGCCGTCTTTGGCGCTGAGCCCCGAGCCAATCGGGCCGCCGCCATAGTTCTCGCCGTAGGTGATCACCGGCCAGCCGTAGTTGCCTGCTGGCGTGATGAGGTTGATTTCGTCGCCGCCCTGGGGCCCGTGTTCATGCGCCCACAGTGCACCTTTGGGCGACAGCACCATGCCTTGCGGGTTGCGATGGCCATAAGACCAGATTTCGGGCAGGGCCCCCGCCGTGCTGACAAACGGGTTATCCGGCGGCACCCGGCCATCTTTGAAAATACGGATGATCTTGCCGTGGTGGTTGTCAAGCGTTTGCGCGTCGTCCTTGCGCACGTAACGTTCACCGATCGTCATGAAAAGCAGGCCGTCGGGCTGGCCCCGGGTCTGACTTTCGGCAATGCGGCAGCCAAAATGCGCGCTGCTGGCCACCTTGGGTTTGGCGCTGAAGATCACCTGCATGGCCTCCAGCCGGGTGCGGTCGCCGGACAGCATGGCCCGTGCCAGCGCCGTGCTGTTGCCACCCGCGCCGGGCTCTGAAAAACAGAAAAAAAGCGTGCGATTGCGGGCAAAGTCGGCGTCCAGCAGCACATCGAGCAAACCGCCCTGGCCCCTGGCCGCCACCTCGGGCAGACCGTGCAGCGCCGGATTGACCCGTCCGTCCGCCTCGATCACGCGCAGGCGCCCGGCGCGCTCGCTGACCAGAAACCGGCCCTGAGGTAAAAATGCCAGCGACCACGGGTGTTCCAGACCCGAGGCGACCACTTCGTGACGCAATGACTGGGCTGGCGCAGGCAGCGTCATGCAGAAGAATGTTGCCAGGAGTAAATTGCTGATCCATCTGGTCATGGGCTGCTCCGTAGGGTTTGCTTGCATGGCATGGTAGCGCGAGTTTCTTTTGAAACATAGGCTCAGGCCTGTCAGTTTTTTGCAGTCTTCGCAATCGACAATAAGCCATTTTCGAATTATGGACAGAATCCTGAGATGCGTAATGTAATGATTGCCGGGGGTGGAATTGGCGGCCTGAGTGCCGCTTTGGCCTGTACCCGCGCGGGTGCCGGAGTAGCGCTGTTTGAGCGCAATGCCGAGTTTTCGGAGTTTGGCGCGGGCATACAACTGAGCCCCAACATCGTGAAAATCCTGTATGACTGGGGGCTGCAGGAGGCGTTGTCCGAGGTGGTCGCCTTTCCGGACCGGCTGCAGGTACGCAGCGCCATCTCCGGGGCCGAGTTGGGCCGGCTGCGGCTGGGCGAGGAGATTGCCCGGCGATATGGTGCGCCTTACCTCACGATCCACCGCGCAGACCTGCATGCCGTGCTGCTGGCCGCATTGCAACAGCAGGGTGGGGCGACGCTGCACCTGAGCAGTCCGGTGAACGGCTTCGAGCAGACCGAGACCGATGTGGCGCTGCAACTGGACCATGACCAACTGGCGCGCGGCGACCTGCTGGTGGGCGCTGATGGCGGCTGGAGCAGTATTCGCCAGCAGTTGCTTGATGACGGCACACCGCAGCCGACCGGGCAACTGGCTTATCGGGCCTTGATCTCGCAGGCACGTTTGCCCATCCATTTGCGCAGCTCACAAGTGACCGCCTGGCTGGGACCGCAGATGCATGTGGTGCAGTACCCGGTGCGTCGCGGCGAATGGCTCAATGTGGTGGCGATCGTCCATGGCCAGGTGCAGGGCGACATGTCGCACTGGGATCACAGTGGCAATGCGGCCGAACTGCAGCAGCGTCTGCAGCTGACATGCAAGCCGCTCAAGGATTTGATCCAGGCGGTGCCCAATTGGCGTTTGTGGGCGCTGAGCATTCGCCCGCCCATGCGCAGTGGTCGTGAGCAGGCCGGGGGTCGCGTCGCCTTGCTGGGCGATGCCGCGCACCCGATGCTGCCGTACCTGGCCCAGGGTGCGGGTATGGCGATCGAGGACGCCGCTGTGCTGGCGCAGGTGTTGGAGCAGGGCGGTTTTTTTGCGGATGCCGACGGTTCGGCAGACCCCGGCAGTCTGGTGCCGGGCTTGTTGCGCCAATATGCGCGCCTGCGCTGGCAGCGCAATGCCCGGGTGCAGGCCACGGCGATCAGCAACGGCAAAATTTTTCACGCCAGCGGGCTGATGGCTTTCGGCCGCAACGTGGTCATGAAAATTCGGGGGGAGGCCGTGATGGACCAGCCCTGGCTGTATCGCGGCGTCTGAGCGGCAGTTAAAATCCGCCTACTTTTTGCATGGCACTGGCGTGCTTCATGCTTTTTAACCATTCGTCAGTCTCTCCCTGGGGCCCACCAATTGACTCTGCATATCACCCCTTTTGAGGGCGGTAGCGCTCTTGGCGCATTCCGTGTCCAACAACTTCTGCCGGGTCTGCAAGCCGTGCACGACAAGATCAATGGCATTGCCGCGCGCTATGTGCATCTGGTTGCGTCAGATCAGGTGCCTGGCCCTGCGCTCAGGGAACAATTGACCGCGCTGCTGAGCTACGGTGAGCCTTACACCGGCCCGGCCGACGGCACGCTGTGTGTGGTCACACCGCGTTTTGGCACGGTCTCGCCCTGGGCTTCCAAGGCCACCGACATTGCCCACAACTGCGGCCTGCCGGTGCACCGGGTCGAGCGCATCGTGGAATACCGCATCAGCCTCAAGAGCGGCCTGCTGGGCAAGCCCACCCTCACCGAGGCGCAAATGGCGCAGATCGGCAGTCTGCTGCATGACCGCATGACCGAGAGCGTGATGTTTGACCGAGCCGCGGCCCAGCATTTGTTTGACAGCCTGCCCGCCGCACCCATGGCCCATGTCGATGTGCTTGGTGGGGACAAACCCGCGCTGCTGGCCGCCAACACCGAGTTTGGCCTGGCGCTGGCCGACGACGAGATGGATTACCTGGTGCAGGCCTTCACACAATTGCAGCGCAACCCCACCGACGTGGAGCTGATGATGTTTGCCCAGGCCAATAGTGAGCACTGCCGGCACAAGATTTTCAACGCCCAGTTCACCATTGACGGCGTGGCCCAGCCCAACAGCCTGTTCGGCATGATCCGCCACACCCACCAGACCAACCCGCAGCATATGCTGGTGGCGTATTCGGACAACGCCTCGGTCATGGAAGGTGGCCAGGTTGAGCGCTTCAGCAGCCGGTCCAGCTTGACGGATGCCGGCATCAGCACTGGCAGCTATCAAAAAAGCAGCGCCTTGCAACACATCCTGATGAAGGTGGAAACCCACAACCACCCCACCGCCATTTCACCTTTCCCGGGCGCGTCTACCGGGGCCGGCGGCGAAATCCGCGACGAAGGCGCCACCGGCCGCGGCTCCAAACCCAAAGCCGGCCTGACCGGTTTTACCGTGTCCAAAATCAACTGGGGTCAGATTCCAATTGATTCCCCTTCCGTCATTGCGAGGAGCGAAGCGACGCGGCAATCCACGCAGGCCGGGGGCATGGATCGCCACGCTGCGCTCGCGATGACGGCCAAGAATGCCGATTACGGTAGGCCGGCGCACATTGCCAGCCCCTTGCAAATCATGGTCGAGGGGCCGCTGGGCGGCGCGGCGTTCAACAACGAGTTTGGCCGGCCCAATTTGCTGGGCTACTTTCGCGAATACGAGCAAAGCTTGAGTTACACGGTCAAGGACGCAACCGGCATGGCGCAGCCGCAGACCGAGCAGCGTGGTTACCACAAGCCGATCATGCTGGCCGGCGGCCTGGGGGTGATTGATGCCAGCCAGACCCACAAAATTGCCTTTCCGGCGGGCACCTTGCTGATCCAGTTGGGCGGCCCCGGCATGCGCATTGGCATGGGTGGCAGTGCCGCCAGCTCCATGACCACCGGTGACAACGCCGCCCACCTCGACTTCGACTCGGTGCAGCGCGGCAACCCCGAGATCGAGCGTCGCGCCCAGGAGGTCATCAACCAGTGCTGGCTCATGACCGATGCCAACCCGATTCTGGCGATCCATGACGTCGGCGCCGGTGGCTTGAGCAACGCTTTTCCCGAACTGACCAACGACGCCGGGCGTGGCGCCTTGTTCGATTTGCGCGCGGTGCCGCTCGAAGAATCCGGCCTGGCGCCCAAGGAAATTTGGTCCAATGAGAGTCAGGAGCGTTATGTGCTGGCGATTGCGCCCGAGTCGCTGGACTTGTTCAAGGCCCTGTGCGAACGCGAGCGCTGCCCGTTTGCCGTGGTCGGCGTGGCCACCGAGGCGCGGCAACTGGTGGTCGGTGAGGTGGATCTGTCCCAATCCAAAGCGGTGCAGGACAAGGCTGATTTGCCTGTCAATATGCCGATGAACGTGCTGCTGGGCAAGCCGCCCAAAATGCTGCGCGATGTCAGCACTGTGCAGCGCACATTTGCCCCCGTCAACCTGACCGGGGTCGCCTTGCAACAGGCTGCGATTGATGTGCTGGCGCATCCCACCGTGGCCTCCAAACGTTTTCTGGTCACCATTGGCGACCGCACCGTGGGCGGCCTGAGCCACCGCGACCAGATGGTCGGCCCGTGGCAGGTGCCGGTGGCCGACTGCGCCGTGACATTGGCCGACTTCAGGGGTTTTGCCGGCGAAGCGATGGCGCTGGGCGAGCGCACGCCGCTGGCCACCGTGAATGCGCCCGCCAGTGGCCGCATGGCGGTGGCCGAGGCCATCACCAACTTGCTGGCCGCCCCCATGGCACTGGACCGCGTCAAGCTGTCGGCCAACTGGATGGCAGCTTGCGGCGAGCCCGGTGAAGATGCCGCGCTCTATGCCACCGTGAAAGCCGTGGGCCTGGAGTTGTGCCCGGCTTTGGGCATTTCGATCCCGGTCGGTAAGGATTCACTGTCGATGCGCACGCAGTGGAAGGACGCCTCGGGCGAGGCGAAAAAAGTGACCTCGCCGGTGTCGCTGATCGTGACCGCCTTTGCCACGCTGGCCGACGTGCGCGGCACCCTGACGCCGCAGCTCAATGCCACCGATGACACCTCGCTGATCCTGGTCGACCTGGGGCGCGGACAGAACCGCATGGGCGGCAGCATCCTGGCGCAAACCCTGGGCCAGATGGGTGACGAAGTGCCTGACCTGGACCACCCGCAAGACCTGGTGAACCTGGTAAATGCGGTTAACGCCCTGCGCGCCAATGGCCAGATTCTGGCTTACCACGACCGCAGCGATGGCGGCTTGTTTGCCTGTGCCTGCGAGATGGCGTTTGCCGGCCATGTGGGCGTGGCGCTGAATGTCGACATGCTGGTGACCGAGGGCGACGGTGTGTCAGACAGCCGCATGGACTGTGGCGACGCCAAAAACTGGGCCGGCCAGATCAGTGGCCGCCGCGATGAGCTCACGCTCAAGGCGCTGTTCAGCGAAGAGTTGGGTGTGCTGCTGCAGGTGCGCACCGATGCGCGCAACGCGGTCATGCAGCTGCTGCGCGATCACCATTTGAGCCAGCACAGCCATGTGGTGGGCAAAACCCGTCCGGCAGACTCGACCATCACGGCAGGTATCGGCGCGGTGCAGGTGTGGCGCGATGCCAAGACCATTTTCAGTGCCAGCCTGTCGGACCTGCATCAGGTCTGGGACGCCACCAGCTGGAAGATTTGCCAGCAGCGTGACAACCCGGTCTGTGCCGATGCCGAGCATGCCGCGGCGGGTGAACCGTCCGACCCAGGCCTGCATGTCAAACTGGTCATTGCTGAGTCCGACACCGTCATTGCGAGTTCTGACTCCGTCATTGCGAACGGAGTGAAGCAATCCATGACTTCCGGGTTGCATGGATTGCCGCGCTTCGCTCGCAATGACGGCCCCGTCGGTCCAGCCCTCATGTTGTCGCGCCCCAAGGTGGCCGTGCTGCGCGAGCAGGGCGTCAACTCCCATGTGGAAATGGCCTATGCCTTTACCGAGGCGGGGTTTGAGGCCTTTGACGTGCACATGACCGACCTGCAAACGGGTCGCGCCAGGCTGGCGGATTTCAATGGCGTGGTGGCCTGCGGTGGCTTCTCTTATGGCGACACGCTGGGTGCCGGCATTGGCTGGGCCCGCTCCATCACCTTCAACCCCGTGCTGGCGGACCAGTTCAAGGCCTTTTTCGGCCGTCCGGACACCTTTGGCCTGGGCGTTTGCAATGGCTGCCAGATGTTTGCCGAGCTGGCCGACATCATTCCCGGTGCGCAGGATTGGCCACGCTTCACGACCAACCAGAGCGAGCGTTTTGAAGCGCGCCTGAGCATGGTCGAGGTGCTGCCGTCGCCCTCGATTTTCTTTGCCGGCATGGCCGGCAGCCGCCTGCCGATTGCGGTGGCGCACGGCGAAGGTTATGCCAACTTCAAACATCGCGGCAATGCTGCCAAGGCCATTGCCGCCATGCGCTTCACCGACAACCATGGCGTCGCCACCGAGTCCTACCCGTTCAACCCCAATGGCAGCCCGGGCGGCTTGACCGCCGTGACCACCCTGGATGGCCGTTTTACCGCCATGATGCCGCACCCCGAGCGTGTCTTTCGCAACATCCAGATGAGCTGGACGGACCAGGACCGTGATGCGTTGAGCCCCTGGATGCAGCTGTGGAAGAACGCCCGAAAGTGGGTGCGTTAACCCAAGCCGGCCGCAATTTGTCCGGCGCCATGGTGGCGCTGGAAACGGTGGCTATTGTGCTCACGCTGGGCTTGCTGGCGTTTGCACCGCTGGGTGTTTATGCGCCGCTGGGTATTGCCGCGGCTTTTGCTGCGGTGATTGCGGGCGGTCTTGTTTACGCCTTGCTGGGCAGTGCGGCGTCCCCCTCGGCCGGACCCACGTCGGCCACGGCATTGATTCTGGCCGGTCTGGTGGCACAGTTGGTGCAGGATGCACGGTTTGACCTGCACAGTGCCCATGGACTCGCCACGCTGCTGGCGTTGACCGCGAGCAGCGTGGTGCTGATGGGCCTGTTCCAGATGTTGATGGGCCTGTCGGGTCTGGGGCGCCTGGCCCGGTTTGTGCCGCAACCGGTGCTGGCGGGTTTCATGAATGGTGTCGCGTTGTTGATCCTGTTCGCGCAAATTCCGATCCTGCTGGGGCTGCCACAGCTGACCCGATTGACCGACCTGGTCGCTTTGTCGCAGGGACAACCGCTGGCCTTGCTGGTCGGGCTTGCTACGGCAGGAACGGTCTGGCTGGTGGGTTCGAAATGGTCCAGGGCATCATCGAGCTTGCTGGGCATGGCGGCGGGTTGCATTTTGTTCGTCGTACTCCTGGCGGCCTTTCCGGGCGTGCACCTGGGTGATGTCGTAGGACCTCTGCCACAGGGGCTGGTCAGGCCCGATGCCTTGCAGACGCTGGCCGATAGTGACGCCTGGACGCTGCTGCGCGATCACGGCAAGGCCGTGTTTTTGACCGCCGCGGTTCTGGCCGTCATTGGTTCGCTGGAGTCGTTGCTGGTGGCGCTGGCCACTGACCAGTATGGCCATTCCCGACACGATCCGGGTCGGGAACTGCGGGCGCTGGGGGCGGCCAATATGGTGAGCGGTTTGTGTGGCGGCCTGCCGCTGGTGCTCTCCAACGCACGCTGCGTGCTGCTGCTCAAAAAAGGAGCCATCGGTCGCGGCCCGGCGCTCGCATCCGTTGTCGCTTTTTTTGTGATCTACGCCGTGGCTGGACCTCTGCTGGCCCTGTTGCCCAAGGTGGTGCTGGCCGGCATCATGGTGACCATCGCAGTGGCGCTCAGTGACCGCTGGACGCGCCAGTTGTTGCGCCAATGGCTGTCCGGCGAGCGCTCGCCAGACCTGCGACACAGTCTGGCGGTGGTCGTGCTGGTCGGCCTTGTGACGGTGTTATTTGGCTTTGTGGCTGCCGTCGGGTTTGGTAGCTTGCTGGCCATGCTGATCTTTATCAGTGCCATGAACCGTTCCCTGATACGCGGGCGATTCAGCGCCCTGGAACGGCCTTCGCGCCGGATCTATGGCCCTTTGCAGGCCAGTCTGCTGCAGGTTGCGCGCCAGCGCGTGGTGCTGATTGAACTGGAAGGGGCGCTGTTTTTTGGCAGTGCCGAGCGCCTGGACAACGAAGCGAAAGCCCTGGCGCCGGATTGCCGTTGTCTGGTGCTCGACCTGAGTCTGGTCAGCATGATCGATGCGTCGGGCGCCATGCTGCTGCAACAACTCTCAAGCCAGCTTGAGCACCGTTGTGTGTCCTTGCTGCTGGCCGGCGTCAGCGCCGACAACGTCCACGGTAAACGGCTGAGAATTTTTGGCTGTTTCCCCGCCAACCTGCCCGACGGCGGGCGGACTGACTGGTGGCCGGATGCTGATCGGGCGATTGAAGCAGCCGAGCAGATGTTGCTGACCGAAGCGGGCATTGATGCGTCGCAAATGGCCGTGCCCCTGGCTGACACCTCGCTGATGAGGCGTCTGGGTGTGCAACCATTGGAGCACGTCAAGGAACGCATGGAGGTTCGCCACCTGCGCGCAGGAGAAGCTTTATTTCGTCAGGGTGATCCGGGCGACCGGCTCTATGTGCTGACGCAGGGTTCGATCTCGATCATTGGTGGCAAAGGACCCGTCAGGCAACGCTTTGTGAGCTTTTCGCCAGGGGTCATGATGGGTGAAATGTCGATGCTCGACGGCGCCGGACGCAGTGCCGACGCCATTGCCGACAGCGAGGCCGTGGTCTGGTCGCTGACGCGTGACGCTTATGAGGCACTGGTTTTGGAAGATCCGCTGCTGGGTGAGCGACTGACACGCAACATCGCGATTCACCTTGCGGACCGCTTGCGCGGACCCCGGTAGCCGGGCTCAGTGGCCGAATTCGCTGCTGCTGGCCGGACGGGTCTTGAAAAAAGTCAGTGGAGCGCCCGCATCGGCGCGCGCGCTGGCCAGCTCCTGTCTGGATTGTTTGGCCACGGCCGGTTTCATTTTGCCGACCACATGCATCTCGCAGGGTTTGCAGTCAAACCGCAGCGTGAGTTTTTCGCGTCCATTGATCAGCTGCAGCGGTTCGGCCTTGACCGTGCCCTGCACGCCGGTCACGCCCTTGGCCTGTTTGGGACACAGGCTCAACGAGAAGCGCACGCAGTGCTTGGTGATCATCAGGCTCACTTCACCGGGCTCTTCGATCGCCTCGTAGGCGGCGGCGATCACCTTGACGCCGTGGTTTGCATAAAACGTGCGCGCCGCCCGGTTGAAGACGTTGGCCAGGTAGCTCAAGCTGTCTTCAGGGTAGGGCGCAGCAGGATCCACGGCCCGGCCGGGCAGCCAGCGCACAAAGCCGGCAGCGCGTGCCGCCTCCAGCTTTTGGGCGGCTTCGCGGCGCAGCGTGTTCAGCACCGAGGCCGGCACAAACCAGGGCCGGGAAAACGCCACTTGCACGTCAGTCGCGGTAAAAATTGTGTTGCCCAGTTTGGAGGCGTTGTCCACCAATGTTGCGTGCGCACCGGTCTCGTCCCTGGCCGGCGTGAGCGTCAGAGTGGTTTGGGCGCTGGCGCTGAAGCCGTCTTCGTCGGTGAGTGTCAGGGTGATGCCATGGGCGCTGTCAGCCAGTCGTGCCCAGACCTGGATACGGCGTTCGCTGCTCTTTTTGTCGAGCCCATGCAGCCAGTTGACGTCGCGGTTGCGGTTGACCTCGACGCCTTTGCGCAGGTCTTTCAGGCCCGCCAGGGCATCCTTGGGGAAGACACGCCAGCTGCCTTTTTTGGCGCTGACGAGTTCGGCGCGGTTGATGGCCAGGCCGACCAGCTCCTTTTGCAGGTCGTAGTAACACAGGCCGTCGCCGTTGTGCAGCACGGTCTGGCGGTCGTTCAACTCAAGATCAACCCAGTTGGGGCCGACCTGGGTGACAAAGCCAATAGGCTGACCCGGGTTTTTGGGCGTGTCGAAGGCGCCAATCGTGTCCTGGCGGCCGTTGACAAAATAGTCGGTGAATTCGCGGTTGAAATTCTGATTGGGGTCGGGCGTGAAGCTGAAGGTGGTGCGCCCGCTGCTGGCGCGCGCCAGCGGATCGGCGCTGTATTGGCGCGCTTCAATGAGTTCGTCGAGCAGCTTGCGGTAATGCGCCGTGATGTTTTTCACATAGGCCATGTCCTTGTAGCGGCCTTCGATCTTGAAGCTGCGCACACCCGCATCCACCAGCGCGGCGATGTTGTCGCTCTGGTTGTTGTCTTTCATGCTCAAAACATGTTTGTCGTGCGCGACAAAACGGCCCTTGTCGTCGACCACCTGGTAGGGCAGGCGGCAGGCCTGGCTGCATTCGCCGCGGTTGGCGCTGCGCCCGGTATGCGCCGCACTGATGTAGCACTGGCCGCTGTAGGCAACGCACAAGGCGCCATGGACAAAAAACTCCAGCGTGCTGCGCGCCGGGTCAGTGGCGGCGCGCATAGTGGCAATTTGTGGCAGGGTGAGCTCCCGCGCCAGCACCAGTTGGGTCAGGCCCACGTCCTGCAAAAAACGCGCTTTTTCGGGCGTGCGGATGTCGCACTGGGTGCTGGCGTGCAATTGCAGCGGCGGCATGTCCAAATTGAGCAATCCCATGTCCTGCACGATCAGCGCGTCCACGCCTGCCTCATACAGTTGCCAGGCCAGGGTGCGCGCGCCTTCCAGCTCGTCGTCGCGCAGGATGGTGTTCATCGTCACAAAAATGCGGCTGTTGAAGCGGTGCGCGTGCGCCACCAGCCGGGCAATGTCGGCGACCGTGTTGTCGGCGCTGGTGCGCGCGCCAAACGACGGCCCGCCGATGTAGACGGCGTCGGCCCCGTGGTTGACGGCTTCAATGCCAATGGCGGCATCGCGTGCCGGGGCTAAGAGTTCGAGTTGGTGGGGCAGGAGTGACATGGGGCACGATTATCCCAGTGCGCGCCGCGCCGTGGGCGGCCGCGCATCGATGCATGGTCGCCGGTGTGCTCATTTCAGGTGCCACCGCCGCTGCATCAGCGCCAATTGATGCTGTCACGCTCGAACAAGCCCTCTTGGCGGGCACGGTTTTCTGATCGCTGTGCGCGCTCCAGCAGCCATTCCGGGGCACCAATGTCTTTCAGGGTTTCCGCGCTCAAGCCGTCGAGTGCCGTTAAATCGTGCTCACTCATTGGGCGCTGGCGTGCGGGCATCAGGCGACTCCAGAAATCGCGCGCAACCTTTACCCAAGTGCCGATCAAGGCGCGGGCTTTGACAGGGGCCATGGGTGTGATCGTGCTTGGGCTTGGGCAGCAAGTGGTATTCATGATGAGCTCCAGGAGTTGATTGAACATGCTGGTAAGCTTATCAAGTACATTATGAGAAAAATATCGTTTATTTCTGCATTATTTGTTCAGTAATACTTACCATATATGTCGCGATTGCCTTTGAATACCTTGCCCGCCTTTCGCGTTGTGGCGCGGCTTGGCAACCTGCGTGCGGCTGCGCAAGAGCTGCACCTGACCCACAGCGCGGTCAGCCAGCAGATCAAGCTGCTGGAAGAACAAGTGGGTTTTGAGCTCTTTGACCGCCGGGGTCGGCGCATCGTGCTCAACGCCGCCGGCGCCACCTTGCAGCGTGCCGTCGAGCCTGCGCTGGACCGGCTCGATGAGGGGTTGCGCGCCGCTGCGGCTGTTGCGAAAGGTGAGGCACAGCGTATTCGGCTGACGCTGTTGCCATCGTTTGCCCAGCGCTGGTTGTTGCCGCGCATGCCTCGCTGGCGCGAGCGTCACCCTGATATCAGCCTGGAATTGCATACCTCGCAGCAAGTTGTCGACCTGCAGCGTGAAGGTTTTCATGTGGCACTGCGCCAGGGGGCTGGCCCGTGGCGCGGTCTGCAGGCCGAGCAGCTGATTGATTCGCCGCTGATTGCGCTGGGATCACCCGCTGCTGCACGTCGCTTGCACGGACGCGGTACAGAGGCGCTGGCCGATGAGCCCCTGCTCGGCAGTGTCAAGCTGTGGGAGCGCTGGTTTGCGCTGGGATGCAGCCGGGTGGTGGTCAACCCGGTGGCCACGTTCAATGACTCAGGCCTGATGCTTCAGGCTGTGGAACAGGACATTGGCATCGGGCTGGCGCGCGAGGTGCTGGCGGCTGATGCGCTACGTGAAGGGCGG
>NZ_JAMPXE010000102.1 GCF_023701345.1 Rhodoferax sp. | reverse complement strand
AGCCGGATTGGCCCAGATACTCGCGCACCATATTGGCCAGGCGCGCATCGTCTTCGATCATCAGCAGGTGTTGGTTCATTGACTTGAGTCTAATGTTTAGCCGCATCCAGGGTTTGAAGGCGGCGTAAAGTTGGGTAAATCAGGCAGGTTTCATACGGGCTGCCAGCCACACCAGCAGCAACACCGGCAGGCCCAGCATGGCGGTCGCAATGAAAAAGTGTCCATAGCCAAAATGATCGACATACATGCCTGAATAGCCGGCGATAAATTTGGGCAACAGCAACATCATGGAACTGAACAATGCGTATTGGGTGGCCGAGTAGTTGACGTTGGTCAGGCCCGACAGGTAGGCAATGAAGGCGGCCGAGGCAATGCCGCCGGCCAGGTTGTCGGCCGAAATCACAGCAATGAGCCCGGTCAGGTCATGGCCGCGCGTGCTCAGGGCGGCAAACAGCAGGTTGCTGGCGGCACTGAGCACCGCGCCCAGCATCAGCACCCGCATCACCCCGAGCCGCATGGCCATGGCACCGCCGATAAATGCACCGGCCAGCGTCATGATGACGCCGTAAATTTTGGTGACGGTGGCGACTTCCGCCTTGGTGTAGCCCATGTCGACATAAAACGGGTTGGCCATGATGCCCATCACCACGTCGCTGATGCGGTAGACGGCAATCAGCGCCAGGATCAGCGCCGCCTGCCACTGGTAGCGGCGTAAAAAGTCGGCAAACGGCTCTACCAGCGCGCCGCGCAGCCAATCCATGGCGTTCTTGGCCGCCGGCATCGGGCGGCGCAAGGGCTCGGGCGAGACCAGCACGGTCACGATGCCCAACGCCATGCTGGCCGCCATGACCAGGTAAGCGGTATGCCAGGCGCCGTGCTGGTAGCCCGTCAGTCCGGCGGTTTGGGCGCCCGCCGCGATCCACAACACGCCGGCGCCGGCCCAGATCATGGCGAGGCGGTAGCCGGTCTGGTAGGACGCCGCCAGCGCGGCCTGCCGGTTGATGTCGGCCGATTCGATACGAAAGGCATCCAGCGCAATGTCCTGCGTGGCCGAGCCAAAGGCCACCGCCAGGGCGCCCCATACCACCGGGGTCAGCGCCACTTGCGGGTCGTTGAAGGACATGGCGATCAGGCCCCAGACAATGGCCAGTTGCGACAGCAGCAACCAGCTGCGCCGGCGCCCCAGCCAGCGCGTCAGCAGCGGGATCGGCAGCCGGTCCACCAGCGGCGCCCACAGCCACTTGAAGGCATAGGCCAGGCCGACCCAGCTCAGGTAGCCGATGGTGGTGCGGTCAATGCCGGCCTCGCGCAGCCAGAAGCTCAGGGTGCCCAGCACCAGCAGCAAAGGCAGTCCGGCCGAAAAACCCAGAATGAGCATGCGCAGGCTGGCGGGCTCCAGATACACCCGCAGGGTGCTGATCCACGAGGGTTTGGTGGCGGGGGCGTTGACGGTCATGCCTGCCAGTCGTATTCAACCGTGATGGGCGCGTGGTCCGAGAACTTCTCGGTTTTGTAGATGGCCACGTTTCTGGCCCCTGCCGCCAACGCCGGGGTGGCCAGGTGGTAGTCCAGCCGCCAGCCGACGTTCTTGGCATAGGCCTGGCCCCGGTTGCTCCACCAGGTGTAGGCTTCATCGGTGGCGTCGGGGTGCAACTGGCGGTACACATCCACCAGGCCACCGTCACCGAGCAGCTGGCTCATCCAGGCCCGCTCCTCGGGCAGAAAGCCGGAGTTTTTCTGATTGCTTTTCCAGTTCTTGAGGTCAATTTTCTGGTGGGCAATGTTGACATCGCCGCACAGCACAAATTCGCGCTCGGTTTTCAGACGCTGCAAATGCGGATAGATCGCGTCCAGAAACCTGAACTTGGCCTGCTGCCGTTCTTCGCTCGACGAGCCGCTGGGAAAATAACAGCTGATGATGGAGCGTTTGACGGCCCCGCTGTCAAAGCGCAACTCCACATAACGCCCTTCGGCGTCGAATTCGGGGTCGCCAAAACCCGTCAAGACCTCACTGGGTTGCTGGCGACTGTATATTCCTACCCCAGAGTAGCCTTTTTTTGCGGCAAAATGAAAATAACCGCGCAGTTCAGCCAGTTGCTCAAAACGGCACTGCACATCATCGCTCTGGGCCTTGACTTCCTGTACACAAATACAATCAGGGGCATGTTGAGCGATCCAGGCCGGCAGGCCTTTGCTGCAGGCCGAGCGAATGCCGTTGAGGTTCAGGCTGGTTAATTTGAACAAGGATTTTTTCATGTCAGAGCGTTATGAACCCCAAACTATACAGACGCCCGGCCAGGATGCGCTGGCGCTGGAATTCGTTCAGTTTGCGGTGGACTGCGGGGTGCTGCGCTTCGGTGAATTCAAAACCAAAGCCGGGCGCTTGAGCCCCTATTTTTTCAACGCAGGCCTGTTTGACGACGGTGCCAAGCTGGGCCGCTTGGCGCAATTCTATGCGCAGCGCCTGCTGGCCAGCGGCCTTGAATTCGACATGATTTTTGGCCCGGCCTACAAGGGCATTCCACTGGGTGCCGCTCTCACGGTGGAGTTGGCGCGGCTGGGCCGCAACGTGCCGTTTGCCTACAACCGCAAGGAAACCAAAGACCATGGCGAAGGTGGTAGTCTGGTCGGTGCCCCGCTGCAAGGCCGGGTCCTGATCGTTGACGACGTGATGTCGGCAGGGACGGCCGTGCGCGAATCCATTGCCCTGATCCAGGCGGCCGGTGCCCGGGCCCAGGCGGTGGTCATCGCCCTGGACCGGCAGGAAAAAGCCACTGAAAATGGCCTCGATGTCAACCACAGTGCCGTGCAGTATGTGCAACAACAACTGGGTTTGCAAGTGTGCGCCATTGCCCGACTGGACGACCTGATGCATTATCTGGAACAACACCGTGTGCCAGGTCTGGCCGATGCCCACCAGCGGGTGCAGGCCTATCGGGCGCGCTATGGGGTGGGTGATAAATCACCATGAGTCTGCGACCATCCCGAACATGGCTTTCTGCTGCTGGTGGGCTGGCACTTGTTTCGTTCGGCGTCACGCTTTCCGCCCAGACCGTGGCCGGTCCCACGCCCCAGATTTACACCTGCACCGATGCCAGCGGACGCAAGCTCACCTCAGACCGCCCGATCGTCGAATGTAATGACCGCGAGCAGACAATTCTCAATCCGAGCGGCACCGTCAAAGCCAGAATCGGGCCGGTCTTGACCCCTTACGAACAGAGCCAGTCCGAGGTCAGGATCCGGGCCGAGCAAAAGGAACGTGCCAGAAAAGAAGAAGAAAAAAGGATGGATCGGGCATTGTTGATCCGCTACCCCAACCTGGTTGCGCATCAGAAAGGCCGGGAAGAGGCACTGGCTCAAGTTCTGCTCGTCAGGCAGGTGGGTGCCGAGCGCATGAAAGACCTGCTGGCCGAGCGCAGCAAACTGAACGACGAGATGGCGTTTTATGCCAGCAATCCAAGCAAGGCGCCGGCCAAGTTGCAACGGCAGCTCGCTGCGGTGACAAAAACCCTGGCCGAGCAGGAGCGCTTTCTGGCCGAGAAGGACAAGGAAATCCAGGCGGTCAATACACGTTTTGACGAAGAACGGCAGCGCCTGGAGCCACTCTGGCAGGCCAACCCGACGCCGGCCATAGCGAGTATGCCGCGTTGAACCCAGGAGCCCACGACCGGGTTGTGCGCTGCCTGGCTTGGGTCATCAGGCCAACTTTTGCAACAACAAGGCGTTGACCTGCTGCGGATTGGCCTTGCCCTGGCTGCCCTTCATGATCTGCCCCACCAGCGCGTTGAGCGCCTTGGCATTACCGGCGCGAAACTCGGCCACATTCTTCGGGTTGGCGGCCAGCACAGCATCGACGATCTTTTCCAGCGCGCCGCTGTCGTTCATCTGTTTGAGACCCCTGGCTTCGATGATGGCATTGACCGAGCCTTGCGGGTCTGACCACAACGCATCGAGCACCTGGCGTGCGGCATTGTTCGAAATGGTGCCGTCCTGGATGCGGCCGACCAGTTGCGCCAATTGCGCTGGCGTGATGGGGCAGGCGCTGATATCAGCCTCGGCCAGGTTGAGCCGGCGCGAGACCTCGCCCATGATCCAGTTGCCGACCAGTTTGGGCTGGCCGCAGGCCTGGGTGGCGGCTTCAAAATACGCCGCCACCTCGCGGCTTTGCGTCAGCGCCGTGGCGTCATAGTCCGACAGGCCGTAGTCGCGCACAAAACGCTGCGCCATCACGCGCGGCAGCTCGGTCATCCCGGCGCGCACCCGTTCCACCCATTCGGGCGCGATCACCAGCGGCGGCAGATCGGGGTCGGGAAAGTAACGGTAGTCGGCGGCGTCTTCCTTGCTGCGCATGGCGCGTGTTTCGCCGGTGTCGGGGTTGAACAGCACGGTGGCCTGCTCGATGGCGCGGCCGTCTTCGAGTTCCTCGATTTGCCAGCGGATCTCGTAGTCGATGGCCTGTTGCATGAACTTGAAACTGTTCAGGTTCTTGATCTCGCGGCGCGTGCCCAGCGGCGCGCCGGGCTTGCGCACCGACACATTGGCGTCGCAGCGGAACGAGCCTTCCTGCATGTTGCCGTCGCAAATGCCAATCCAGGTGACAATTTTGTGCAGTTCCTTGGCGTAGGCCACGGCCTCGGCACTGGAGCGCATGTCAGGCTCGGTGACGATTTCCAGCAGGGGCGTGCCGGCGCGGTTCAGGTCGATGCCGGTCTGGCCAATGAAGTCCTCGTGCAGCGATTTGCCGGCGTCTTCTTCGAGGTGGGCGCGCACCAGTCGCACCGATTTTTTCTCGTCGCCCAGGTAAAACTCCACCGCGCCGCCTTGCACCACCGGTATCTCGAACTGGCTGATCTGGTAGCCCTTGGGCAGGTCGGGGTAAAAGTAGTTCTTGCGGGCAAAAATGCTGCGCTCGGCAATGTGCGAGCCCAGCGCCAGGCCCAATTCAATGGCGCGCTCCACGGCCCCCTTGTTCATCACCGGCAGGGTGCCGGGCAAGGCCAGGTCCACGGCGCAGGCCTGGGTGTTGGGCGCGGCGCCAAAAGCGGTCGGTGCGCGGCTGAAAATCTTGGATTGGGTGGAGAGCTGGGCGTGGGTCTCGAAGCCGATGACGACCTCGTAACCCATGATCAGCAAGGAGGAGTCAGCGGGTTTTGTTTCTTGCACAGGGGTGTTCATCTTCAAATTCCTTGCGGCTTGGCCGTGTGCCAATCGGTGGCTTGCTGGAAGCGGTGCGCCACGTTCAGCAGGCGCGACTCGGTCAGGTAGTTGCCAATCAGTTGCAGGCCCACAGGCAGGTGTCCGGCGCCAAAACCCACCGGCAGACTCATGCCGGGCAAGCCCGCCAGCGACGCCGGCAGAGTAAAGATGTCGGCCAGGTAGTCGGTCAGGGGGTCGCTGTGGCCGCCGAGTTTCCAGGCCACGGTGGGTGCCACCGGTCCCGCAATCACGTCGCAGACGGCGAACGCCTGTTGAAAATCGTCGGCAATCATGCGGCGGATTTTTTGCGCCTGCAGGTAGTAGGCATCGTAGTAGCCATGGCTCAGCACATAGGTGCCGATCATGATGCGGCGCTTGACCTCGTCGCCAAAACCCTGCTCGCGGGTTTGCAGGTACATGTCGTTGAGGTCGGTGTACTGCTTGGCCCGGAAGCCGAACTTGACGCCGTCAAAGCGGCTCAGGTTGCTTGATGCTTCGGCCGGCGCAATGATGTAGTACACCGGAATCGACAGCTCGGTGCGCGGCAGCGAGATCGGCACCAGCCTGGCGCCGAGTTGCTCCAATTCTTTCAAGGCGGCATCGACCGCAGCACGCACATCGGGCGCCAGTCCTTCGCCAAAAAATTCGGCCGGAATGCCAATGCGCAAGCCGGCCAGTTCGGCGTTGAGGCTGCGGCTGAAGTCCTCGGCCGGCACGTCGAGCGAGGTGGAATCGCGGTCCGGGTCGGGGCCGCACATGGCGCTGAGCAGCAGGGCGCAGTCTTCGGCGCTGCGCGCCAGCGGCCCGGCCTGGTCGAGGCTGGAGGCAAAGGCCACCATGCCGTAACGCGAGGCGCGACCATAGGTGGGCTTGATGCCGGTGACACCGCAGAACGACGCGGGTTGGCGGATCGAGCCGCCGGTGTCGGTACCGGTGGCGGCCGGTGTCAGGCGCGCGGCCACCGCGGCGGCGCTGCCGCCCGAGGAGCCGCCGGGGGTGCAGGACAGGTTCCACGGGTTTTTGACCGGGCCGTAGGCCGAGTTTTCATTGGCCGAGCCCATGGCGAATTCGTCGCAGTTGAGTTTACCCAGGGTCACCATCCCCGCTCCCGGGCTGCCGCCCGGTACGCCGGCACCGAGCCTGGTCACCACTGTGGCGTCAAACGGCGAGTGGTAGCCCTTGAGCATTCTGGAGCCCGCGGTGGTGGCGAAATCACGCGTCACAAAGATGTCCTTGTGCGCCAGCGGCACGCCTGTCAGCGGGCCGGCGTTGCCGGCGGCCAGGCGCTCATCGGCGGCACGGGCCTGCGCCAGCGTGACGTCGGGCTGCCTGTCCAGAAATGCACCGAGTTTGGTGTGTATCGCGGCACGGCTCAGAAAATGCTGGGCGGCTTCAACAGCCGAGACCTTGCGCTCGCGTAATTGCGTGGCCAGTTGGGCCACCGTCAGATCATGCAGATCAGAGGTAATTTGCGTCATGATGAGAGGATTCGTTCTTGTTTATTCGATCACCCGGGGTACCAGAAACAGGCCGGCATCGAGCGCTGGCGCATTGCGCTGGTTGGCTTCGCGCTGGTTGGGCTCGCTGGCGATGTCGTCGCGCAGGCGCAGCGCCACATCGCCCATGATCTCCACCGGATGCGCCAGCGGGATGATGCCGCTGGTGTCGACGGCGCGCATTTTTTCAACAATGCCAAAAAAATCATTGAGTTGCGTGCACAGGCGGGTGCGCTCGTCCGGTGCCAGGCCGAGGCGGGCCAAATGGGCCAGACGGTCAATATCAGCAGTAGAAAGTGGCATGGGTGTTCAATCGAAACAGGGTGTAAATGAAAGCCATCACAAGGTCTTTTGCAGGGTTATGCACAGGCAATAGGTTATTATCCATCCCTTGAGCAGCCATGCGCCCCAGCGCGGCCTTTAGCCCAAAAACACCCATTTTGAACCCGTTACCCGGCGACATGTGAGCCGAAGCGCCCCATGTGCCCCAAAGGACTTATCCATGTTTGGAACATTTCGTCAGTATTTCTCGACTGACCTCGCCATTGACCTTGGCACCGCCAACACCCTGATTTACGTGCGCGACAAGGGCATTGTGCTCGACGAGCCGTCGGTCGTTGCCATCCGCCACGAAGGCGGTCCGCAAGGCAAGAAAACGATCCAGGCCGTCGGCAAGGAAGCCAAGGCCATGCTGGGCAAGGTGCCCGGCAACATCGAAGCCATTCGCCCGATGAAAGACGGCGTGATTGCCGATTTCACGGTGACCGAGCAAATGCTCAAACAGTTCATCAAGATGGTGCACCCGCGCTCCATCTTCCGCCCCAGCCCGCGCATCATCATCTGCGTGCCCTGTGGTTCCACCCAGGTCGAGCGCCGCGCCATCCGCGAAAGCGCGCTCGGCGCCGGTGCCAGCGACGTTTACCTGATCGAGGAACCGATGGCCGCGGCCATCGGTGCCGGTCTGCCAGTGTCCGAGGCCAGTGGCTCGATGGTGGTCGACATTGGCGGCGGCACCACCGAGGTCGGCGTCATTTCGCTGGGCGGCATGGTCTACAAGGGCAGCGTGCGTGTCGGTGGCGATCGTTTCGACGACGCCATCATCAACTACATCCGGCGCAACTACGGCATGCTGATCGGCGAGCCGACCGCCGAGGCGATCAAGAAGAAAATTGGCTCGGCCTTTCCGGGCAGCGAAGTGCGCGAGATGGAAGTGCGCGGCCGTAATCTCTCCGAAGGCGTGCCGCGCAGCTTCACCATTTCCAGCAACGAAATCCTCGAAGCTCTGACCGATCCGATCAACAACATCGTGTCGGCGGTCAAGAACGCGCTGGAACAAACCCCGCCCGAGTTGGGTGCCGACATTGCCGACCGCGGCATGATGCTGACCGGCGGTGGCGCCCTGCTGCGTGACCTGGACCGCCTGCTGGCCGAAGAAACCGGCCTGCCGGTGCTGGTGGCCGAAGACCCGCTGACCTGCGTGGTGCGCGGTTGCGGCATTGCGCTGGAACAAATGGAACGCCTGGGCTCCATTTTTACCAGCGAATAAACGGGCCACACAGCGATGCCACTCGGTACGCTGGACGGCACGCCACCGCCATTTTTCAGGCAGGGCCCGTCCGCTCTGTCCAAGCTTGTTTTTTTCAGCGCGCTGGCGCTGTTGCTGATGGTGGCCGATCTGCGTTTTCATGTGATCCAGCCGATGCGCAGCGCGATCGCCACGGTGCTTTACCCGGTGCAGTGGCTGGCGCTGCGCCCGATCATCTGGGGCCAGGGTGGCAGCCAGTATTTTGAATCCCTCAATCGTTCCCAAACCAGGGAGGCGGCGGCGCAATACCAGCTCGGGCTGCAGTCCCAACGGGCCCAGCAGGTGGAACAACTCACGCTCGAAAACACCCGTCTGCGCGACTTGCTGACGATGCGCGCACGCATCAACACGCCCGCCCTGGCGGCCCAGGTGCTGTATGACGCCGCCGATCCGTACACCCGCAAAGTCATCATCGACAAGGGCTCGCTGCAGGCGGTGGCAGCCGGCGCGCCGGTGCTGGACGAAACCGGTATTCTGGGCCAGGTGACCCGGGTCTATCCGATGGTGAGCGAAGTCACCTTGATCACCGACCCCAATCAGGCGATACCGGTGCTGAATGTACGCACCGGCGCCCGCGGGCTGGCCTTCGGCAACGCCACCTTGAGCAGCGGTACGCTGGAGTTGCGCTACATGGACGCCAATGTGGACATGGCCGCCGGTGACCTGCTGACCACCAGCGGTGTCGACGGCATCTACCCGCCCGGTTTGCAGGTCGGTCGTGTGCTGAAAATCGAACGCCGCGCCGACTCGGCTTTTGCCCGCATCACGGCACAGCCCATTGCCCGCCTTGACGGCAGTCTGCATGTGCTGGTGTTGCAACCGCTGGCCGGGCAGATGCCGGACCGACCGACCGTGCCGGGCGAGACCGGACGCGCCAGCAAGGGAGAGCAGCCATGATCATGCCGCGTGGCCAGCAATTGCTGTTGCCGGCGAGCTCGCTCTTCATCTGGAGCAGCCTGCTGGTCGCGCTGGGCGGCAACATGCTGCTCAATATGGGCCTGCTCGGACGCACGGCCTGGCTCCCCGACCTGCTGGCGCTGGCGCTGGTGTTCTGGACCATCCATCAGCCGCTGCGGGTCGGCATGACGGCAGCTTTCGCGCTGGGTCTGGCGATGGATGTGCACCAAAGCGCGCTGCTCGGGCAGCACGCCCTGGCTTACGCTGTCCTGAGTTTTCTGGCCATTGCCATGCATCGCCGCCTGCTCTGGTTCAGCGTGCCATCGCAAGCGGCCCAGGTGTTGCCCCTGTTTGTGGTTGCCCATGCCCTGACGCTGCTGGTGCGCCTGCTCGCCGGGGACGACTTTCCTGGCTGGTCGATGCTGTTGGCACCGGTTCTGGAGGCGCTGTTGTGGCCGGCCGTCAGTGTGCTGTTGCTGTTGCCGCAAAAGCGCGCGCCCAACCCGGACGCCAACCGGCCCCTGTGAGCGCCCTGGTGAAGTCATCCTGTTAAAGCGCGCATGAAGATCATCCGCAACGTTCAACTTGAGCTGGCCCGTTTTCGCCTGCGGGTGCTGGTGGCCAGTGTCGTGGTGCTGCTCTGTTTTGGGCTGCTTGCCGCCCGGCTTTTTTATCTGCAGGTGCTGCGCCACGACGATTTGCGCGCCCAGGCCGAAAACAACCGCACGGCTATTTTGCCCATCGTGCCTAATCGCGGCCTGATTCTGGATCGCAACGGCATCGTGCTGGCCACCAATTATTCGGCCTACACACTGGAAATCACGCCATCCAAGGTGCCTGACCTGGCGCAAACCATCGACCAACTGGCGCAAATTCTTGAGATCACGCCGCGTGACCGGCGCCGCTTCAAAAAGCTGCGCGAGGAGGGCAAGAGTTTTGAATCCATCCCGCTGCGCAGCCGCCTCAACGACCAGGAAGTGGCCCGCTTTGCCGCGCAACGCTACCGTTTTCCCGGTGTCGACATCAAGGCGCGGCTGTTTCGCAGCTATCCGTATGGCGAGTTGGCCAGCCATGTGATTGGCTACATCGGGCGCATCAACACTTCGGAAAAAGAAAAACTCGACGAATCGGAAGATGCCGCCAATTACCGTGGCACCGAGTACATCGGCAAGCTCGGTGTCGAGCAGAGCTTTGAGGCGCAACTGCACGGCATCACCGGCATTGATGCGATGGAGACCTCGGCCGGTGGCCGCGCCACCCGGCGCCTGTCGAGCCAGTCCTCAACCCCGGGCCACACCATCAAGCTGTCGATTGACATCAAGCTGCAAAAACTCGTTGAAGACATGTTTGGCGAACGCCGGGGTGCGCTGGTGGCGCTGGACCCCAAAACCGGCGAGGTGCTGGCGTTTGTCAGCAAGCCCACCTTCGACCCGAACCTGTTTGTCGAAGGCATTGACCAGGAAAGCTGGCAGGGGCTCAACGAGTCGATCGACAAGCCCCTGCTGAACCGGGCGCTGCGCGGCACTTATCCGCCGGGCTCCACCTACAAGCCTTTCATGGCCCTGGCGGCCTTGAGCACCGGCAAGCGCTCGGCCAGCATGCAGATCAACGACCCCGGTTTTTTCATGTTTGGCGGTCACCGTTTTGGCAGCCCTGAAAATGAGCGCGGTGGCATCATGGACATGCACCGCGCCATCGTCGAGTCAAGCAATGTCTACTTTTACTCGCTGGCCAACGAGCTGGGTGTCGATGCCATGCACGACTTCATGAAACCGCTGGGCTTTGGCCAGCTCACCGGCATTGACATCTTTGGCGAGGTGCGCGGCGTGCTGCCCAGCACGGACTGGAAGCGCAACTACTTCAAGCGCCCGGAACAGCAAAGATGGTACGCCGGCGAAACCATCTCGCTGGGCATTGGCCAGGGCTACAACAGTTTCACCATGCTGCAACTGGCGCAGGCCACCGCGATTTTGGCCAACCATGGCATCAAGCATCCGCCCCAACTGGTGCTGGCGACCCAGGACGCCAGCAGCCAGGTCAGTGTGCCGATCGCACCTCAGCCTGCAGAAAACCTGGGTTTCAAGCCGGAGCACCTGGAGACCATCCGCCGCGCCATGGTGGGGGTGACGCAAGAGGGCACCTCGCGCCGCGTATTTGCCGGGGCCAGCTACCTCAGCGGTGGCAAGACCGGAACCGCGCAAGCCGTGTCGCTCGGAAAAAACGAAAAATACAACGCCGCCCGCATGGAAGAGCGCCAGCGCGACCACGCGCTCTACATTGCCTTTGCCCCGGCCGAAGATCCCAAAATGGCGATTGCCGTGATTGTGGAAAACGCCGGCTTTGGCTCGGTCTCTGCCGCACCGATGGCCCGGCGCGCCTTTGATTACTGGTTGCTGGGTCAATACCCCAACGAGGAAGACCTGGCCCTGGTGCGCAAAGGGCTCGCTTCGGCGCCAGTGGGCCAGCCGCGGCTGGCCGCCGATGTGCTCTGGCCGCGTGGCGTGCAAGCCGTCGCGGCGCCGCCGGACGCTGCCTCGGCAGCCGCAGCCGCTTCAACCCCGGTGGCCGCGCTCCGCTGAGGTCAAACCCTTAGCGCAAAAACGCGTCGTAACTGGTCTTGAGGATCAGGGCGCTGACCACCAGCAAAAATACGATGCGCACAAAGCCGGTGCCGTGCTTGAGTGCCAGCCGCGTGCCCAGCAGACTGCCGAGCACATTGGCCAGCGCCATGGCCAGCACGAAGTGCCACCAGATGTGGCCCTTGGCGATGAACAGCGCCAGCGCCGACAGGTTGGTGGCGGTATTGACCAGCTTGGCCGCTGCCGAGGCGCTTAAAAAGTCATAGCCCAGCAGGCGCACAAACAGGAACACCAGAAAACTGCCGGTGCCGGGCCCAAAAAAACCATCGTAAAAGCCGATCACGGCACCAATGCCGGCGGCGATGAGTTGTTCCTGCAAACCGGAATAGCTCGGTGCGT
>NZ_JAMPXE010000101.1 GCF_023701345.1 Rhodoferax sp. | reverse complement strand
GGAATCCGAAATTGCCCAGATGGGCATCGGCCGCAAGTTCCAGAAGCCCACGGTGTTCGAGCAGTTGAGCGTGTTCGAGAACCTGGAGCTGGCGCTGAAAACCAACAAGACCGTCACCAGTTCGATGTTTTCCCGACTCGACTCCACACAGAGCGACCGCCTCGCGGAGGTGCTGCACACGATCCATCTGGCGGACAGCGTGCGCGGCCAGGCCGGCAACCTGAGCCATGGCCAAAAGCAGTGGCTGGAAATCGGCATGCTGCTGATGCAGGACCCCAAGCTGCTGCTGCTCGACGAGCCGGTGGCCGGCATGACCGACGAGGAAACCGAGCGCACCGCCGAGCTGTTTTTAAGCCTCAAGGGCAAACACTCGCTGATGGTGGTGGAGCATGACATGAGTTTCATCAACACGATTTCCGACATTGTCACCGTGCTGTGCGACGGCGCGGTGCTGGCGCAAGGCACGCTGGCGCAGGTGCAGGCGGATGAGCGGGTCATCGAAGTCTATCTGGGCCGCTGAGATGGCAACCGTATGCTGAACGTCAAAAACATCAACCAATACTACGGCGGCTCGCACATCCTGCGTGACGTCAGCCTGCAGGCCACTTTAGGCAAAGTCACCGTGATTCTGGGGCGCAACGGCGTGGGCAAGACCACGCTGCTGAAAAGCCTGATGGGCCTGGTGCCGATCAAGAGCGGCGGCATCGAGTTTGATGGCCGACCGATTCAGAACGCCACGCCCTACGAGCGCGCCCGCGCCGGCATCGGTTTTGTGCCGCAGGGCCGCGAGATTTTTGGCCGCCTCACGGTGCAGGAAAACCTGGCCATGGGCCTGGCCTACAAGCCTGCCAGCACACCGATCCCGCCCGAACTGTTCGAACTTTTTCCCGTGTTAAAGCAGATGCTGCAGCGTCGTGGTGGGGATTTGTCAGGCGGGCAACAGCAGCAGCTGGCCATTGCCCGCGCGCTGGCGGCCGGCCCCAAGCTGCTGATATTGGACGAGCCCACCGAGGGCATCCAGCCCAGCATCATCAAGGACATCGGTCGTGTTATTCGCATGCTGGCCGACCGCGGCGACATGGCGATTGTGCTGGTCGAGCAGTACTACGACTTCGCCGAGGAACTGGCCGATGATTATGTGGTGATGGAACGCGGTGCCGTGCGCGCCCAGGGTCTGGGCGCCAACATGGAGATTGACGGCGTGCGCCAGTTGGTGGCGATTTAAGACCTGAGACTTTGCGGGTCAGACCACTCGCAAAGCGACGTGCTCTGACCCCAACTGATTAGGTCGACCAGATGCGCGGCACGGTCGCTGGCAATTGCCAGAAGTGTTGCCGCCAAACCTGCCACACCTGGCGCAGCAGGTCCGCCGCGGGTTCCACCAAAGGTGCCAGGACCCGCAGCACCATCACCTGCTCGTTCGGGCAGGTCGCGCCCGCTGTGGCGCCCAAGGCGTGGGTGGCGATCACCTGGCGGGCCAGTTCCAGACCGGCTTCGCGACGGTTGCGTGTCATTTTGCTGCCACTGACAAAAAACAGCGAAGCCATGCAGCGCTGCCCGGCCAGACCCAGCGGGCCGTTCATCAGGCGGAGGTCATGGGCCTGCATCAGGCCACGCTCCAGCCAGACACCGGGCACTTCGATGTGCTGCAAAAACTGGCCAGTATCAAACGGCAGCTTCGCACTGGGCAGGCCGAAGGCGGTGAGGTCCCAGCCCATGAATTCGGCCTCAGGCCCAAGCGAGATGCTCAGGTGGTTTTCGGCCAGGCAGGCGTTGTAGGCGATGGCTTCCAGCGGCAACCATTCCAGTCGCGCCTGGTCGGTGAGCTGGATCCGGGTGCGCTGCACCGCCGGCTCACCCAGCGAGCGATAAAAGCGGGTGGCGCCGGGGGTGGTGATCAGGCCGTGGGCGGCGCCGCACGCCGTGATGGCGATGTCCAGCGTGTCACCGCCCACCAGGCCGCCGGGAGGATGCACCAGCACGTTGTGGCAAACCGCATCCCCCTCGGGATAAAGGCTTTGCAGCACGCGCAGCGGCCCGTTGTGCTTATGGCGCGCCACGCTGCGCTGCTGTTCCAGTCGGTAGGCAATGTCTAGTTGGGCGTGCCAGCTCATTGCATCAGTGGAGGACGGTTTTCAGTGTTGCACCCGGCTTAGCGCAGCGCGCTCACATCCGCCACCGCCAGTGCCGTCATGTTGACCACCCGGCGCACGGTCGATGACGGGGTGAGCACATGCGCGGTCGCGGCGGAGCCCAGCAGGATCGGGCCGACGGTCAGGCCGTTGCTGCCTGTCATCTTGAGCACATTGAACAGGATGTTGGCCGAGTCCAGATTCGGGCAAATCAGGATGTTGGCTGCGCCGCTCAAGGTGTTGTCGAGCAGGGTGGCGTGGCGGATGTCTTCTGACAAAGCCGTATCGCCCTGCATCTCGCCGTCGCATTCGGTGTCCGGGCAGACCGCCTTGAACAGGTCGCGCGCCAGGCGCATTTTGCGGGCGGAGCCCCGGTTCGACGAGCCGTAGTTGGAGTGTGACAGGAAGGCGATCTTGGGTGCGATGCCAAAGCGGCGCACTTCGTCGGCGGCCATGCGGGCAATGTCGGCCAGTTGCTCGGCGCTGGGGTCTTCGTTGACATAGGTGTCGGCGACGAAGATGGAGTATTGCTCCAGCATCAGGGCGTTCAGCGTGGCAAAGCCGGAGGCGCCCGTCCTGAGGCCCAGGATGTCGCGCACATGGTCGAGGTGCACGTCAAAGCGGCCATGCAGTCCGCACAGCATGGCATCGGCATCGCCGAGCTTGACCATCAGCGCGGCAATGGTGGTGGTGGAGCGGCGCACGGCGGCCTTGGCTGCTTCGGGGCTGACGCCATGGCGGCCCATGATCTGGTGGTAGGTTTCCCAGTACTGGCGAAAACGCGGATCATCTTCGGGGTTGCAGCAGTCAAAGTCCCGGCCCAACTGCAGGCGCAAGCCGGCCTTCAGGATGCGCGCCTCGATCACCGCCGGGCGGCCAATCAGGATCGGGCGTGCCAGCCCGCCTTCGACCACGAGTTGGGCCGCGCGCAGTACGCGATCGTCTTCACCTTCGGCATAGGCGACCCGTTTGGCGCTGTCGGGCGCATTGCGGGCAGCGTTGAACACCGGCTCCATCAGCAAGCCGGTGGAGTAAATGAAGCGTGACAATTGACGACGGTAAGCGTCCATGTCCTTGATCGGCCGCTTGGCCACGCCTGAGGCCTCGGCCGCTGCGGCCACGGCGGGCGCAATGCGCAGGATGAGGCGCGAGTCAAACGGTTTGGGAATGATGAAGTCCACGCCAAAGGCCAGGTCCTGTCCGGCGTAGGCATGGGCCACTTCTTCGCTGATGTCGGCCTTGGCCAGTTCGGCGATCTCGCGCACACAGGCCAGCTTCATTTCCTCGGTGATTTTGGTGGCGCCGCAGTCCAGCGCGCCGCGGAAAATGTAGGGGAAGCACAGCACGTTGTTGACCTGGTTCGGGTAGTCCGAGCGGCCGGTGGCGATGATGCAATCGGGCCGCACCGCCTTGGCCAGTTCCGGCCGGATTTCAGGTTCGGGGTTGGCCAGTGCCAGGATGATGGGCTGGCTGGCCATGGTTTTGACCATGTCTTGGGTCAGCACGCCAGCGGCCGAGCAACCGAGGAACACATCGGCCTCGTTGACAGCATCGGCCAGTGTGCGGGCGCTGGTGTCTTGCTCGAAACGGGCCTTCGACTCGTCATAACCGCCAGGGCGACCTTTGTAAACCACGCCCTTGGAGTCGCAAATAAACACGTTCTTGACCTGCACACCCAGGCCGACCATCACGTTCAGGCAGGCGATGGCTGCCGCGCCGGCACCCGACACCGCCACTTTCACGTCGCCGATCTTTTTGCCCACCAGTTCCAGGGCGTTGATCAGTGCGGCACTGCTGATGATGGCGGTGCCGTGCTGGTCGTCGTGGAACACCGGAATGCCCATGCGGGCCTTGAGTTTTTCTTCAATGTAAAAACACTCGGGCGCCTTGATGTCTTCGAGGTTGATGCCGCCCAGCGTGGGTTCGAGTGCGGCAATGATTTCGATAAGTTTGTCGGGGTCGCGCTCGTCGAGCTCGATGTCAAATACATCGACACCGGCAAATTTTTTGAACAGGCAGCCCTTCCCCTCCATCACCGGCTTGCCCGCCAGCGGGCCAATGTCGCCCAGCCCCAGCACGGCCGTGCCGTTGGTGATCACGCCCACCAGATTGCCACGGCTGGTGTAGTCGTAGGCCAGATCGGGGTTGGCCTGGATGTCCAGGCAGGGGTAGGCCACGCCAGGCGAGTAAGCCAGCGCCAGATCACGCTGGTTGACCAGCGGTTTGGTGGCGTTGACAGAAATTTTGCCGCGAGTGGGAAAGCGGTGGTAGTCGCGCGATGCGTCGCCCAAGGCCAGTTCTGCCGGTGAAAGTTCATTACTCATCTTGGTTTCCTTGTGAAATAGATGGCACGCACTTTACACCCGCAGGGGGTGCTTTCCGACAGGGCCAAGACGAAAGTTGGTGTGCGTCGGCCCGCTATTACAAAGAGTCTTGATCCAGGTTAACTCAGCAAGTCATGCAGGGTGCGGGCAATGACTTTGGTGGCGCGGCGCAGGTCTTCCAGTGCCAGCCTCTCGTCGGCGCGCTTGGCGTGGGATTCCAGCACCGTGCGCGGCCCGGCACCGTAGATCACCCCCGGGATGCCCCGTTGGGCAAACAGCCGCACGTCGGTGTACAGCGGCGTACCCATGGCCGGAATCTCTTCTTTGAAGATGGCCTTGCCGTGTTGCTGGATGGCGGTGACCAGCGGCTGGTTGCCGGGCAGGGGCTGCATCGCATGGGCCAGCAACAGGCGCTTGACATCGACCGTGATGCCCGGCAATGCGGCGGCGGTCCCGGCAATCAGCTGGCGCAGATGGGCTTCGACCTCGGCCGCGTTTTCTTCCGGGATCATGCGCCGGTCAAGCTTGAAGCTGACTTTTCCCGGCACCACGTTGGTGTTGGTGCCGCCCTGGATCAGTCCGACGTTCAGATAAGGGTGTGTGATGCCCGGCACCTTCGAGCTGATGGCTTGGTACAGCGTGTTCTGTGCGTACAGCACGTTCAAAATCTTTACCGCAGCCTGCAGCGCATCGACGCCCGATTCGGGAATGGCGGCGTGCGCCATCTGGCCGTGCACCGTCACTTCGAGTTGCAGGCAGCCGTTGTGCGCTGTGATCACCTGGTAGCTGAAGCCCGCGGCAATCATCAGGTCGGGCTGGGTGAGTTGGTGTTGCAGCAACCAGGCCGGACCCACTTCACCGCCAAATTCCTCGTCGTAGGTGAACAGCAGCTCAAGGCTGCCTTTGTCAGGTTGGCACACAGCCTCCAGCGCGCGCATGGCAAACGTGAAGGTGGCAAAGTCGCACTTGCTCACCGCGCTGGCACGGCCGTAAATTTTGCCGTCCTCAATCTCGCCGCCGTAGGGGTCGTGCGTCCAGCCCTCGCCGGGCGGGACCACGTCGCCATGGGCATTGAGTGCGATGGTTTTGCCGCCCGCACCGTAACGGTGGCGCACGATCAGATTGGTGATGCTTTGCAGCCCGGCGGCCTGCACCTCAGGCGCTGGCACCGGGTGCTTCTCGGGCTCGATGCCCATGGCCTGCAGCAGCTCAAAGGTGCGCTCGGCGTGGGGCGCGTTGTTGCCCGGCGGCGTGTCGGTGGGGACGCGGATGAGTTCCTGCAAAAAGCGCACCTGTTCGTCAAAGTGGGCGTCGATCCAGGCGTCAAGTTGGGTGTAGGTTGTCATGCTTGAAGGAGTTATGTCAATGGGGTTCCGGGTGTTTTGTAGGGCAGACTTCATTCGGCCAGACCGCACAACTGTTCCAGCAAGTGCGCGAAAGCCCCGACCGCCAGTTGCATGTCGTCGCTGGTGCTGGATTCGAGCGGGTTGTGGCTGATGCCGGCGTTTTGGCCGCGCACAAACAGCATGGCTTGCGGCATGATTTCATGCAGCTTCATGGCGTCGTGGCCGGCGCCGCTGGGCATGCGGTGCACGGGCAGGCCCAGGCTGGTCACGGCGTTTTCCCAGCGCAGCTGCCACTCTGGTGCACTGGGTGCGGCGCTGGCGCGCATGGTCTCTGTGATCTGGAAATGCACTTTGCGGCGCGCGCAGATGTCAGTCAAGGCACTCAGCAGGTCGGCCTGCAGCGCGTCACGCTGCGCATCGCTGGGCGCGCGCAGGTCGAGCGAAAACTGGCAGCGCCCCGGCACCACATTGACCGAGCCGTTGGGCACGTTCAACTGACCCACGGTGGCGACCGAGTCGCCGTCGCGCGCGGCGCGGCGCTCGCAGGCCAGCATGAATTCGGCGACGGCGCAGGCGGCATCCGTCCGCTGGTCCATCGGCGTGGTGCCGGCGTGGCAGGCGGTGCCCGTCACCTCGCCGCTGTAGCGCGCGCTGGCGTTGATCGAGGTCACCACCCCCAGCGGCAGGTTCAGCGCGTTGAGCACCGGGCCCTGCTCGATGTGCACTTCGACAAAGCCCAGGTACTGCGCCGGGTCGCGCTTGAGGTTGGCAATTTGCGCGAGCACGGTCTCGGTGTCTTTTGCATCGCACAGGCCCGCCTGTTGCATGGCGGCGCGCATCGAGACACCGTCGGCGTCCAGCTGGTCGAGCCAGGCCGGGTTGAAGTCGCCGGTGAGCGCGCCCGAGCCCAGGAAGGTGGCCTTGAAGCGCTGGCCTTCTTCTTCGGCAAAGGCCACCACCTCGATCGCGAACGGCAGGCGTTTGCCCGCGCGGTGCAGTGCGCGCACGCAGGCCATGGGCACAAAAATGCCGAGCCGGCCGTCGTATTTGCCGCCGTTGCGCACCGTGTCGTAGTGGCTGCCGGTAAGCAGGGTTTTAGTGCTCGTCATTGCGAGCGTAGCGTGGCAATCCAGGCTTTCTGAATTCATGGATTGCCGCGTCGTACCTCCTCGCAATGACGACTCCTCGTGATAACGTCCCACCACATTGCCCACAGCATCAATCTCGACACTGTCAAAGCCGCAGTCCTGCATCTGCGCCTGGATGAAGGCGGCGCAGGCGCGGTGTGCATCGGTCAGGTAGGTCACGGTGAGTTGGTCGGGCGCTTCTGAGTACTGGCTCAATTGCTCCTGCCAGTCCCACACCCGGTCGCCCAGGTCGGGGCTGACGCCAAATTTGTCGTTGAGGCGTATCTCGGCAATGCGGTGAATGTTGCGCAGGCATTCCTGCAGTTCGAAGTCAGGGTGGCCGTGCAGGCGGCGCTCGAAGGTGGCAATGATCTCGGTCCGGCTCAGGCCCAAGTCACGCGGGCCGCGCACCGCCAGGATGAACGGCCAGCCAAATTTGGCCTTGTAGTCGGCATTGAGCTGCTGCAGTCGGGCGAATTCTTCGGCGCTGCAGTGGGTCAAGCCGGCCTTGCTTTGCTCAACGGTCGACTCGGCCGTCAGGCTCTGCCTCACCATGGCCTTACCGGCCAGCTCTGGGTGGGCGCGAATCAGGCCAAGCTGTGCCTCGCGACTGGCGTTGCTGACCACTTGTGTCAAAGTGAACTTGAGCTGGGGCAGGGACGCAAACGGACGCTGCGCGAGCGCTGCCTGCACAATCCAGGGCGTGTGTTCGTACAGGCCGTCGAGCAGTTGCAAGGCCGCATCTGCCGGGGCGATGTTGAGTTGATCAAGGTTCAGGGGCATGGTGTTTACGCCTGTTTGGTATAGGGGTGAGTGGCTTTCCAATGCCGGGCGATGTCAATGCGCCGGCACACCCACACTTTGTCATGCTGGCCGATGTAGTCCAGAAAGCGCTGCAACGCCACAATGCGCCCGGGCCGGCCGAGCAGGCGGCAGTGCATGCCGACGCTCATCATCTTCGGGGCGTTCAGCCCGGTCGGGTCGCCCTCGGTATAGAGTGCGTCGAAGCTGTCCTTGAGGTACTGAAAAAACGGCTCGGCGTGCGAGTAGCCCTGTGGCAACGCAAAACGCATGTCGTTGCAGTCCAGCGTGTAGGGCACGATCAGTTGTGGCACCACCTCGCCGCTGGTTTTGGCCACTTCCATCCAGAATGGCAGGTCGTCGCCGTAGTAGTCGCTGTCGTATTCAAAGCCGCCGTAGTCGGCCACCAGTCGGCGCGTGTTGGGGCTGTCGCGCCCGGTGTACCAGCCCAGCGGCCGGGTGCCCATCAGGCGGGTCAATATCTCCATGCCACGCGCCATGTGTTCACGCTCCACCGCTTCGGGCAGGGTCTGGTAATGAATCCAGCGCCAGCCATGGCAGGCGATCTCGTGGCCCAATTGTTGGCAGGCTTGCACCAACTCAGGGTAACGTTCCAGCGCCATGCTGACGCCAAATACCGTGAGCGGCAGGCCGCGCTGCTCGAACTCGCGCAAAATGCGCCAGACGCCGGCACGGGCGCCGTATTCGTAAATGCCTTCCATGCTGATGTGCCGATCCGGGTAACTTGCCGGGTTAGCCATCTCCGACAAAAATTGCTCCGATCCCGCGTCGCCATGCAGCACGCAGTTCTCGCCACCTTCTTCGTAGTTCAGGACAAACTGCACCGCGATGCGGGCCTGGTCGGGCCAACGGGCATGGGGTGGTGTCGGGCCGTAGCCTTTGAGGTCACGCGGGTAGGGCTGGGTGCTGTCGTAGTGGATCATGAATTTGGATAATGACGATGGCGGGCTCGTCCGCAGTGTATACACTTTGATCAGATTTTTGAGGGCTTCACCATGGGACTGAGTACGCATGTTTTGGACACCATGCACGGCACACCGGCTGCCGGCATGCGGGTGACTTTGTACGCCACGCAGGGTGACGCCCTGAAGCTGCTCAAGCAGTTTGTGTTGAATCAGGACGGCCGCAACCCGGGCGGGCTGCTGCTGGACGCCACGCAATTGCAGCGCGGCACTTATCGGCTGGTGTTTGATGTGGCGGTGTATTTCAAGGCCTGTGGCGTGGCCTTGCCGGAGCCAAATTTTTTGAATCAGGTAAGCCTGGACTTCGGTGTGGCCAACCCCGTGCAGCACTACCATGTGCCGCTGCTGGTGAGCCCGTGGAGCTATTCAACCTACCGGGGGTCGTGAGGTGGGCCGTCATGGAAAGGAGCGTCAGCGACGCGGCAATCGATGTTTTCAGTGGCCAGGGATTGCCGCGCTAGGCTCGCAATGACAGCCGTATTCAAGCAGAAGCGTGTTGGTTTACAACTGCCCCTCGGTCAGCGTATCCAGTTGGAACAGGCCGCTTTTGTGCCACAACCAGGTGTCGGTGTAGGTGACGCGGCCCATGCGGATGGGGGCCGGGTAGGGGGCGGCCAGACGCACTGTGCGCTCAATTTCGGCTATTACCTCCGGCGCATGATTTGGGGCGCGCATCCAGCTGGTGCTGGTGACCTGGCCCCGGTTGTCCACTTCGACCTGCAAGACCCCCACGGCATAGAGTAGTGGCGGCATCTTGCCGTGGTAAACCCGATCCATGTTTTGTTCATAGAGGTGACTGGCCGCATCACGCCGGTAATCACGAGGCGTCTCGGCTTGTGAGACGAAAGTGGGAAGAGCCTCGGGCGGGGCTATCGCGACAGGCGCGGGCGGGGCGACGGGTGGCGGCGCCGGCTTGGGAACTGGGGGCAAGGGAGGGGTGGCGCATCCTGCCAAGAACAAGGCCATGCTGGCAGCCAAACGCAGACCATGCGGATTCGGCTTGAAGCGTGATGGGGAAAAAATGTTCATACTTGTTCTCGAAAAAAGGGATGTCTCATGCGAACAAATTTTGGCAACCGCCGACAAAACCGTAATGTGCCTCAAAAATGTTAGCCTATAACCTGGGTTTTACTCAACAAGGTAAGCGATTGTGACAGCCGTTGAACAATTAATAAAGCTTTTGGATTCGCAGGACGCGGTTTGGGTGAGGGTGCAGTCGCATCGAGGCTCTGTGCCGCGCGAAGTCGGCGCCTGGATGGCTGTGTTTGACCAGGCCACGATTGGCAGTGTTGGTGGAGGTCATTTGGAGTGGCAAGCCATTGCCCAGGCGCGGGCTCTGCTGGCCGGCAAGCCTGCCGTGGGCTTGATGCGCTATGCCTTGGGTCCGTCGCTGGGGCAATGTTGTGGCGGCGAGGTATTTTTGGAATTCGAACGTGTGAGCGCGCAGGACACTCCAGGCCTGCAGCAGTATTTTCAAGCGCAGCAAGCCCAATGGCCGCCAGTTGCCTTGTTCGGTGGTGGCCATGTGGCCAGCGCGCTGGTACAGGTGTTGGGCTGTTTGCCGTTTCAGGTGCGCTGGCTTGACAGCCGTGACGGGATTTTTCCTGAAACATTGCCAGCCAACGTCTGCACCGAGCATTCCGAGCCGGTGCAGGGCGCGGTAGCCGCGCTGGCGCCCCGGTCAAGGGTCTTGATCATGAGTTTCAGCCATGCCGAAGACCTGGACGTGGTGGCCGCCTGTTTGCTGCGCCAGCGCGTCCGCGACGACCTGCCTTTTATCGGCCTGATTGGCAGCCGCAGCAAATGGGCCAGCTTCAGCCACCGCCTGACCGAACGGGGGTTTACTGCGTCCGAGCTGGCGCAAGTGATCTGCCCGATTGGTGTGCCGGGTATTGCCGGCAAGGCGCCGGAAGTGATTGCGGTGGCGGTGGCGGCACAACTCTTGCAGTCGATAACAGTCACGTAACCAAGGAAGCAAGATGGAAAGTTATATTTTGGATTGGCTCAACCTGCTGCTGCGCTGGGCGCATGTGATCACCGCCATCGCCTGGATCGGTTCATCGTTCTACTTTGTGTTCCTGGACAGCAGCCTGACCCCGCCCGAAGACGAAGACCTGAAGAAACAGGGCGTCAGCGGTGAACTTTGGGCGCTGCATGGCGGCGGCTTTTATCACCCGGTCAAGTTTGCCGTCAGGCCGCCGCAGTTGCCCAAACATTTGCACTGGTTTTACTGGGAAAGCTACAGCACCTGGCTCACCGGCTTTGCGCTGTTCACCGTGTCTTACCTGTGGAGTGCGAGCACTTACCTGATCGACAAGTCAAAGATGGACTGGGCGCCGTGGCTGGCCATCACCGTGGCGATTTTGTTTTTGATGGTGTTCTGGCTGCTCTATGACCTGATTTGCCGCCGCTATGGGCAGCGCAAAAATGGTGAATCAATCGTTGGCGCCCTGGTGCTGGTGCTGGTTTGTGTGGCAAGCTGGCTGGCGTGCCACTGGTTTGCCGGGCGCGCTGCTTTCCTGCTTGTGGGAGCCATGCTGGCCACCAGTATGAGCGCCAACGTGGCACACTGGATCATTCCGGGTCAGCGCAAAATGGTGGCCGCCATCAAGGCGGGCGAGCCGGTGGACCCGATCCACGGCATCCTCGGCAAGCAGCGCAGCGTGCACAACACCTACTTCACGCTGCCGGTGCTGTTTGCCATGCTCAGCGGCCACTACAGCTTTACCTACACCCACCCGCAAAACTGGCTGGTGCTGATCGCCATGATGTTTGCCGGCGCCGCCATCCGCCAGTTTTTTGTCATGCGCCACGGCTACAAGCTGGGCCGCAATGGCAACCCGCTGCCCTATGCCGGGGTGGGCGTGGCGGTGATTGTGGCCCTGATGGTCTGGCTGGCGCCCGAACCCGTCAAGACGACACCGTCTGCCGCCGCTGAGGCGGTGAATACCAGCGTGGGCGGTGCCATTGGCTACGCCACGCTGCAGCCCATCCTGGCGCAGCGTTGTTACCTGTGCCATGGCGAACAAGTGCAAATGAAAAACGTGCGGCTTGATTCAGCCGCCAGCGTCAAGTTGCACGCGCAAAACATCTACCAGCAGGTGGTGGTCAGCAAAATCATGCCCATGACCAACACCACCGGCATCTCGGAGGCCGAGCGCATGGTGATCAAGCAGTGGTTTGAGACCGGGGCAAAAATCGATTGAGGCTTAACGATCAAAGATCGTCATTGCGAAGCGCGGCAATCTATGCCCCCGAATCCATGGTTTGCCGCGTCACGGTGCGCATGTCGTACTCGGTCTGCAAATTCAGCCAGTAGCGCGGTTCCATGCTGAAAAACCGGCCCAGCCGCAACGCCGTGTCTGCTGTGATGGGGCGCGCACCGTTGACGATGTCGCTGATGCGGCTGGGCGGCACGTCCATGTCGGCGGCGAGTTGGCGCGCCGTGATGGCCATGGGTTTCATGAACTCTTCCAGCAAAATTTCGCCGGGGTGAATTTCGTCAAGCAATGTTTGTGTCATGTTG
>NZ_JAMPXE010000100.1 GCF_023701345.1 Rhodoferax sp. | reverse complement strand
GAAAGCGAACGCATGGTGCAGGCCGCGCTGGAGTCGGCCATGCGCGGGCGCACCACGCTGGTCATTGCGCACCGGCTGGCCACCGTGGTCAAGGCCGACCGCATTGTGGTGCTGGACCAGGGCCGGGTGGTGGAACAGGGCACGCATGCCGAACTGCACGCCGCCGGCGGGCTCTACGCCGGACTGGCGACACTGCAGTTCAACAGCGATTAGCGCAAGTCTTGCGTAACGCATGGCTGTCACTGCGAGCGAAGCGCGGCAATCCATGACTGCCAGAATGCCTGGACTGCCGCGCTTCGCTCGCAGTGACGACGGCAGATGCATGGATCGCCACGCTTCGCGATGACGGTTCAAGCCAGGTGGCGCAACTCGCGCAGCGCCACCGACACCGGGGCCAGGTCGGGCGCCTGGGTGCTGATGGTTTGCAGCAATTTGCACAGGCGCTCGATGCTGGCGGCATTGGCGTCTGACCAGGCGCTCACCCCGTCAAAGCGCTGCAGCACACTCAGGCAAATCTGGTTGGCAATGGCATACACGTCTTCGCGTGCGCTGCCCCGGGCCTGGGTTTGCCACAAACTGTCGGTGGACAGGCGATTGATCTGGGTACGCCAGGCGCTCAGACCCAGCACGCTGTCGACACCAAAATAGGTTTGAGCGGCTTGCGCCAGCGTGGTGTTGGCCTGTTCGGTCAGGTCCACCAGATCGAGCGCCGGGAAAATAAACTCCAGCGCACTCAGCTTGCGCGCCAGCTCGGGAGCCACCCCCGCTTGCTCCAGCTTTTGCGTGGCCTGTTCCCAACTGGTCACGGCGCTGGCGGGCAACCAGTTTTCCAGGTTGGCGCGCAGCTCACGGGCACCGGGCTGGTAACGCGCGATCAGGGTGGGCAGATCAGAGGATTTGGAGCGCGCGCGCAGCATCCAGCGCGAGGCACGCTGCGCAATGGCGATGAGTTTGCTCAACAGGTCAAGCTGCAGGCTGCTGGTGACGACGCCATCGAGCGCATCAATCTGGTCCCACAAAGGTTCCAGGTCAAAGATTTCCCGCGCCAGGGTGTAGGCCCGCACCACATCTGCGGTACTGGCAGCGGCCTCGGCCGCCAGAAAGTTCACGAATGTGGCCCCGCTGCGATTGACCACGGTATTGGCCACATAGGTGGCGATGATTTCGCGTTTGAGCGGATGCTGGTCAATGGCGGCGGAGAATTTCTCGGTCAGTGCCTTGGGAAAATAGGCCTTGAGGACGCGGCTGAAATACGGGTCGTCGGGCAAATTGCTGGCCAGCAAGTCGTCAAACACCGACATCTTGGCGTAGGCCAGCAGCACCGCGCCTTCAGGGGCTGTCAGGCCCTGATTGAGCGAGCGCCGGCGCACAAACTCTTCGTCGGTGGGCAGAAACTCGATGGCCCGGTTCAGGCGCCCGGCTCCTTCGAGCCACTGGATCAGGCGCTGCTGGCCAGCCAGCACATACAGGGGCCGGTGGCAGGCCACGTCCAGCGCCTGCGTCTGGTAGTAGTTGTCCGCCAGCACCAGGTGACTCACTTCGTCGGTCATGGAGGCCAGCAGGTCATTGCGCTGTTTGAGCGTCAGATCGCCCGCCTCGACCACGCGGTCCAGCAGAATCTTGATGTTGACCTCATGGTCGGAGCAATCGACACCGGCCGAGTTGTCGATGGCGTCGGTGTAGATCAGGCCACCGGCCTGGGCATATTCAAGGCGTCCCAACTGGGTGCAGCCCAGGTTGCCGCCTTCCACCAGCACCTTGCAGTGCAATTGATTGCCATTGACCCGGAACGCGTCGCTGCCTTTGTCGCCCACCTGTGCGTGGCTCTCGTGCGAGGATTTGACGTAGGTGCCGATGCCGCCGTTGTAGATCATGTCCACCGGCGCCTGCAGCAGCGCATGCAGCAAATCATTGGGCGCCAACTCCGTGGCCGCTATGCCCAGCACCGCGCGCGCGGCCTCAGACAAATGGATCGACTTGGCCGAACGCGGGTAAATGCCTCCGCCCTCAGACAGCACGCCGCGGTCAAAGTCGTCCCAGCTGGAGCGGGGCAGATGGAACAGGCGTTGGCGCTCGGCAAAACTGCGCGCCACATCCGGCGCGGGGTCGATAAAGATGTGCCGGTGGTCAAACGCGGCGACCAGCTTGATTTGCGTTGACAGCAGCATGCCGTTGCCAAACACATCGCCCGACATGTCGCCAATGCCGACCACAGTGAAAGGCGTGGTCTGGATGTCATGCGACAAAGCCCTGAAGTGGCGTTTGGCCGATTCCCAGGCACCGCGTGCGGTGATGCCCATTTTTTTGTGGTCATAGCCCACCGAGCCGCCCGAGGCAAAGGCATCACCAAGCCAGAAACCATAGTCTGCCGACACGCTGTTGGCGATGTCGGAAAAACTGGCCGTGCCTTTGTCGGCAGCCACCACCAGATAAGGATCATCGGCGTCATGGCGCACCACATTGTTGGGTGCCACCACCTGGCCCTTGACCAGGTTGTCGGTCAGATCAAGCATGCCCGACAGCATCAGCTTGTAGCAGGCAATGCCCTCGGCCATGAAGGCCTCGCGGTCACTGGCAGGCGGAGGATTTTTCAGCACAAAGCCGCCTTTGGAGCCGACCGGCACGATCACCGTGTTCTTGACCTGCTGGGCTTTGACCAGGCCCAGAATCTCGGTGCGGAAGTCTTCGCGCCGGTCCGACCAGCGCATGCCACCCCGTGCCACCTTGTCGATGCGCAGGTGGATGGCTTCAACGCGCGGGGAATACACCCAGATTTCAAACAGCGGCTTGGGCTCGGGCATGCCGGGCACGTCGTGCGACTGGAACTTGAAACTCAGGTAAGGCTTGTGCCCGCCGGCTGCGCTCGCCTGCCAGACGTTGGTGCGCAAGGTGGCGAGGATGGTGCGGTGGTATTGGCGCAGGATGCGGTCTTCGTCCAGGCTGGCCACGGCGCTCAATTGGGCGTCAATGGTCGCGCTCACGCCGGCTTCCTGGGCAGCGCGATCCTGCCCTTGCGCCGGATCGAAACGGGCTTCAAACAGCTGGTACAGCGCTTGCGCCGAGGCCGCATTCTTGTACAGAGCGGCCTCCAGATAACTCTGGCTGTAGGGAAAGTCGAGTTGCTTGAAGTAGCGGGTGTAGGCCCGCAACACGGCAATCGCACGGGCATCCAGCGTGGTGACCAGCACCAGTTTGTTGAGGTCATCGCTGTCAAGCGCCTTGCCCCAGACCTGGACAAACAGGGCTTCAAAGCGCTCACGTATCAAGGCGAACTCGGCCTCTGGCGGCAGTTGCAGGCCGAGGTCGTGAATCCAGTAATCGGCTGCGTCAGTCTGTGGCGCTGCAAGCTGCATCTGATAGGGGTGCTCATCCAGCACGCGCGCACCCATGCGTTCCAGCACCGGCAACGAATCCGACAGCGCGACCTTGCCCAGGCTGAAAATCTTGAAACGCACCATGCCCGGACTGCTGTCGAACGGGCGGTACAGGCGCACCGCCATCGGCAGGTCTGACGACAGGTTGGCGAGCACCTGCACGTCATCGGCGGCCATGCGCCCAGAAAAATCCTCCTGGTAGGCGGCCGGAAAACTGTCGGCAAAAAGACTGGCCAATGCCAGGCCCCGGCTTTCGCCATGGATGTGCAGCAAGGCCTGCTTGCAATCGTCTTCCCAACGCTGGGAGAGCTGGGTAATGCGAAGCTCAAGCGCCGACACATCGATGTTGCGCGGTGCCTGCTGGCGCGCACGCACAAGGTAGTGAATGCGGGCCAGCGGACTGTCGGTCAGCGTGGGGGTGAACTCGATCGACTGGCCATCCAGGGCGAGACTGAGTTCGTCACCAATTTTGGAGCGCAGTTCGGTGTTGTAACGATCACGCGGCACAAACACCTGGGCCGAAGTAAAGCGGCCAAAGGGGTCGCGGCGCAAGAAAACGCGGACCCTCTGGCGCTCCTGCAACCGCAGGATACCCACGGCATGTTCGATCAGCGTTGCCGTATCGATCTGGAACAGTTCGTCACGCGGGTAAGCGTCAAGAATCGTCTGCAAGGACTTGGCCGCATGGCTCTCTGGCAGCACCGCCACAGCCGCCATCACGTCCGCTGCCCGGCGCCGTATTTGCGGAATGTCTGGAACCCGAGCAGCGTAGGCCTTGGAGGTATAAAGCCCCAGAAAGCGGGATTCTCCAATGACTTTGCCAGACGCATCAAAGCGCTTGATGGTCAAACAGTCCAGCCACGAGGGGCGATGCACCGTGGCACGTGTCATGGCTTTGGTGACCAGCACCAGCTGGTCGGAGTCCATAAATTCGAGCGCGTCAAGGGGTAAACGGCTTACCGGTGTTTTAGGTTCACCGCGCAGAATGCCCAGACCGGATGCTGCGACGGCGACCAGATTGACGCCATCTTCGTCACGCACCAACTGGTAGTCGCGTGCGCCCAAAAAAGTGAAATGCTGTGACTCAAGCCAGTGCAGAAATTCGACCCCCTCCTGTTGGCCCTTGGCCGACAAGGGCGACTGGGCCGAGGCTTCGCGCACGGCTTGCAGGTGCGCCAGCATGGGCGCCCAGTCACTCACGGCGACGCGTACATCACGCAACACCTGCGACAACTCGGCCGCGAGCTGGTCGCGGTCAGCAGCCAGCAAAATACGGTCGCATTCCACCAGAATCAGGGAAGAAATCTGATGTCCGGGCAGTGCATCCTGCCTGGCGAGCAAGGCACTTGTAACCCTGGCATTGGCATCACGCTCAACCGCAAGCAGCGGATGAACAATCCAGTGCACCATGCGGCCACTGCGGTTGATGGCCATGGTGACAGAGTCCACCAGGAACGGCATGTCATCGTGCACAATTTGAATGACGGTGTGTTCACTGTCGAATCCATCTTCGGCAAGCGTCGGGTTGAAGACACGAATGCGTCCACCATTGGTATTGGGTGCCGAATCCAGCAAATGCCAATGGGCGGCCGCCAGGGCCAGCAAGGTGGCGGAACCGCGTTGCTGCAATTCATCGGGATCGGTGTTTTCGAAATAGGCTGAAACAAAATCAGCACGCACGGGGGCGGCTGCGCCGGCGTTGTCCAGGGTATGGGTACGCAGCTCAGCAAGGGTGGCATGGGTCATGCAGGTCTCCAGTTAATGCTTTGGATACCGATGATTCTAGGAAGCACAAGGGTGCTGGAAGGGCAAGCCCCCAGCGCACTCATCTACTTATGCAAAAATCACATAAGCAGCTTAAAGCACGTCCCGCCAATCAAGCGACCAACTGCCGGAGATCACGTTTTGCAGCCAAAGTGCAGCGGTGAGGGTTTTGCCGTCGGTGACCAAACCCTGTCGGCACCAGTCGAGCAATTGTGCCGGGGTGGCCGTAAAGACATCCAGCAATTCACCTTCATCGAGTTGACGCGGCCCCCTGCTCAAGCCGCGCGCGAACCAGATGTCGATGAACTCGGTGGAGTAAGCAATGAGCGGGTGCAACACACCTGCATGGGCCCACTGACTGGCGCTGTAACCCGTTTCTTCGCGCAGCTCACGTTGCGCGCACGCAAAGCATTCCTCGCCGGCATCGAGTTTGCCGGCTGGAAACTCGATCATGACCCGGCCCACGGGATAACGAAATTGGCGTTCCAGCACCACTTGCAAACTGCCTGCCGAGTCTTCAAGCAGCGGAACCACCATGACGGCCCCGGGGTGCACCACGTATTCGCGTGTGGCTACAGCACCATTGGGCAGGCTGACCTCATCGCGAAATGCGTGCAGGAGCCGGCCCTTGAAAAGTTCAGTGCTGCTTAATTTGTTTTCGATCAGATGGTCAAACGCGGGTTTGTCCATCAGCAGTCAGTTTGAGAAGCGCAACCAGGCCACTAAGTGGTCAGCATCCGCGTGACGGCGTTGGCGCACAAAGCCATCAGACCGCCAGGTACCAAGCCCAGAATCAGCAGCAAGGCGCCATTGAGTGACAGCACGGCACGTACTTCAAACGGTGCTGCCACCAGGGAAGAACCCGCTGGCGCATCAAAGTACATGACCTTGACCACACGCAGGTAATAAAAGGCGCCGACCAGGGACATCATCACGGCAAAAACGGCAAGCACCAATTGCAGCGTACCGCCTGAAGACACCAAGGCCTGTAGCACAGCCAGTTTGGCGTAGAAACCAATCATGGGAGGTATACCAGCCAATGAAAAAAGGCAAACAGCCATGATGGCGGCATAAAGCGGACTACGCTGGTTGAGACCTGCAAAGTCGGAAATTTCTTCGCTCTCGAAACCACTGCGAGACAGCAGCAGGATCACACCAAAACTGGCCAGTGTGGTCAACACGTAGGAGACCACATAAAACATGGAGGAACCGTAGGCATTGGTTGCCGCCTCGGGGTGGCCGCTCACAACCCCCGACATCATGCCGATCAGGACAAAACCCATGTGGGAAATGGTTGAAAAAGCCAGCATGCGCTTGATATTGGTCTGCGCAATGGCCGCCAGGTTACCAATGGCCAGCGAACCAATGGCCAGCAACATCAGCATCGGTTGCCAATCAAAAGACAGTGGCATCAGGCCCTCCACCAGCAGACGGGTCAACACGGCAAAAGCCGCCAGCTTGGGGGCGCCACCAATCATGAGGGTGATGGCCGTGGGTGCACCCTGGTAAACGTCAGGAATCCACATGTGAAAGGGCACCACACCGAGCTTGAAGGCCAGGCCAGCCACGATGAATACCAGACCGAAAACCAGCACCTGATGTTTGAGCTGACCCGATTGAATGGCTGCAAATGCCTCCTGCACATTGAGGGTGCCGGTTGCACCATAAAGCATGGACATGCCATAAAGCAGGAAGCCTGAAGCCAGTGCGCCGAGCACAAAATATTTCATGCCAGCCTCGACCGAGAGGATGTAATCGCGGCGCAATGCCACCAGCGCATAGCTTGACAAGGTCAACAACTCAACACCCATGTAGATCACCAGGAAGTTGTTGCCCGAGATCATGACGAACATGCCCAACAGTGAAAACAGACTCAGGACAAAGAGTTCACCACCGCGCAGCATGTCGCGGTCAGCCGCGTAATGACGGCCATAGACCAGTGTCACCATGACCGCGAGCGTGGCAAAACACTTGAGCCAGTTGCCCATGGCGTCACTGACCACCATGTTGCCGAACGCGTACAGCGTCTCGCCGGAGGAGGCGTAACTGGCCTGCAAGGCGGCCACGGCAGCCAGGGTCAGCATGGTCACCACATAGGTGGCGGTGCGGGTACGGCTTTTGACGCCGAGATCAAACAGGGCAATCACACAAGCCATGACGAGCAAGATGATTTCCGGATAAACCGCGATCAAACTGATTTTGTCAATCATAGGTATCTCTTATCTCAAAGTTGTCAGTACAGACTGATCAGTTCAGTTTCGTCACGGCCACATGTTTCAGCAGCTCAGCCACTGACACATCCATCACATCGGTAAACGGCTTGGGATACACACCCATGTAGAGGATGGCAATTGCCAGCAGTGACAGGAACAGGAACTCACGCGCATTGATGTCTTTCAGATGCTTGACATGGTCGTTGGCCACCGGCCCGAGGTAAACGCGCTTGAACATCCAGAGTGAATAGGCGGCGCCAAAAATCAGCGCACTGGCGGCGGCCATGCCGACCCAGAAGTTCACCTTGACTGAGCCCAGAATCACCATCCATTCACCGACAAAACCAGCCGTGCCCGGCGTGCCGCAATTGGCCATGATGAACAGCAGGGTAAAAGCCGTGAATTTGGGCATGGTGTTGACGACGCCGCCATAAGCGGCAATTTCGCGCGAATGGACACGGTCATACAACACGCCAATGCCCAGGAACATGGCCGCCGACACGAAGCCGTGGGAAATCATTTGCACGATGCCGCCGGCAACGCCCAGACTATTGAAGATAAAGAAACCCAGCGTGACAAAACCCATGTGCGCCACCGACGAATAGGCCACCAGTTTTTTCATGTCTTTCTGTACCAGGGTGACCAGGCCGACATAAATCACAGCCGCCAGCGACAAGCCGATCATCAGGCCCGACCACTCATGGGCCGCATCAGGTGCGATGGGCATGGAAAAACGCAGGAAACCATAAGCACCGAGTTTCAGCATGATGGCCGCCAGCACCGCAGACCCGCCGGTAGGCGCTTCAACGTGGACATCGGGCAACCAGGTGTGCACCGGCCACATCGGCACCTTGACCGCAAACGCTGCAAGGAAGGCAAAAAACAGCAGGGTTTGCGCCGTTTGCCCCAGCGGCATCTTGTGCCAGGTGAGCAAATCAAAGCTGCCGCCTGCGGTGTTGTACAGGTAGATCAGGGCGATCAGCATCAACAGGGAGCCGAGCAGCGTGTACAGGAAGAACTTGAACGCTGCATAGATCTTGTTGGGCCCGCCCCAGATGCCGATGATGAGGTACATCGGGATCAGGGTGGCTTCGAAGAAGACATAAAACAGCATGCCGTCGATCGCACAAAAGACACCGATCATGAGGCCGCTCAAAATCATGAAGGCGCCCATGTACTGGTTGACCCGACGCGTGATGGATTCCCAACTGGCAATCACCACAATCACGTTGATGAACGCCGTCAGCAGGATGAACCACACCGAGATGCCATCAATACCGAGGTGGTAATTGATGTTGAAACGCTCTATCCAGGGCGATGTCTCGACAAACTGCATGGCGGCTGTGGTCAGATCAAACCGTGTGTAAAGCGGCAGAGTCACCAACAGACTCACCACCGCTCCCAACAGCGCGATCCAGCGAACAGCCCGCGCCTGGTCATCACGACCAAGTGCCAGCAACACCACACCGAATGCAATCGGTGTCCAAATAGCCAGGCTCAGCAAACCCATTTTTATATGTCTCCTATTTGAGCCAGACGAAATACGTCATCAGAACAAAGATACCGAGGACCATGGTCAGCGCATAGTCGTACAGGTAACCGGTCTGGAACTTGCGAACCACACCCGAGACCCAGCCCACGATGCGCCAGGAACCATTCACGACCGCACCGTCAATCACAGTCTGGTCGCCCACTTTCCAGAGCGCCACACCCAGGCCGCGCGCGGCAGGGGCCAACACGTTTTCGTTGAACCAGTCCATGTAATATTTGTTTTCAAGCAGGGTGTAAATCGGCATGACACGGCGTTTGATGGCCGCAGGCAGGGCCGGATTGACCATGTACATATAGTAGGAAGTCACCACACCCGCCAAGGCCAGCCAGAAAGGTGCTGCGCTCAGGCCATGGAGTGCCAACTGGACCGGACCATGGAATTCCTCACGGAGCATCTCCATCGCCTTGTGGATTTCTGCGTTGACAAAGATGGCGTCCTTGAAGAAGTCACCGAACAGCATCGGGCCAATGGTGAAGAAACCAATCAGTACCGAAGGAATGGCCAGCAGGACCAGCGGCACAGTCACCACCCAGGGAGATTCATGCGGCTTGTCGTCATGGCCATGATGACCGTGGTCATGCCCGTGGTGCGCATCGGGATTCTGGTCAAAACGCTCCTTGCCATGAAACACCAGGAAATAAAGACGGAACGAGTAGAAGGCGGTAATGAAAACCCCCGCCAGCACCGCGAAATAGGCAAAACCGGCGGCTGGCAAGTTGCTGGCATGCACCGCCATGATGATTTCGTCCTTGGAGTAAAAACCCGAAAAGAAGGGGGTTCCGATCAGGGCCAGTGAACCAAGCAGACAGGTCAGCCAGGTGATGGGCATGTACTTGCGCAAGCCGCCCATCCAGCGGATGTCCTGGTTGTGGTGCACACCCATGATGACCGAGCCTGCGGCAAGGAACAACAGTGCTTTGAAGAACGCATGGGTCATCAGGTGGAACACCGCCACCGAATAAGCCGAAGCGCCCAGGGCGACGGTCATGTAACCCAGTTGCGACAGCGTTGAATACGCCACGATGCGCTTGATGTCATTCTGGATGATGCCGAGGAAACCCATGAACAACGCCGTGATGCCGCCAATGATCAGGACAAAATTGAGCGCGGTGTCACTGAGTTCGAACAGCGGTGACATGCGCGCCACCATGAAGATGCCGGCCGTCACCATGGTGGCGGCGTGGATCAGCGCCGAAATGGGGGTTGGGCCTTCCATGGAGTCAGGCAACCAGACATGCAATGGGAACTGTGCCGACTTGCCCATGGCGCCAATGAACAGGCAAATGCAGATGACGGTGATCAGCATCCAGTCGGTGCCGGGCAAACTCAGCTTGGCCAGTTCACCCGATTGCGCAAATGCTTCACTGTAGTTGAGTGTGCCGGTGTAGGCCGCCAGCAAACCAATTCCCAGGATAAATCCGAAGTCACCAACCCGGTTCAACAGGAAGGCTTTCATGTTGGCAAAAATGGCGCTCGGCTTATTGAACCAGAAGCCGATCAGCAGGTAAGACACCAGGCCCACAGCTTCCCAGCCGAAGAACAACTGCAGCATGTTATTGCTCATGACCAGCATCAGCATCGAAAAAGTAAACAAGGAAATGTAGGCAAAGAAGCGGTTGTAGCCGGCGTCTTCCTCCATGTAACCCACGGTGTAGATGTGCACCATCAATGACACGAAGGTCACCACACACATCATCATGGCCGTCAGGCCGTCCACCAGGAAACCGATCTCCATATGGAGACCACCCACCACCATCCAGGTGTAAATGGTCTCGTTGAAGCGGGCGCCATCGACGACCACACTTTGCAGTGTCATGGCCGACAACACAAAAGACAGCAGCACACCCAGAATGGTCACCGAGTGCGACATGCGCCGACCGATCACGTTGCCACCAAACTTGGTGCCCAGGATACCGGCGGCCAGGGCACCCACCAGGGGGGCCAATGCAATGACCAGCAGTGTTGAGGAAGAAAGGGTTTGACTCATTTTTGTTAACCCTTCAGCGAATCAAGTTCGTCCACATTGATATTCGATTTAAGACGGAACAACAGCACCAGGATGGCAAGTCCAATGGCTGTCTCAGCCGCAGCCACAGTCAAAATGAAGAAGACAAAGATCTGTCCATTCAAATCGCCCAAATAATGCGAAAACGCGACAAAGTTGGTATTGACCGCCAACAACATCAGCTCGATCGCCATCAACAGCACGATCAGGTTTTTCCGATTGAGAAAAATACCGATGACGGAGAGCGCAAACAGGATGGCTCCCAGCGACAAAAAGTGACCTAGTGTGAGCGTCATGCTTTGTTCTCCACGATAGCTGACTCAGCGGCTTGCGTTGTTGCTGGAGCTTGGGTGGCATCCATCTTGACGACCACCAGGCGGTCCGCCCACTTTACGCGAACCTGTTCTTCCGGTTTGAGCGCCTTGACGTCCTTGCGATGGCGCAAGGTCAGTGCGATGGCGGCAATCATGCCGACCAGCAGAATTGCCGCCGCAATTTCAAGGGGATACAAGTACTTGGTATAGAGCAATACCCCGAGTGCTTTGGTATTGGACACTTCAGCTGCAGCTTGTCCAAGACTTGCCAGGGCTGCCGGCGCGGCACTGGTCTGGAACCCAGTCATCAATACTGCGGACATTTCCACAATGATGACGACACCAACCACGGCAGCCAGCGGGAAATGCTTCCAGAATCCCTCGCGGATACCGTCCATATTGATGTCAAGCATCATCACCACGAACAGGAACAGCACCATCACGGCACCGACATAAACCAGCACCAGGGTGATCGCCAGAAATTCAGCTTCCAGCAGCATCCAGATCATGGAAGCCTGAAAAAATGACAGCACCAGAAACAACACCGCATGCACCGGATTACGCGCCGTGATCACACGAAACGCCGCCAGCAACAGCACGGTCGCAAAAACATAAAACAGACCCGTCTTGACATCCATAGCTAATTTATCTTTCTGAGTGGTCAGCGGTACTTGGCATCTGCGGCCTTGTTGGCAGAGATCTCACGCTCATAGCGATCACCAACGGCCAGCAGCATTTCCTTGGTGAAGTACAGGTCGCCCCGTTTCTCACCATGGAATTCAAGGATGTGCGTTTCTACAATCGAGTCAACCGGACAGCTTTCTTCGCAGAAGCCACAGAAAATGCATTTGGTCAGGTCGATGTCGTACCGGTTGGTACGGCGTGAGCCGTCGTCGCGCACTTCTGATTCGATGGTGATCGCCATCGCCGGACAGACGGCTTCGCACAACTTGCAGGCAATACAACGCTCTTCACCGTTTTCATAACGCCGCAAAGCATGCAGCCCGCGAAAGCGCGGTGACAAGGGTGTTTTTTCTTCCGGGTATTCGAGCGTGATCTTGCTGCGGAATGCATATTTGCCCGTGAGCCGCATGCCCTTGAGCAACTCGACCAGCATAAAGCTCGACAGAAAGTCCTTCAATGAGAAGGCCTGTCCGGCAGGG
>NZ_JAMPXE010000099.1 GCF_023701345.1 Rhodoferax sp. | reverse complement strand
AAATCGTCTGCCCGTGTGCGCAAGTCGTCCAGGTGCAGGCTGCCACCCTCGGCTGCCGAGATGATGAACGCAGCGGCACGGCCCAGTTCGGCGTCGGGCCAGGTCACCATATCAGTGGCACCCAAAGCCTTGGCCGCGGTCATAAGGGAAGCACGCGCGGGTGCGCTGGCATGTTCATGAAAATAGTCACCCAATACGCCGATGCGCAAGCCAGCAACACCTTGCGAAAGATCACCGACCGGCTGCACACTCAAGGCGTGGCAGCCGGGGTCGAGCGGGTCCGGGCCTTGCAGGGCGTCATAGACCAGCGCCAGGCTGTCCACCGAATCCGCCAGCGGCCCGAGGTGGTCGATGCTGTGCACAAACGGGTAACTGCCGCGGCGCGACAGGCGGCCAAAAGTGGGTTTCAGGCCCCACACACCGCACAGTGACGCGGGCACACGAATCGAGCCATTGGTGTCCGAACCCAGCGTGATGCCGACCTGCCCCGCCGCCACGGCCGCGCCCGAGCCGCCCGAGGAGCCCCCCGCCACGCGGGTCAAATCATGCGGGTTGTGGCTGGGGCCGTAGTGCGTGTTTTCGGTGGTGAAACCATAGGCGTATTCGTCCATGTTGAGCGCGCCCAGCAGCACTGCGCCCGCGGCCTGCATGCGGCCCACCAGAAAGGCATCCTCGGTGGCAGGCGCGTGGCTGCGGTTGATCTTCGAGCCCGCCAACGTGACTTCGCCCGCCATGTCGAACAGGTTTTTCACCGCATAAGGCACACCGGCCAGCGGCGGCAGGGCATCACCACGGGCGCGCATGGCATCCACCGCAATCGCTTCCCGGCGTGCGCGCGGATAGCTCTTGCCGGTGAAGGCGTTGACGGCTCCATCGGTCGCCTCGATGCGCGCCATGCTGGCCTCCAGCACCTCGCACGCGCTGATGTCACCGGCGCGGATGGCTTGAGCCAGCGCAAAGCTGCCAAGCCCCCCGATCTCCCGGGCGGTATTGTTCATGGCACACCGACCTTGCTGAGCGTGTCGGCAAAGGCGAGCGGCTGATAGAGCTCGGCCGGCTCGGCCTCAACGCTCAAAGAGAAACCTTCGAGCAATTGCGCCAGATGGGCAGTGCGCGCCAGGTGGCTGGCGACGCGCTGCGCCCGCGCATCATCCAGCACCAGCCCTTGCACCACGGCACTGGCCTTGACGTAGGCCAATAGGTGTGTCTCGTTCATCGCCGAACCTCCCGTTGGAAAATCTCCAGGCTGCGCTTTTTCATCTGGATGAAGCTGGCCTCGCTCAGGGTCTCCAGCGTGCGCGGCCTCGCATCACCGTAATGCAAAACTTCGGCCACTTTGGTCGGGCGCTTGGTGAGCAGCAGCACCTCGTCAGCCAGGTACACCGCTTCTTCGAGGTCGTGCGACACCAGCAGCATGGTGGTGCCGGTCTGCATGAACACCTCTTGCAGTTTTTCCCGGATGAACAACGTCATCTCGAAGTCCAGTGCCGAAAACGGCTCGTCCAGAAACAGCACCTCGGGCTTGGGCGCCAGCGCCCGCATGATCGACGCGGTTTGTTGCTGGCCACCCGAGAGCTCGTAGGGGTAGCGGTTCAGGTCGAACTTGACATCGAACGAAGCCACCAGCTCGGCCATGCGGCGGTCCACCTCGGCCTTGGACTGGCCCTCCAGCTTGAGCGGGTAGGCAATGTTGTCAATGGTGCGCATCCACGGGAACAGGGCCTCGCGGTAGTTCTGGAACACGTAGCCAATTTTGGTGTCCTGCAGCGACTTGCCGTCGAACAAAATTTCACCGGCGTCAATCGGCACCAGACCGGCAATCATGTTGATCAGCGTGGACTTGCCACAGCCGTTGGGCCCGAACACCGAGACGATCTTGTGCTTGGGAATGTCCAGGTCAAAATTTTCATACAGCGGCCAGCCGGCAAAGTATTTGGTCAGGCCGCGAATCGTGATGTGGGTGCCCTTGGGTCCCAGCTTGAACACGGGGGCCGGCACCTCGGCATAGACCGGGCCATTAAGAACTTCAGTCATCTGCCACTCCAGTGAACAATGCGGCGTTCAGCCATCAAAAAAAGCACATTGAGCGAGTAGCCCATGGCGCCGGCGGCCAGAATCGAGGCGTACATGTCGCGCACATTCATGACCTGCTGCGAGTTGATGATGCGGTTGCCCAGGCCACTGTCCGAGCCAATGAACATCTCGGCCACGATCACAATCACCAGCGCCATCGACACCGCCGAGCGCAGGCCGACAAAGCTGGGTTGCAGGCTTTCCCAGATCAGCACGTCCTTGAAAATCTGCCAGCGTGAGGCGCCCATGACCTTGGCCGCCATCACGCGCTGTTTGCGCGCGTTAATGACGCCGTAAGCGCTGTTGAACACCACGATCAGCAAGGCACCAAAGGTCGCGATCGCCACCTTGTTGATGTCCGACACGCCAAAGATCATGAGGAACAAGGGGATCAGCGCCGACGAAGGTGTCGAGCGGAAAAAGTCCACCAGGAACTCGACCGAGCGATAGGCCTTTTCATTGCTGCCCAACACCACGCCCAGCGGCACACCAATGACCGCTGCCATCATGAAGGCCTGGCAGGTGCGCCACAGCGTGACCGCAAAGTCTTTCAGCAGCGGCCCGCCGGCAAGCCCGTTGATCAGGGCCGTGACCGTGTCCGCCGGGGGTGGCAGCAGGATCGGCTTGATGAAGCCCAGGCGCACCACCAGGTCCCAGACAATGAACAGCAGCACCGGGCCAATAAAGGGAACGGCCCGGTCCCACGCCGGCTTGCGCGGCACGGCAAGCGTTGGCGCGGCTTGCCCGGGCGTCCAGGGCGCGCGCGCCTCGGGGGTGATGGAATCCGCCATGCTGCTCAGCCCTTGTACAGCATGGAATCCACCAGCAGGCGCTTTGGAAACACGCCCTTTTCTGTGAACAGGTCAAAGAACTTCTGGAAATGGGCAATGTCCGCCGGGGTGAACTCGTTGTACATGGTGTACGCCGCCAGCGGCACCTCGCTGGTCAAGGCGCCTTCGATGGCGGTGTAGCCCTTGAGAAACTGGCGCGCTTCGGCCGGCTTGCTGCGCACATAGGCGACACCCTTGCCGTAGGCGGCGATGTACTTTTTGGCCGCGTCCGGATTTGCTTTGATGAAGCTCGAGGTCAGCGAAGCCGAGCCGCCAAACCATGGCGCCATCGGATCACCCAGCACGTATTTGGCGATGACACCAGCTTCCAGCACCCGGGTGGTGCCGTTCAGGCGGCCAATGGTGCCGGTGGGCTCCAGCGTGTAGGCACCATCCAGCTGGCCCGCAGCCAGCGCCGCCACATGCTGGCCGATGGGCAGTTCCACAACGGTGGCGCCGGTGGCACCGCCGCGCTCCAGCACCGTTTTTGCCAGCGTCACGTTCTGGATACCGGGGCCGGAGCCAATGCGTTTGCCTTTGAGGTCGGCCATGGTTTTGGCGCTGCTGCCGATCGGCACAATGACCTCGTCGAGCACATTTTTCAGGTTGCTCGGGTTGGAGCAAAAAATCTTGAACGAACCCGGGGCGGCCATCTCGCCCACGGCAATGTTGGCCGAGCCGGTGCCGTTGGCGCTGCCGTCCACGCGGTCGGCCAGCATGCCCTCCATGATCTGCTGCGCGCCGGCAAAACGCACCACCTCGACATTCAGGCCGGCCTCCTTGAAGTAACCCAGCTCGACGGCGGCGTAAAAAGGCAGGCCGGCGGCAATGGGCCAGTAACCCACGCGGATTTTTGGGCCGCTCTGCGCCCGCGCGAGGGCGGGCATGGCGAGCGCACCCAGCGCCACGCCAGCGCGTTGCAGCACCTGGCGGCGCGAGCTACCTTCATCCGCCTGGGGCAAGGTGGCGCGTGCGGTGGTTTTATGAGAGTCAGACATGGGTGTTCCTTTCAAGGGGGTTAATGAGATTTCCGGGAGATCAGGGTTCACTTTTCGCAGTCAGGCCATGGCCGCAGGCGTGAGAGAAGCCATATATGCGCGCCAGCCACCATGACCAGTGACGTCCAGCGCCGCATCCAGGGCAACGCCCTCGCAGATGAAGCCGATGACCCAACTGCCGTCGGCCAACTCCAGCTTGCCCAGGCCCAGCGGCGACGGGATAAGCGCCAAAAAGCTGCCCAGTTGCTGCAGCGGCATGTTCCACACCTCCACGGCGATGGCAGCGCCCTGCCCTGCCACCCGTTTCAATCCCGGCTTGGGCGGTGTGGTGCCCGGCAAGGCATACAAACGGTAATGCGCAGCGGTGTGTGTGCTCTGAATCAGGCGGGCGCCGCGCTCGGTCAATTGGCTGTTGAGCGGCATGCCCGACAAATGCGCACCGACCACCGCCAGCGGCAGAGTCAGCGGCTCGGCCAGGCCCAACGGCTGCATGTCGGGCAAGGCCAGTCCCAAGGCGCCCTGAGTGAGTCCGGTCGCGTGGTGGTAACGCTGGCCGAGTTCAGCCAGTGGCCAGTCGCTGCCGCAGGGGCCGACCAGGGTGATGCCAAAAGGCAGGCCGTCAGGACGGATGCTGCTGGGCACCGAGATGGCGGCGTAGTCCAGCAAATTGACAAAATTGGTGTAGGCGCCCAGGTTGCGATTCAGCGTCACCGGGTCGGCCTGCATGGCGGCGATGGTGTAGTGGGTGGGGGCTGTCGGCACCAGCAGCACATCAATGTCGCGCCACATTTTGGCGGCCTGCTGGCTGTGGGCACGCAGTTGGGTTTGCGCCTGGAACAGGTCGGCAGCGCTGTACTCGCGCCCCTTGGCGATGATGCTGCGCACCGGCTCGATCACCTGGTCCTCATGGGCATCAAAAAACGTCCGGATGGCCGCATAACGCTCGGCGACCAGCGCGCTTTCATACAGCAGCGCGGCACTTTGGGCCAAAGGGGTGTAGTCAATGGTCACCGGGACACCGCCCAGGGCGCGCAGCCGCTCAACCGCCTCGGCAAACGCCGCCTGCGCCTGGGCATCGCCAAAAAATTCCAGCACATCCGGCACGCCAAACCTGAACGATGCGCCCCAACTTTGCCGGCTTAAATCCAGTTGGCGGGAATACGGGTCCAGCGGGTCATAACCCAGGCTCGCCTGCAGCACCCTGGCGGCCACCGCCACGGTGCGGGCGAAGATCGAAACACAGTCGACACTTTGCGCCGCTGGCAAGACACCGCGCGTGCTGAGCAGACCCTTGCTGGGCTTGAAGCCCACAATATTGTTGAGCCCGGCCGGCACCCTGCCCGACCCGGCCGTGTCCGTGCCCAGCGAAAAGTCCACCTGGCCGGTGGCCACCACATAGGCCGAGCCGGCGCTGGACCCCCCCGACACATAGGCGCCGTCAAAGGCATTGGGTACCGCACCGTAAGGGGAACGGGTGCCGTTGAGGCCGCAGGCAAATTGATCCAGATTGGTTTTGCCCACAAAGGCCGCACCAGCATCGAGCAGTTTTTGCACCACATCGGCATGCGCGACCGCAGTGAAAGCAAAGGCGGGGCAGGCTGCCGTGGTTGCCAGCCCGGCCACATCGATGTTGTCCTTGACCGCAAAACACAAGCCGGCCAGCGCCCCATCCTTGTTGCTGACCACCGGATCCTCGAGACGCAGGATCCAGGCTTGCGCAGACAACTTGTGGTCATTGTCTTTAACGCCTTGCGCGCCGGCATCAGAAATAACTTGTTGCACCATTTTGAAATCCAATCTTGTATCCAAGATCAAAAGCAAAACGTGTGCCAAAAAAAAGAAGCATGGCCGCATGGCCTACCGCAAGAACATGCGCAATGCCAGTGAGACAGCTGCTGTTCTGGGCGTCAGCCCCTGGATGACACCGTACCAGCTTTGGCTACACAAGACCGGACGGACTGAGTCCAAGGCTACCGCTGCGATGCAGCACGGCACGGACATGGAGCCGGCGGCGCGTGCGGCCTATGAGGCTGAAACCGGCAGCATCATGCAACCCCTGGTGCTGCAGGACGGTGACTACTCTGCCAGCCTGGACGGCATGGACCTTGACGGTCAACTGATCGTCGAAATCAAATGCCCGTTCCGTACCCAGGACTCCGAGCTCTGGCGCCAAGTCAAGGCGGGCCAAGTGCCAGACCACTACGCCGCACAAATTCAACATCAGTTGATGGTGTCTGGCGCCAAGCTGGCGCACTTGTACGTGTTCGATGGCACCCAAGGGCTGCCGCGGGTCATAAAGGTGCAACACTTCATTCCCTGAAACCACCAATTGGAATTGCCTTGCCTTCGCAGTTTCGTGTTCCCGTAACCATGGATTTGAGCATCGTCCTGACTTGAGTGACATCCTACAAGGAGTCCTCCGCGCCAAAAGGCTTCTTTGTCAGATTTACAAAAAGTGGCTTGTTGCTGGGAGCCTAGGGGATCAACACATTTTTGACGTTTACCCCTTGGTTTACCCCTTGACGCCAGAAAAGAAAAAGGACTTAGCCCATTTCTAAGCTAAGTCCTTGATTTTATTGGTCGGTGTGAAAGGATTCGAACCTTCGACCCCTTGCACCCCATGCAAGTGCGCTACCAGGCTGCGCCACACACCGAAGCTATTAATTATAACCACAGAGCGCCTCTATTTCAGAGGGCGGGCGACAGCAAAGCGCGTATTTCGTGAAGCTCATGACGCACCTGGAGCCACGGGTCGTCAGACAAGCCAAAGGGCAGCAAGGCACCGTGTCCGGAAAAAACCGCTGGCAGGCTGTCATGCACGTCCATGAGCTCAACACTTTCAGGCAAATGGCGTTTATCGCGCTCGGACTGCATCAGTTCGTGCATCTTGTTGCGTGCACCACTGATGGTAAAACCCTGGTCGTAGAGCAACTCGCGTATACGCCGGATCATCAGCACTTCGTGGTGCTGGTAGTAGCGCCGGTTGCCGCGGCGCTTCATTGGCCGCAGTTGCGTAAATTCCTGCTCCCAGTAACGCAGCACATGAGGTTTGACACCACACAACTCACCTACCTCACCAATGGTGAAATATCGTTTGGCTGGAATTTGGGGAAGAGAATTCTCCATGCGAATCAACAATCTTAGCTGCAAATGTGCAAGCGTACTCTAACTGAGCCCACACTGTAAAGACAGCTTACCCGCATAGGACTGACTGATGTTCAAACTTCATCGGAAGTTGCCACGGTGCCAGCCTGAATCTGCTCCTTGAGCTTCTGGCTGGCGTGAAACGTGACCACCCGACGCGCGGCAATCGGAATGGCCTCGCCGGTGCGTGGATTGCGCCCGGGACGCGGTGATTTGGTGCGAATCTGGAAGTTGCCAAAGCCGGTGATCTTGACATCGTCGCCATCGACCAGGCTGTTGGAAATCAGGTCAAAAAAGGCATCGACCATGTCCTTGGACTCGCGCTTGTTCAGGCCGATCTGTTCAAACAGCAGCTCTGCGAGTTGTGCCTTGGTCAAGGCCGGGGTTTCCAATGATTCAACCGTAATGTCCATCGATGACTCGCTCTGTAGCTAGGGGGGTGATAACCGGCTTAAACACGCTGACGTGCAGCAACTTTTTCGCTCAAGGTGGCAACCACGGCGGCCACAGCATCTTCGATTTGCTGTTCGGACAGCGTAGCATCTTGCCCGTTCAGCGTCAAACGAACCGCCATGCTTTTCTCAGGCGGCACACTTGACCCATCAACCGCCAGCGGCTTAGGGCGGTAAATGTCGAACAGCACCGCATCACGCAAAATGCCGCTGCAGGGTGCGGCCCAGATGGCCTGCATCAGGGCGTCATGCGTGACCGACTCGGCGACCAGCACCGCAATGTCACGCTCGACGGCCTGAAAGCGCGGCACCGCCTCGAAGCGCGGCACTTGGCGACCCAGCGCGGCGTCGAGGTCGACTTCGAACATGACGGGCGCCTGCACCAAGTCATGGGACTGGCGCCATTTGGGGTGTAATTCACCGACAAAGCCGACTGCCGCACCCGCACACAGCACGCGCGCGCAGCGCCCGGGGTGCATGGCCGGGTGCTGGGCGGGCTCAAAGCTCAGGCGGATGGGCGCGAACAGGGCTTCAAGGTCGCCCTTGACGTCAAAGAAATCAACCGGGCGTTCTTTGCAGCCCCACTCGGGCGCATCGACCGGGCCCATGGCCACGCCGGCGACACGCATGGGCTGGTCAAAGCCCTGCACCGTGGTGTCGGAGCCCGGCACCGAGGCGTCACGCAGGAATACACGGCCCAACTCGAAGACGCGCACGCGTTGCGCCTTGCGGTCCTGGTTGAACTTGAGCACCTGCAGCAGCGAGCCGAGCAGGCTGGAGCGCATCACGCTCATCTGACTGGCAATGGGGTTGAGCAGTTTGATGGGATTGGCATTGCCGGCGAGCTCATGTTCCCATCGTTCGTCGACAAAACTGAAGTTGATGGTTTCCTGGTAACCCAGGGCGGCGAGCGTGCGGCGCACCGCAAACGGGCTGCGCTGGTTCTCAGAACGAAGCTTGGCCGTGATCGGTGCTTGCGGCGGCGTTTGCGGCAGGTTGTGGAAGCCGATCATGCGGGCCACTTCCTCGATCAGGTCTTCTTCGATTTGCAGGTCAAAGCGGTAGGAGGGCGCGGTAACTTCGATGACACCGTCACCTTCGGTCACGGGCAGGCCCAGACCGGTGAGCGCCTTGACGCATTGCGCCTGGGTGAGCGGCATGCCCAGCACCCTGACAGCACGCGCCACGCGCAGGGTCACTTTGGCGGGCTGGGGCATGGCGACCTGCTGGTCGTCCACGGGGCCGCACACGGTGGCTGGCGTGCCGCAGATTTCCAGCACCAACTGGGTGACGCGCTCGATGTGCTCGACAGTGAGTTCGGGGTCGACGCCGCGCTCGAAGCGGTGGCCGGCATCGGTGGAGAAGTTGAAGCGGCGTGAACGCCCGGCAATCGCTTTGGGCCACCAGAAGGCCGCTTCGACATAGATGTTGCTGGTGTCGTCGGACACCGCGGTGGCATCGCCGCCCATGATGCCGGCCAGGGATTCGACCTGGGCCGCATCGGCGATCACACCCACCTGGGCGTCGACCGTGACGGTGTTGCCGTTGAGTAGCTTGAGCGACTCCCCCGCCCTGCCCCAGCGCACGTCAAGACCACCGTGGATTTTGTCGAGATCGAAAATGTGCGACGGCCGACCCAGTTCAAACATCACGTAGTTGGAGATGTCGACCAGCGCGGTCACGCTGCGCTGGCCGCAGCGGGCCAGACGGTCCACCATCCAGGCCGGGGTAGCGGCTTTGGGGTTGACGCCGCGAATGATTCGACCAGAAAAACGACCACACAAATCAGGCGCACTGACCTTGACCGGCAACACGCCGTCGATAGCACAGTGGGCCTTGGTAAAAGCCGGCGTTTTCAGGGGCGCACCCGTGAGCGCGGACACCTCGCGCGCGACACCATAAACGCTGAGGCAATGCGCCAGGTTGGGCGTGAGCTTGAGCGTGAACAGGGTGTCGTCGAGCAGCAAATGCTCGCGAATATTTTGTCCCACGGCTGCGTCGGCCGCCAGCTCCAGCAGGCCGCCGTGGTCTTCCGAGAGCTTGAGTTCGCGTGCCGAGCACAACATGCCAAAACTCTCGACGCCGCGCAGCTTGCCGACCTTGATCAGGAAAGGCTGGCCATCTTCACCGGGTGGCAACTCGGCCCCCACCATGGCGCAAGGCACCTTGATGCCAACCCGTGCGTTGGGCGCACCACAAACGATGGTGAGCAACTCGGCTTGGCCCACATCCACCTGGCAAACACGCAGGCGGTCGGCATTGGGGTGCTGCACCGCTTCCTTGATTTCACCCACCACGATGCGGCTGAACGGCGGCGCCACCGGCTTGAGCTCTTCGACCTCCAGGCCGGCCATGGTCAGGGTTTCAGCCAGTTCAGCCGTGCTTAAAGCGGGGTTGCAGAATTCACGCAACCAGGATTCAGGAAATTGCATAGTTTTTCAATCAATTAATCCGTAGGGGAAATGGATCGCCGCGCTTTGCTCACGATGACGATTCAATGTCACTTAACAAGTTTGTGAGTCCTTAGCGGAACTGCGACAGAAAACGGATGTCGCCATCGAAGAACAGGCGCAGGTCGTTGACGCCGTAGCGCAGCATGGTGAGGCGGTCCGGACCCATGCCAAAGGCAAAACCGATGTAGCGTTCGGGGTCGAGGCCCATGTTGCGGATCACATTGGGGTGAACCTGGCCAGAGCCTGCCACCTCGAGCCAGCGTCCGGCGAGCGGGCCGCTGGGGAACTGGATGTCGACCTCGGCGCTGGGCTCGGTAAACGGGAAAAAGCTGGGCCGAAAGCGCAGCACGAGGTCGGGGTTTTCAAAAAAGGTGCGACAGAAGTCGGTGAAGACGTACTTCAGGTCCTTGAAGCTGATGGCCTCGCCCACCCACAGGCCTTCGCACTGGTGGAACATGGGCGAATGGGTGGCATCGCTGTCGACCCGGTAGGTGCGCCCGGGTGCAATGACGCGGATCTCGGGCATGGCACCGCTGTAAAGCGTGCCGTCATTGAGGCTGCGATGGGCCAGGCGATGTTTCTTGACATGCTGCACCGCGTGCCGGATCTGCATCGGGCTGGTATGGGTGCGCAGTAAATTGGGGGCCGTGTCGCTGCCACCTTCAACGTAGAAGGTGTCGTGCATGGAGCGCGCGGGGTGGTCTTCGGGCGTGTTGAGCGCGGTGAAGTTGAACCAGTCGGACTCAATCTCGGGGCCTTGCGCCACTTCGAAGCCCATGGAGCCAAAAATGGCCTCGATGCGTTCCAGCGTGAGCGACACCGGGTGTAAACCACCGCTGCCCCGCTGGCGTCCGGGCAGGCTCACATCGAGCGCTTCGGCCTGCAGTTGCGCCTGCAGTTCGCGGTCGGCCAGTGCCTGGCGGCGGGCGTTGAGCGCGGCTTCGATGCCTTGCTTGGCCTGGTTAATTGCGGCGCCCTGCAATTTCTTTTCTTCGACCGGCAAGGCGGCCAGGCCCTTCATCAACTCGGTGATGCGGCCAGCTTTGCCAAGGTACAGGGCCTTGCTGTTTTCAAGTTCAGCAGGGGTATGGGCCAGCTCGAAGGCGGCTCGGGCTTGTTCAACAACAGCGGTCAAGTCGTTCATAAATACTCGGGAAAGCTCTTATCCAAGGAAAAAGGGCTAGCGCCTTTTCAAGCTCTAGCCCTTATCATATTATTGCGAGAAGCTATAAATTAAATAGCAATCAAAGCAACTTAAGCAGCCAGTTTGGCCTTGACTTGTTCCACGATACCAGCAAATGCGGCCATATCATGGATCGCAATATCAGACAAAACCTTGCGGTCGATCTCGATACTGGCTTTCTTCAGACCGTTGGCAAATTGGCTGTATGTCATGCCACACTGACGGGCAGCGGCATTAATACGGGCAATCCACAACTGACGGAAGACACGTTTTTTGGTACGACGGTCACGGTAGGCATATTGCCCAGCCTTCATCACCGCTTCTTTGGCGACTCGGAAGACATTACCACGACGACCGCGGAAACCTTTTGCAAGGGCTAGAACTTTTTTATGGCGGGCGCGAGCCGTTACACCACGTTTGACGCGAGGCATGTGAGTACTCCTTGTTCGTCGTTAATTAAAGGCCACGGCCTGGCAGCATCTGTGCCATGCGACCCATTTCGGTCTCACGAACAGTCAACGTACCACGGTGATGGCGCTTGAGCTTGGTGGACTTCTTGGTCAAGATGTGACGTTTGAAGGCTTGACCGCGTTTAACGGTACCACCTGGACGAACGCGGAAACGCTTTTTAGCGCCGCTCTTGGTCTTCATTTTGGGCATCTTCATGCTCCTTTTTCATTGTGCTCGTGAGGCGTCTGCAATCAATTTGCAGCCTTGATGGCCCCGAGCCACTTTTAAGTGGCGAGTTAAGAACCCACCACCCTTTGTGGCAAACACCTTGCGGGTGTCTGCCCCAATCTTTTACGCGCTGGCAGTGACCTCGGTTACGACCGGCTTGGCCGCAGCAACTTTCTTGCGGCCGGGCGCGATCATCATGATCATCTGGCGCCCTTCGAGCTTGGGAAACTGCTCGACCAAAATCAAATCGCCCAACTCATCGCGAATGCGGTTCAGCAAGGCCATACCGAGTTCCTGGTGAGTGATCTCGCGGCCGCGAAAACGCAAGGTGATCTTGCATTTGTCGCCTTCAGCAAGAAAACGCTTGATGTTGCGCATCTTGATGTTGTAGTCGCCGTCATCGGTACCGGGACGGAACTTGATCTCCTTGATTTCGATCACGGTCTGCTTGGCCTTGGCTTCAGCAGCTTTTTTCTGTTCCTGGTACTTGAACTTGCCGTAATCCATCAAACGACACACGGGCGGATTGGCAGTTGCAGCAATCTCTACCAGGTCCACGTCCAACTCACCCGCCATGCGCAGTGCGTCATTGATATTGACAACACCCAGGGGCTCGTTTTCAACACCAGAGAGGCGAACTTCTGGCACCATGATTTCCCGATTCAATCGGTGTTT
>NZ_JAMPXE010000098.1 GCF_023701345.1 Rhodoferax sp. | reverse complement strand
CCACCCTGCGCCAGACCGTGACGCTGGAACGCCATTTGGAGACCGTATGAGCACCAATCTTTACCGCGCTTTGCTGGAGTTGCTGCCCGAGGCCCCCCTGCACGTGGCCACCGTGACCGCCATCAACACCGGCCAAGGCACCAGCACCGTGACCTGGCCGGGGAGCAGCGTGCAAACCGTGCGCGGAACCGCTGTGGCCGTGGGCCTGAAGGCGTTTGTGCGTGATGGTGTGATTGAGGGCGCTGCGCCTGATTTGACGCTGGAAGTGATTGAGGTGTAGCGTGAAGCTAGGGAGCAACTGCCTTGTGTTCGCCGTGCTGCTTTACCGGCGTCGCAATGGCAGGCGCTGGTACATCAAAGTGCGCCAATCCGATCACGGGTGGTTCCCCCACTTTTTGGTCCGCGCCGGCCACCACGTGATCAGCTACACCCCCATCAACCCGCGCCACAAGATATTTCCCCCACCGTTTTTTGATGGTCGGGTGAAGTGGGGTGATTGAGTCACCCGCTCAATGTGTTTTCTACCTGATAATTTGATTTCCCGACACGAAACTAGTTATCAAACCAAATATCGCGCAGATTACATATCAAATATCGCGGCGCGCTTCATGAAAACCATTCAACTGGGTCAAAGCGACCTCCATGTCACGCCCATCTGCCTGGGCACCATGACCTTTGGCGAGCAGGTCGACGAAGCCACCGCTTTCGACATCCTGGACCGCTCGCTGGAGCGCGGTGTCAACTTTATCGATACCGCCGAAATGTACGCGGTGCCGCCGCGCGCGGAAACCTTCAACGCGACCGAAAAAATCATCGGCAACTGGCTCAGTAAACGTCCCGGCGCGCGGCAAAAGCTGGTCATGGCAAGCAAAGTGGCGGGGCCTTCGCGCAACATGTCGTGGATCCGCGGCGGTAGTCCGGATCTGACCGGCAATGACATTCTGGAAGCCTGTGATGGCAGCCTGCGGCGCCTGCAAACCGATGTCATCGACCTGTATCAGATTCACTGGCCGGTGCGCAGTGTGCCCATGTTTGGCGGCATCTATTACCACCCTGCCAGTGGCAGTGAGGGCACGTCCATCCATGCCCAACTGGAGGCCCTGAACAAATTGGTGCAGACCGGCAAGGTGCGCGCGATTGGCTTGTCCAACGAAACGCCGTATGGTGTGCACGAGTTTGTGCGGTTGTCCGAGCAGTATGGCTTACCGCGCGTGGCGACGGTGCAAAACGGCTACAGCCTGCTCAACCGCAGCGTGGAAAACGCCCTTGATGAAACCATGCAGCGCTTGCAGGTGTCGTTGCTGGCCTATTCGCCGCTGTCCTTCGGCCTGCTCACGGGCAAATACGATGCCACCGGCCTGACCGGGCCAGGCACATCGCCTGAAGCCCGATTGACCAAATTTGAGTCGAGTCGCAAGCAGCGCTGGGGCCGCCCCGAGGCGCTGGCGGCAGCACGGCGCTACAGTGCGCTGGCGCGAGAGCATGGCCTGACACCGCTGCAACTGGCACTTGCGTTTTGCTACACCAAATGGCAAGTGGCCAGCACCATCATTGGCGTGACCTCGGTGGTCCAATTGGACGAATGCCTGGATGCCTGGGGCACCACGTTATCCAATGAAGTGCTCAAGGCCATTGACGCGCTGCGTTGGGAAATGCGCGACCCGGCGCAATAGCCTTTATCATGGCCAAACACGTCAGCCTGACCCCGGCCACCCAATTCCTCAAGGACAACAAGGTGGTCTATACCGAGCATCCTTACGACTATCTTGAACATGGCGGCGCGCTGCACAGCGCGTCTGTGCTGGGCTGGGACTCGTTCCATGTGGTCAAGACCCTCATCATGCAGGACCAGGATGCCAAGCCGCTGGTGGTGCTGATGCACGGCAACCGCAAGGTGTCGACGAAAAATCTGGCGCGTCAGATCGGGGCCAAGGCTGTCGAGACTTGCGTGCCTGAGGTGGCGAACCGGCACAGCGGTTATCTGGTGGGTGGCACCTCGCCCTTTGGCACCCGGCGCGCCATGCCGGTCTTTATTGAGTCGACCATTCTGGCGTTGCCCAAAATTTTGATCAATGGTGGGCGGCGCGGTTACTTGGTGGGCATTGACCCGCAGGTGTGCGTCACGCTGTTGGGCGCCCGAGCGGTGCAGTGTGCGCTGGCTGAGGTGTTGACCTGACACTGGCAAAATAGCGCCATTGCACCCAATCCCTTGGGTCACCAGGAGTTGATTTGGAATCCATCAAGAGCTTTTTCCCGCTGTTGGCAGTCTTGGCCGGCTACCTGATTGGGTCGCTGTCTTTTGCCGTCATTGTCAGCCGGGTCATGGGCCTGAATGACCCGCGCACCTTTGGCAGTAAAAATCCCGGCGCCACCAATGTGCTGCGCTCCGGCAGCAAGGCCGCGGCCATTCTGACGCTGCTGCTCGATGCGGCCAAGGGCTGGCTGCCGGTGGTTCTGGTCAAGTGGTACGGTCAAGCCTATGGCCTGGGCGATGGCACGCTGGCGCTGGTGGGTCTGGCAGCGTTTTTGGGCCATGTGTTTCCGGTGTTTTTCAGGTTTGCCGGCGGCAAGGGCGTGGCCACGGCGTTGGGTGTGCTGCTGGGATTCAGCGGCTGGCTGGGGCTGGCAACAGCTTTGATCTGGCTGCTGATGGCCATGGTGTTTCGCTATTCGTCACTGGCCTCCATCACGGCAGCGTTGCTGGCGCCGGTGGTGTATGTGCTGGGGGACGGCGGGCTGTGGCTCATGAGCAAGAGCGTGGCATTGTGCGTGGCCGTGATGTCACTTTTTTTGCTCTACCGCCATGCCGAGAACATCAATCGCCTGTTCAAGGGGACGGAATCAAGGCTGGGTAAAAAAGCCGACACCCGGCCCATGGCGCATGCGCATGGACACGCCAAGCATGGCCATCGGCATCCGCCCCACCTTGATCAAAAATCGCACCCGAAAAATAATCGCCCATGAAGCTCTGTATTCTTGACAACGACTTTCTCGACCCGGCGGTCGCGGCGACCTACATCGGCTACGGCGTCATGTTCGAGCGTTTGCTGCGCCAGGCGGGAGCCGATGGCACGTTCGACATTTTCAACACCGTCAGGGGCGAGTATCCGGCCTCGTTCGCGCCTTATGACGCGGTGTTGCTCACGGGCAGCAAGGCCGATGCGTTTTCCCAGGAGCCCTGGGTGCTCACACTCAAGGACAAGGTGCAAGCGCTCCTGGAAGCCAAAAAAAAGCTGGTCGGCGTGTGTTTTGGCCACCAGTTGATTGCGCTGTGTCTGGGCGCCAAAGTGGGCCGTGCACCGCAGGGCTGGGGCGCCGGTCGCATGCGCTACCAATGGCGCGCGCCTGATCTGCCGCAGGCACAGGGCCGCGAAGAGGTGGCGCTATTGGCTAGCCACCAGGATCAGGTGTTTGAGCTGCCCAAGGGGGCCACTCTGCTGGCCAGTAGCGATTTTTGCCCGGTGGCGGCGTTTGCTGTCGATGACCACGTTTTTTGCGTGCAACCGCATCCCGAGTTTGTCGAAGACTACAGCGCTTTTTTGCTCAACAAACGGCGCGCCATGTTTGGCGAGGAGAAGTACCAGGCTTTCACCCGGAGTCTGGCCGAGGGGCATGACGGCCAGGCGGTGGCGCGCATGATGGTGGCGTTCATCAACCAATAAACTGCCTTCTGGATTCAGCCGGGGTTCCCGTCCCGTCAGCCCTGCTGCGCGCCCAGTTGCAGGATCAAGTGGTGGTTCAAGTGCTCCTGAACCCCGGATGCCGGCAAGGCCGCGGTGATGGCCGGGCTGCCGTTGCAGCTTGAATGCAGGCTGGGCGGGCGCATCAATTGGCCTTTGTCGTTGAGCACAATGGCGATGTCGGGGTGTTTGTCCTGGCTGCGCCGGCGCATGACCACGCCCACGGTGGCGTTGTCAAGTTGCACATAAGTGCCGGGTGGGAACAAACCCACCACCTGCATGAGCGTCTGACCGATCTGATTGTTTTGCGCGCTGCTGCTGGCGAGGATGCTTTTGGCCGACTCGGTGGCACTGCGCCCGGCGCGTGACTGCCGCGGGCTGATCATGGCGGCATAACGGTCAACCACATTCAGTATGTGTGTCAGGCGCTGCAGTGCCGCCAGGCGCAGCAGGTCTTCGCTGGAACTCGCCTCCTGATGGTGCTGTAGTACCGTTTGCAGCCAGAGTGCATCGTCGATGCCCAGCGTGCGCAACAAGTCCTCGCCGCGTGCTTCATGGGTGCGCAAGGCTACTTCCTGCTCCGGTGTGGGTCGGCCGCGCTGGATGGCCAGTTGGTTTTGCAAGCCGGTCATGGCAATGTTCATGGTCAGGGCGGCATGCACCAGGCTGTCGCGCTCAGTCTGCGGCAATTGAATTTCGCGGGCTACCAGATGACACAACACGGCACACACCAGCGCGTGCGAGGCGCTGTAGCCCACGGGTGAGTGCGAGGCCAGCTGAAACAGCAGGTACAGGGCCACATCGGTGTCATGCTGAATCAGGTTTTGCATCCAGCGGTCGTATTGAAGAATGCGCGCGGCAAATTCCTTTGCGTTCTGCGGGTGGAGCAGCAGCATGGACAGGCCCGCTTCCAGGTCAGACCAAAGACCGAGCAGGTCTTCGTACTCGTCCTCAGTCTTCAGAAAAAAACTCATGACGCAGTCACGGCCCGGACCGGATGATGCATCTGATTAATCGCGGAAGTTGTCAAAGCTCAGCGGAATGTCGGTGATTTCCTTGCGCATCAGCGCCATCGCGGCCTGCAGATCGTCGCGTTTGGTGCCGCTCACGCGCAGCTTGCCGTCCTGGATGGCGGCCTGCACCTTGATCTTGCTGTCCTTGATGATGCGCTGGATCTTTTTGCCCAGTTCGGTCTCGATGCCGTCGCGCACCTTGATCACCTGCTTGACCTTGTCGCCGCCCATTTTCTGAACGTCGCCCTTGTCCAGAAAACGCACATCGACATTGCGCTTGGTGAGCTTGTTGCGCAGGATGTCCTCGATCTGGCTGAGCTGAAAATCAGCGTCGCCGATCAGCGTGATTTCCTTGTCCTTGAGCTCGATGGCAGCCGGCGTGCCCTTGAAGTCAAAGCGGGTGGTGATTTCCTTGCTGGTGTTTTCAATGGCGTGTTTTACATCGACCATGCTGGCTTCGCAAACGGTATCAAAAGAGGGCATAAGGGTTCTCGCTAAATGTTCGACAATCCCGCCATGTTAGTCCAGAAAAACGTCCCCCTTCAGCCTTTTAATACCTTCCATATCGTGGCCAAGGCCCATGCCCTGGTGCGCATCGGCGGTGAGGCCGACGTGCAGGCGCTGCTGGCCGACCCCGAATGGGCCGCGAGCCCGAAGTTTGTGCTGGGTGGCGGCAGCAACATTGTGCTCACCGGGGATGTCAAGGCGCTGGTGCTGAAGGTCGAGGTGATGGGCCGGCGGCTGCTGCAGGAAACACCCAAAGCCTTCATCGTGGAAGCCGGTGCCGGTGAAAACTGGCACGACTTTGTCACCTGGACGCTTGAAGCTGGCTGCCCCGGGCTGGAAAACATGGCTTTGATTCCGGGCACCGTGGGCGCTTCACCAGTGCAAAATATTGGTGCCTACGGCGTCGAGCTGCAAGACCGCTTTGATTCATTGGATGCCATCGACCTGCAGACCGGGCAGATGTTCACCCTGAATGCGGCGCAATGCGCTTTCGGCTACCGCGACTCGGTGTTCAAACACACCAGCGCCTCGGATGCCAGCGCCGGCCACCAGGCCGTCGGCCTGAAAGACCGGGTGCTGATCTTGCGCGTGCGTTTTACCCTGCCCAAACCCTGGAAACCGGTGCTGGGTTATGCCGATATTGACAAGAAAATGGCCGAGCAAGGCGTCACGCAGCCAACAGCGCAGCAGTTGTATGACTGGGTCTGCACCATTCGCCGCGCCAAGCTGCCCGACCCCGGCGTGATCGGCAATGCCGGCAGCTTCTTCAAGAATCCCACCGTGAGCCCCGAGCAATGTGCCGACATCATCGCCCGCGAACCAAAGCTGGTGCATTACGTGCTGGCCGATGGCTCGGTCAAGCTGGCCGCAGGCTGGCTGATTGATGCCTGCGGTTGGCGCGGCAAGTCGGTGGGGCAGGCGGGCGTTTATGAAAAACAGGCGCTGGTGCTGGTCAACCGGGGCAGCGGGGTGGCGGGCTCGGGCGCCACCGGCGGCGAGGTCATGACCCTGGCCAAGGCGATTCAGACCAGCGTGTACGAGCGTTTTGGCATCCGGCTGGAGACCGAGCCGGTCATTATTTAGTCTTTGTGTAGCGATTGACGCCTTTTTAGCGCATCATTACGCCATGAAAAAAATCATTGTCCTTGGCGGTACCGGCTTCGTTGGTACCCATTTGTGTGAAAAACTGGTGCGCGAGGGCTGGCAGGTGACCGTGCCGACGCGGCGCACCATCAATGCCAAAGCCGTCATGCATTTGCCCGGCCTCACCGTGCAGCAACTTGACGTGCATGACGAGGCCGCCTTGACGCGTGCTGTTGACGGGCATGACGCGCTGGTGAATCTGGTGGCTATTCTGCACGGCACGCAAGCGGCGTTTGAACATGTGCACGTGGCCTTGCCGCAAAAAATTGCCCATGCCTGTTTGATCAACGGGGTCGGTCAGGTGGTGCATATCAGTGCCCTGGGGGCCGATTCGCTGCAGCCTGCGCTGGCGCCCTCCATGTACCTGCGCACCAAGGGCGAGGGTGAGGCCGTGCTGGTGCAGGCCGCCATGGGCGGCAGCGCCGGGGACACAGCGCAGGCCGGCTTCGATCTGAGCATTCTGCGTCCCAGTGTGATGTTTGGCGCCGAGGATAAATTTTTGAACCTGTTTGCCAGGCTGCAAAAGGTGCTGCCTCTGATGCCGCTGGCGGGTGCTGCGGCGCGCTTTCAGCCGGTGTGGGTGCAGGACGTGGCCATGGCCGTGGTGCGCTGCCTGGCCGGTGCCAGCACCCAGCCGTCACCGCGTGTGATCGAAGCCTTCGGCCCGGAAGTGTTGACCCTGAAGCAACTGGTGCAAATCGCTGCCCAGCTCAGCGGTGCGGGCGGTGGCATGGGCCGGTTGGTGATCCCGTTGCCAGCGTGGGCCGGGCGGCTGCAGGCCACGATTATGGGCATGGCGCCTGGCGCGCCGCTGATGAGTTTGGACAACCTGGAGTCGATGAAGGTCGACAACGTCGCCACAGGCAAGCATCCCGGCCTCGATTCGCTGGGCATCACGGCATCGGCCGTGCGGCCGATTGCCAGGCAATACCTTGGCCGGCGCTAGATTTATTTAGCGCTTGCGTTCGCCCGTGAGGCTCAGCAGGTCGCCGCCACCACCGAGTGACAGCAGTCCTGACTTGGCATAAATGCCCAGCTTGGCGCGCGTGTCGACGATGTCGAGGTTGCGCATGGTGAGCTGGCCAATGCGGTCGGCCGGAGAAAACGGCGCGTCCTCCACTTTCTCCATGCTCAGGCGCTCGGGCGCGTAGGTCAGGTTGGGCGACTCGGTGTTGAGCAGCGAATAGTCGTTGCCGCGGCGCAGCTCCAGTGTGACTTCACCAGTCACGGCGCGCGCCACCCAGCGTTGCGCCGTCTCCCTCAGCATGATGGCCTGCGAGTCAAACCAGCGGCCCTGGTACAGCAGGCGGCCCAGCTTGCGGCCGTTGTCGCGGTACTGTTCGATGGTGTCTTCGTTGTGGATGCCGGTGACCAGACGCTCGTAGGCGATGAACAGCAGCGCCAGCCCGGGAGCCTCGTAGATGCCGCGGCTCTTGGCCTCGATGATGCGGTTCTCGATCTGGTCGCTCATGCCCAGGCCGTGGCGCCCGCCAATGCGGTTGGCTTCCAGGATCAGGCTGACCAGGTCGGGGTACTCGACCCCGTTGAGCGCCACCGGGCGGCCCTCTTCAAAGCGCACCGACACTTCTTCGGCCTTGACCACGCAGTCGTCGCGCCAGAACGGCACGCCCATGATCGGGTTGACGATGCGCATCCCGCAGTTGAGGTTTTCCAGGTCCTTCGCCTCATGCGTGGCGCCGAGCATGTTGGAGTCGGTGCTGTAGGCTTTTTCGGCGCTCATCTTGTAGCCAAAGCCGTGCTGCGTCATGAAGGCCGACATCTCTGCGCGGCCGCCCAGCTCGTCAATGAAGGCCTGGTCCAGCCAGGGTTTGTAGATCTTGAGCGAGGGGTTGGTCAGCAGACCGTAGCGGTAAAAGCGCTCGATGTCATTGCCCTTGAAGGTGCTGCCGTCGCCCCAGATGTTGACGTCGTCCTCCTTCATGGCGGCCACCAGCATGGTGCCGGTCACAGCGCGGCCGATGGGTGTGGTGTTGAAGTAGGTTACGCCAGCGGTGCTGATGTGGAAGGCACCGCTTTGCAGCGCCGCCAGGCCTTCGGCGGCCAGCTGGCTGCGGCAGTCGATGAGGCGGGCTTTTTCAGCACCGTATTCCATTGCCTTGCGCGGGATCTCGTCGTAATCGGACTCGTCGGGCTGGCCGAGGTTGGCGGTGTAGGCGTAGGGCAGGGCGCCCTTGAGCTTCATCCAGTGCAGCGCGGCACTGGTGTCGAGTCCGCCGGAAAAAGCAATACCGACCTTTTGGCCGGCGGGAATGTTTTGAAGGATGGTGGCGCTCATGGGGTTCAACCGAAGTGGCAGATGTAGTGGTAGGGCTCGGTCACGCGAATGTCGAATTTGGCGTTACCGGGAATGCTGAAGTTCTCACCGGGGCTGGACTTGACCCAGGTTTCAGTGCCTGCCAGCCGGTATTCACAGCTGCCCGCCACGCATTCCATGACCTCGGGGGCGCCGGTGTTGAAGGTCAGGGTGGCGGGCAAAATGACGCCGACCGATTTTTTTGTGCCATCGGCAAACGTGATGCCGTGGCTGACGCACTTGCCGTCAAAATAAACGCTGGCTGTCGTGGTGACGGACACGCCGTCAATGTGAGTGGTGGTCATGATGATGTGGGGGATACAGACAAAAAGTCCAGTTGATGCCGGAAAGGCAGATTTTAGGTTATGCCTTCTGTGCCAGCGCAGCAGCATGGGCAGCGAAATTTTCGGCATTGAAGCCGACCGTGATGTGCTGGCCGGGCCAGACCACGACCGGGCGCTTGATCACGCTGGGTTGGGCCAGCATCAGCGCCGTGGCGGACGCCGCATCGACCACGGCCAGACGCGTGGCTTCGTCCAGTTTGCGCCAGGTGGTGCCCTTGCGGTTCAGCAGCATTTCCCAGCCCGGCGATTCGATCCAGTCGGGCAGCAGTCCGGCGGGCACGCCTTGTTTCTTGAAATCATGAAACTGGTAGGCCAGGCCATGTTCGGCGAGCCAGCTGCGCGCTTTTTTGACGGTGTCGCAATTGGGAATGCCATAAACAGTGAGGAGGGGTGTATTCATGGCCTCTATCATGCCATTGGCGGGGTTTAAAGCGGCGGCGCGCGCCTGGTGGGCTGCGTCTGGTGGACAATTCGGGGCATGACGACATCAACGCTTCACTCACTTCAAGACTGGCTCGACTACTGCGAACGCCTGCATCCCACCACCATCGACATGGGTCTGGATCGTGTGCATACCGTGGCCCGGCGCATGGGCATCGGTTTTGACTGCCCGGTGATCACCGTCGCCGGCACCAACGGCAAGGGCTCGACCTGCGCCATGCTGGAATCCATCCTGCTGCAGGCGGGCTACCGCACCGGGGTCTATACCTCGCCGCATCTGGTGCACTTCGAGGAACGTTTGCGTCTGAATGGCGAGGCCGTCAAGGCGGCAGAACTGGTGGCGGCCTTTGCCCGGGTGGAAAGCGCCCGGGTGCAGGACCAAGAGGTCATCTCGCTGACTTATTTTGAGTTCTCCACGCTGGCCATTCTGGATGTGATGCGTCGCAGCGGACTGGATGTGGTGATTCTTGAGGTCGGCCTGGGTGGCCGGCTCGACGCGGTCAATATCATCGAGCCGGACTGCGCCATCATCACCAGCATCGATCTGGACCACACGGCGCTACTGGGTGACAGCCGTGAAGCCATTGGGTATGAAAAAGCCGGCATCATGCGCACCGGCAAGCCGGTGGTGGTGAGCGATCCGCTGCCGCCTCAGAGCGTGCTGGACCGGGCGCTGGAAGTGGGCGCCGACCTGTGGCGCGTCGGGGTCGACTTCAATGTGACCGGCGACAAGCAGCAATGGGGCTGGGCCGGGCGCGGGCGGCGTTACAGCGGCATGGCCTACCCGGCGCTGCGCGGCGCCAACCAGTTGGTCAATGCGGCCGGCGTGCTGGCGGCGCTGACGGCCTTGCGCGAGCGCTTGCCGATCACGGCGCAGGCAGTGCGCAACGGCTTTGCCTTTGTCGATTTGCCGGGGCGCTTTCAGATTGTGCCGGGCGAGCCCAATCTGGTGCTGGATGTGGCGCACAACCCGCATGCAGCGGCGGCGCTGGCCGCCAATCTCGATGCCATGGGCTTTTTTCCGACCACGCACGCGGTCTTCGGCGCCATGGCGGACAAGGACATTGCCGCTGTGCTGGCGCGACTCAATCCGTTGGTGGACAAGTGGTATTTTACCAATTTGCCGGCCGCGCGGGCGGCCCGGGCGGCCGATCTGATGGCGCAATGGGCCTTGCTGAACAAGCGCAAGGATTGTTCCGCCGAAGTCTTTGTTGACCCTGAATCGGCGTTCCAGGCGGCGCTGTCACAGGCAGACCCCGCTGATAGAATCATCGTTTTCGGATCGTTCCTGACTGTGGGCGGCGTGCTCAAAGATGGCGTGCCCCAATTGCAGGCCAGGCATTTGCCTCATTCCTGATTCACTCAATCTCATCGGCATGGACTTTTTCAAGTTTCGCAAAAAAGGCGATACCACCCCGAACACGTCGGTTCAGCCTGAAAGTGTGGATCGCATGCGCCAGCGCGCCAAGCATCGTCTGGCTGGGGCCACGGTGCTGGTGCTGATCGGCGTGATAGGTTTCCCCTTGTTGTTTGACAAGCAGCCCCGGCCCATCGCGGTGGACACGCCGATCGATATCCCGGATAAAAACAAAGTCTTGCCCCTGGCCTTGCCCACGCCGCTTGCGTCCAGTGTGGCAGCGGCCGCCCCTGTGGCGACTGCCGTACCCATTGCGCCGGCGGCAGTAGCACCGCAGGCCGTGGTGATCACCGAGACGGCCGAGCCAGTCAAGCCCGCCAAGCCGGAAGCCAGCGTGGTCAAGCCGCCTGTTGTGGCCAAACCGACCGAAGCCGACCAGGTTCTGGCGCTGCTGGAGGGCAAGAAATCTGAAGAGCCGTCTGCTGCCGCGGCAGGCCGTTTTGTGGTGCAGGTCGGTGCCTTTGCCGATGCGGCGCGGGCCCGCGAAGTGCGCCAGAAGCTGGAGCGTGCCGGCCTGAAAACCTATACCCACGTGGCCGACACCAAGGACGGCCAACGAACCCGAGTCAGGGTGGGACCATTTTCGGTGAAGGCAGACGCTGAAAATGCAGCAGCAAAGATCAAGAAGCTGAACCTGCCAGCAGCTCTGTTGACGTTGTAATGCGTGTCTGCTGAACATGCCTGTGCTGGATTGGGTTTTTGCCGTCGTATTGCTGATGTCAGTGCTGTTGGGCGCCTGGCGCGGCCTGGTTTTTGAGGTTCTGTCCCTGCTGAGCTGGATTGCGGCATTTGTGCTGGCGCAGTGGCTGGCCATGGACGTGGCGCAGTATTTGCCGATGAGCGGCGCCAGTGAGATGGTACGTTACGGCGCCGGTTTTCTGCTGGTGTTCATTGCCACGGTCATGCTGGGCGGCTTGCTGGCAGCACTCCTGAAAAAGCTGATGGCGAGCGTGGGTTTGCGGCCGGTGGATCGGGTGCTGGGGGCAACTTTTGGTGCCGTTCGGGGTGTTTTGCTGCTGTTGTTGGCGACCGTGCTCGCTGCCATGACACCGTTCAAATCCAGTCCCGCCTGGCAGGAGTCCCAGGGTGTGGCTGTGTCATTGACGGTCTTGCACACTCTTCAGCCCAGCTTGCCGCGTGATTTGGTGAAGTATTTGCCCGCTTGAAAAAGTTGTTGAAAAGATTGGAAAACTATGTGTGGAATCGTTGGTGTTGTCAGTAACGCGCCGGTCAATCAGCTCATTTACGACGCGCTGCTGCTGTTGCAGCACCGGGGTCAGGATGCTGCGGGCATCGTGACGCAGCAGGAGCGCAAATTTTTCATGCACAAGGCCAAAGGCATGGTGCGCGATGTCTTTCGCACCCGCAACATGCGCTCGCTGCCGGGCAACTGCGGCCTGGGCCAGGTGCGCTATCCCACCGCAGGCAATGCGTTCAGTGAAGAAGAAGCCCAGCCCTTTTATGTCAATGCCCCCTTTGGCATTGTGCTGGTGCACAACGGCAACCTGACCAACGCCCACGCGCTCAAGGCAGAGTTGTTCAGCACCGACCATCGCCACATCAACACCGAAAGCGACTCCGAGGTGCTGCTCAACGTGCTGGCGCATGAACTGGAGAAGGTCACGCGCGGCACCACCCTCAAGCCGGCCGACGTGTTCGCCGCCGTGCGCGGCGTGCACCGGCGTGTG
>NZ_JAMPXE010000097.1 GCF_023701345.1 Rhodoferax sp. | reverse complement strand
TGAATGGTGCGCAATGCTGTGCTTGCATCACCTGCACCAGGCAATGGTCGGGCTGCAGCACAGCGCGCCGATAGTCCCATTCGGGAAATTTCATGCCCTCGCCCAAAGGTATGTCGTCAGCGCTGCTGCTGGGCAAATCCAGGTCGAATTTGACGCGCGAGGCCAGCGTTTGCCCATCGGGGGCAACCGACAGCTTGTCCATGTCGTTGGCGGCGTTCAGGGCGTTGCCGTCTTCCTCGTCGTCGGTACTGCGGTTGACGTGCACCATTTCGCTCCAGGACATGAGGGCTTCAGCACGAAACGGCAACACCATGGCGTTGCGGCTTTGTTCGTGCGAGGTGGCCTGGGTGCGGCGGCGCTGCTTGTCCTTGAGCGCGGCAGCTTGCTGGCCTGCCTCTGCGGCTTTCTGTCCGGCCGGGCGATCGGCAGCAATCATGTCCGTAGAGCTCAGCCACAACCAGACCGCAGCAACATCCTGGGGGTGGTAGCTTGATTCACCAACCACTTGTTCTTTCAAGGCCGCTTGAACTGCAGACTCGGCCTGCGCTTTCTCCCCACCAAGCCGATTCAGGTTTGGCCGTTGCGCCAGGTGCGCCTGCAGCAGCACTTGATATCTTGCGGCAAAGCCCGGAAACTGCGCCAGCGCCGCCTGGGTGGCGCGCAGGTTGTCCTTGATCCAGTCACCGCTGGACTCGAAACACGCCGACAGCATGGCCAGCCACAGGTACAGGTCACGGTTCAGTTGCGCATCGGCAAACACGGCGAGTGTGGCGGGAAGCGCCAGCACATCAGGCTCCAGCTGGGCCGTATCGGCGCGCTGACCGCTGCCGGCCAGTTTTTGCAGCCAGTGCCGCTGGCCGCCGATCGCCCGCCTTGAAGCTGGCGTAAAACGCAATGCCGCCGGTCCGCCGGCCGCACGAAAAAAGATGCCAATGGCTTTTTGCATGTCCTGCAATTGCACCGCCACGGTCGGATAATCCAGCCGTGTCGCTTTGGTGATGGCCTGGTGCCACCAGCGTCCAACCAGTTCTTCCATCAGTGACGCTCTGCTTGTTCGCGCTGGCGTTGGCGCAAGGTTTCACGCAGGGCGTCGACACCCACCTGCCATTCCAGCGTCGGTGTGCGCTGCTGCGCTTGCTGGGTGGCATCACACGCCGTCAAACACTGACCGCATTGCACACACGAGAACATCATGCGCTTGATGTTGCGCGGGTTCAGGCGCATCGGGCAGGCGTTGTCACACGCGGAACCGCGCGGGGCGTCGCAGGTTTTGCACTCACGTGCGCGCTCACGGGCAAAGGCCACCACCATGCCTTTGGGGTTGGCCATCCAGGCCAGGCTCTGGAATAAACCCACAGCACAGCCAAAGCGGCAAAACAAGTGCCGGGCAAAGGCAAACTCCAGCGTGAAGAGCGTGCTGGCAATCAGCAAAAATCGGCTTTGATTGGACGTCAGCGTGCCTTCTATCAAACCACCCCAAATCACAGCGGGCGGCAACAGGTAAGTGAGCAGCGTGATGGCCCAGACAAAACCCATCAGGGCACAACTCAAGGCAAACAAGGGCCACCAGCCTGCATTGGGCGTGGCGCCGGGCTTGGGTGTGGCGCTTTTGTCCCAGATGCTCAATTTGCCGCAAGCGCGGTGCAGCAGCTTGTTGAGCCCCTCCACCATCGAAAAGTGCGGGCACAACCAACCGCAATACAAACGGCCATAACGGTAAGCCACGCCCAGAAACACCGCCACCACCAACAAGCCGGGCACAAAGGCGCGCCAGACAAGTTGCAATGCAGCCTGCGTCGCGCTGATCTGTCCGTTGGCCAAGGCATCAATGCCCAGCGACCAGCGTTGCCCCAAAAACCAGAGTTGGGTATCGGTCAAGTCAAAGCGCAACAGGTTGAGCGCCGGGGCCAGCACAAAGAATGCAAAAAAACCAATTTGTGTGGCCAGCCGCCACTGCTGCAATCGTGCAGGGGCTAGCTTGCTGGGTTTCGACTGTGTCATCAGATGGCCTGGAACGCCTCAGGCGGCATCGCCAAACAGCGCGCGCACCACCTCACCCAAGGCTTGCGCCGTGGCGATGTCATCGGTCAGCGCATCAATGATGGCGGCCTGGCAGGCGGTTTGCAAGGGCAGTCCTGACGCGATCAGGCGCCCCGCCGACACCAGCAAGCGGGTGCTGGCGGTTTCTTCCAGATCGTGCTCTGTCAGCGCGCGCAGGGCTTTGGCTAACTGCACCAGTTGTTTGGCCTGCGCCTCGGAAATACCGGTTTCATTGCGCACAATGTCCAGCTCGACCGGTGGGCTGGGGTAGTTCATGCTCAGGCTGACAAAACGCTGGCGCGTGCTGGGCTTGAGCCCTTTCAGCAGATTCTGGTAACCGGGGTTGTACGAAATCACCAGCATGAACTCTGGCGGGGCCACCAGCTCTTCACCGGTGCGTTCGATCGGCAAAATGCGCCGGTCGTCGGCTAGCGGATGCAATACCACGGTGGTGTCCTTGCGGGCCTCCACCACCTCGTCAAGGTAGCAAATGGCCCCCAGGCGCACGGCCCGGGCCAACGGCCCGTCCGACCACTGTGTGCTGCCGTTGCCAATCAGAAAGCGACCCACCAGATCGGCCGCACTGAGGTCATCGTGGCAAGACACGGTGACCAGCGGCCGCCCCAAGCGCGCCGCCATGTGCTCGACAAAACGCGTTTTGCCGCACCCGGTCGGGCCCTTGATGAGCAGCGGCAATTGCTTGCGCCAGGCATGCTCGAACAGCGTGCATTCACCCGCTTGCTCGGCATAAAACGGAAGGCTGGACATGCTTTGGCGCTCAGGCAGGCTTGACCCGGCGGTGCATCATGCCGTTGGGCACAAGCAGCTCGTCTTCATTGGCGCCCGGGGCGGCAAAAAAGCTGTACAGGTAGGTCAACAAACCAAGCAGGAAGCCGACGCCACCCGCCACACGCAACCAGTAGAAAAAGCGCAGTTGGTCCTGGGTTTGCATGAAGGACATGGCGCCTTCGGTCGGCATGCGCTGCAGCCAGACCTGCAAAATGCCCGCGCCCGTCAGGGCCAGCACCATCAAGCCCATGCCGATGGTCATGATCCAGAACGACCACATTTCGAAACTTTGCGCACGGCGGCTGTTGGCCTCACGACCCCGCAAGGTCGGCATGGCGTAGCTGATCATGGCAAGCACCACCAACACATAGGCACCGTAAAAGGCCAGGTGACCATGGGCAGCCGTGATTTGTGTGCCGTGGGTGTAGTAGTTGATCGGGCTGAGCGTATGCATGAAGCCCCACAGGCCGGCACCCAAAAAGCCAACCACCGAGCACCCCACCGCCCACAGCAGGGCAGCCTGGTTGGCATGGTCACGGCGGCGGCGTTGCACCATGTTGAAGGCAAACACCGTCATCATGAAAAACGGAATCGGTTCCATGGCAGAGAAAATACTGCCCACCCACAGCCAGTAGCCCGGCATGCCAATGAAAAAGAAGTGGTGCCCGGTACCCAGAATGCCGGTGATCAGGGCCATGGCAATGATCACATAGAGCCATTTGTCGATCACTTCACGATCGACCCCGGTGGTCTTGATCAGCACAAACGCCAGCAAGGCGCCCAGAATCAATTCCCAGGTGCCTTCCACCCACAGATGCACCACAAACCACCAGTACATCTTGTCGCGCACCAGGTTTTCGGGGTTGACAAAGCTGAACAGGAACATCAGCGCCAGGCCCCACAGGCCCATCAACAGCACCACAGAAATACTGGTTTTGCGGCCTTTGAGCACGGTCATGCTGATGTTGAACAAAAAGGCCAGACAGACCACCACAATGCCGACTTTGGTCGGCAGGGGTTGCTCCAGAAATTCCCGGCCCATGGTCGCCAGCAACTCGTTGCCGGTCAATTCCGCCAGCTTGGCATAAGGCACGACCAGATAACCGACGATGGTCAGGGCACCTGCCGCCAGAAACACCCAGAACAGCACCATGGCCAGTTTGGGGCTGTAAAGCTCGGTTTCGGCTTCTTCAGGCACCAGGTAATAAGCCGAGCCCATGAAGCCAAACAGCAGCCAGACGATCAGCAGGTTGGTGTGCACCATGCGCGCCTGATTGAAGGGAATGTACGGAAAGGCGAAGTCGCCAATGACATATTGCAGCCCGAGCGTGATGCCAAAGATGATTTGGGCGGTAAAAAGAACCAGCGCGGCAACGAAGTAATACTTCGCTACCCCCTGGGATTTGTATTTGAGTGTGGTCGCTTGCATGTGCTTGTCCTGATGTGTTCAGATCGGTGTGAGGTGTCAGCCTTCGATGTTCGGTGGCCAGTTTTCGGTATTCACGTTGTTGGTCCAGCGCAAGAACTCCACCAGATCGTTGAGCTGCTCTTCAGTAAAGTTGAACTGCGGCATCTGGCGGCGCCCGGGAATGTGGGTGGGTTGCGCAGCAATCCAGGCCTTGATGAACTCCGGGCCGCGGCGCTTGTAAACATTGCCCAGCTCCGGCGCAAAGTAGGCGCCTTCGCCCAGCAGAGTGTGGCAGCCAATGCAATTGCGCGTTTCCCAGAGTTTCTTGCCATTGACGACGGCCGGCGTGATGGCCTCGGCGTTCGATCTGAACGGGATCTTGCGTTCGCTGTCAAAAATCAGTGCCGCAAAAACAAAGATAAAAAAGACCGTCCCGCCGTAAAACATGTTGCGGGCCATCTGCTTGGTAAAGCCACTGGCTTTGACTTGGTTCATCGAGTGAAACTCCTGAAATGGGTGAGTAGAAAAAGGTGTCGTGCCTGTTAAATTCGGGCAAAGTCAATCACGATGGCACCGGGCTCACGCTGCACATAGGCGATGGACACCGCCGCGCCATAGCGGGCACCCAGCTGGTGCAGCAAGGGGATCGGGTCGTGGTCATTGCAAAAGCGCATGGTTTCGCCGGGTTGTAGCGCGTCCAGCGCGCCAAAAATCGCGGCATGACGGAAGCGTTTGGCAACACCGCGCGCATCAAAGGGGTAAATCGCTTCAGGGGTCACGTGACCGGTCGCACAAGAACTCATGGATGTCTCCGATTAAATTTAAAGATTCATTGTAGATGAATCATTTAGGTTTTAAACAAGAAATAGTTCAAAAATTTTGCCAATAGTTCTTAAGAACTAGGGTCGATGCTTCACCAATAGTTCCACTGAATAGGCCAACATGTTCCACAGAGGGATACCGCAAAGGCGCAGCACTAACTACAGTCTTGCCATTCAACAGGAGTCTTTGACATGACCAAGAAAGGGCAAGCCCTCTCCGTGCTGATCGTCAGCACCTTCGCCTTCACCGTGTGTTTTATGGTGTGGATGATGTTTGCAGTGATCGGCATTCCGATCAAGAAAACGCTTGACCTCAACTCGACCCAGTTTGGCCTGCTGATGGCCACCCCGGTATTGACTGGCTCGCTGATTCGGGTGCCGCTGGGCATCTGGACCGACAAATTTGGCGGCCGCATCGTGATGACCTTGCTGATGGCGTCCACCGTGCCGGCGATCTGGCTGATGTCGTATGCCACCGAGTTCTGGCAGTATTTGACGATCGGCCTGTTTGTCGGGCTGGCCGGTGGTTCGTTTTCGGTCGGCACCCCGTACGTGGCGCGCTGGTTCCCCAAGAATCAGCAGGGTTTTGCCATGGGCATCTATGGCGCAGGCAACTCAGGCGCGGCCGTCAACAAGTTTCTGGCACCAGCACTGGTGGTGGGTTTTGGCTGGACCATGGTGCCGCAGGTGTATGCCGCCATCATGCTCGGGACCGTGATTCTGTTCTGGTTTTTCAGCCACAGTGACCCGGCCCACCTGGTGCCCAGCCACGTCACGTTTCGTGACCAGCTCAAGTCGCTGAAAGACCCCAAGGTCATCAAGTATTGCCAGTACTACAGCATTGTGTTTGGCGGCTATGTGGCACTGTCCTTGTGGATGGTGCAGTACTACGTGGGCGAGTTTGGTCTGGACATCCGCACCGCCGCCCTGCTGGCCGCCTGCTTCTCTCTGCCCGGCGGTGTCTTGCGTGCCGTGGGTGGCTGGTTGTCTGACAAATACGGTGCCCATGCCATGACCTGGTGGGTGCTGTGGGTGAGCTGGGTCTGCCTCTTTTTGCTGAGCTACCCACAAACCGATTTGACCATCACCACGATTGATGGTCCCAAAACCTTTCACATCGGTCTGAACGTCTACCTGTTCACCCTGCTGATGTTCACATTGGGCATTGCCTGGGCCTTTGGCAAGGCCAGCGTTTTCAAATACATCAGTGACGACTATCCCAACAACATCGGCACCATCAGCGGCATCGTTGGTCTGGCCGGCGGTTTGGGTGGCTTCCTGCTGCCCATCATGTTCGGCGCCCTGATGGACCTCACCGGCATCCGCTCCAGCGCCTTCATGCTGATGTACGGCGTGGTCTGGGTGTCGCTGATCTGGATGTACTGGACCGAAGTCCGCGCCAAGGAATACATGGCCCACAAAAGCCCACCAGAGATAACAGCACAAATTATTTCCAACTGAAAGAACCTATGAGCAATACAAATGCATCAGGCGCAGACATCACCGACTGGCGCCCGGAAGACGCCCAGTTCTGGGAGACCACCGGTAAAAAAATCGCTTACCGCAATTTGTGGATATCCGTTCCGGCACTGCTGTGCGGCTTTGCCGTGTGGGGCATGTGGGGCATCATCACCGTGCAGATGCTCAACCTGGGTTTTCCGTTTACCCAGGCCGAGTTGTTCACGCTGACCGCCATCGCCGGCATTTCGGGTGCCACCATGCGCATTCCGGCATCTTTCCTGATTCGGCTGGCTGGCGGGCGCAACACCATTTTCTTGACCACCGCCATGTTGCTGGCCCCTGCCATTGGCACCGGGGTCGTGCTGCAGCACCCCGATTGGCCATTGTGGACATTTCAGCTGATGGCTCTGTGGTCAGGCGTGGGTGGTGGCAACTTTGCCAGCTCCATGTCCAATATCAGCACTTTTTTTCCCAAGCGGCTGCAGGGCACCGGTCTGGGCCTGAATGCCGGCCTGGGCAACTTTGGTGTGACGACGATGCAAGTCGTGATCCCTCTGGTCATGACCGTCGGCCTGTTCGGTGATTTTGGCGGCACGTCCACCCAGCTGATCAAGGACAGTGGCTGGATCTTCGGCAAGATCGCCGCCGGAACGCCTACATGGATCCAGAACGCCGGCTTTGCCTGGGTGGTATCACTGGTGCCGCTGTCCATCCTGTGCTGGTTCGGCATGAACAACCTGAAGACGGTGTCGCCCAACACCGGCTCACCCATCGTCGCCTTCGCCAAGATCACCTACCTGTACACGCTGGCTTTCGTGCCGGCGATTTTTATGCTTTACCTCTACTTGCCCAAGCCCACCGGCCTGAGCCTGCTGAGCATGTGGGTGGCGATCCCGCTGGACGTGGTCCTGGCGCTGGGCATGATGAAACTCGCAGCCTTCGGCGAGATGAAGGAAGGCGTGAAGAAGCAGTTTGCGATCTTCAGCAACAAGCACACTTGGTCGCTCACCGCGCTGTACATCGTCACCTTCGGCTCATTCATCGGCTTCTCGATGGCGCTGCCGCTGGCCATCACGGTGATCTTCGGCTACCAGCACGTGCCCGACGCAGCCGGCATCATGCAACACACGCTGAAGAACCCGAACGCTCCGTCGGCGCTGACTTACGCGTGGATGGGCCCCTTCATCGGTGCGGCGGTGCGCCCGCTGGGCGGCTGGATCTCCGACAAGCTGGGCGGCTCGATCGTCACCCAGGTGATCTCGGTGGTGATGGCGGTGGCCTCGGTGTGGGTCGGCTACGTGATGATGCAGGCCTACGGATCGGCCACGCCGGAGCAGTACTTCCCGATGTTCCTGGGCCTGTTCATGGTGCTGTTCTTCGCCAGCGGCATCGGCAACGGCTCAACCTTCCGCACCATCGGCGTGATCTTCGACCGCACCCAGGCCGGCCCGGTGCTGGGCTGGACCTCGGCCATCGCCGCCTATGGCGCCTTCATCGCGCCAGTGGTCATCGGTGCCCAGATCAAGGCCGGCACGCCGCAGTACGCGATGTACGGCTTCGCGATCTTTTACGCGGTGTGTCTGGTGCTGAACTGGTGGTTCTATTTGCGCAGCGGGTCGGAAATCAAAAATCCATGACCTTTTCAACTGTCATTGCGAACGAAGTGAAGCAATCCATGGCCCCGGACTTCATGGATTGCCATGTCGCTTCGCTCCTCGCAATGACAAATGCATTTTCAAATCAATTTTTACAGAGGTAAACCATGAGCCACTTTCTTGATCGACTCACTTATTTCTCGCAACCCAAAGAGGCCTTCTCTGGCGAGCACGGTGTCACCACCGGTGAAGACCGCACCTGGGAAGACGCCTACCGCGACCGCTGGGCGCACGACAAGATCGTGCGTTCGACCCACGGCGTGAACTGCACGGGCTCCTGCTCGTGGAAGATTTACGTCAAGGGCGGCATCGTGACCTGGGAAACCCAGCAAACCGATTACCCGCGCACGCGCTGGGACATGCCCAACCACGAGCCGCGCGGCTGCGCCCGCGGCGCCAGTTACAGCTGGTATCTGTACAGCGCCAACCGCGTCAAGTACCCGCTGGTGCGCGGCCGTCTGCTCAAACTCTGGCGCGAAGCCCGCCTGTCGATGGACCCGGTGGACGCCTGGGCCTCGATTGCCCAAGACGACGCCAAGCGCAAGGATTACCAAAGCGTGCGCGGCCTCGGCGGCTTTGTGCGCTCGGGCTGGGACGAGGTCAATGAAATGGTGGCTGCGGCCAACATCTACACCATCAAGAAACACGGCCCCGACCGCATCATCGGCTTCTCGCCGATCCCCGCCATGTCGATGGTCAGTTACGCCGCCGGCAGCCGCTACCTGAGTCTGATTGGCGGCGTTTGCATGAGTTTTTACGACTGGTACTGCGACCTGCCACCGGCCAGCCCACAGATCTGGGGTGAGCAGACCGACGTGCCCGAATCGGCCGACTGGTACAACAGCAGCTACATCATCGCCTGGGGCTCCAACGTGCCGCAAACGCGCACCCCCGACGCCCACTTCTTCACCGAAGTGCGCTACAAAGGCACCAAGACCGTGGCCGTCACCCCCGACTATTCCGAAGTGGCCAAGCTCTCGGACATCTGGATGAAACCCAAACAGGGCACCGACGCCGCCGTGGCGATGGCCATGGGTCATGTGATCCTGAAAGAGTTCTACTTCCCTGACAAGGGCGAGCGCAGCGCCTACTTCGACGACTACGTGCGCCGTTACACCGACATGCCGATGCTGGTGATGCTGAAAGAGCAGACCCTGCCCAGCGGCGAGGTGGTGATGGTGCCCGATCGTTATGTGCGCGCCTCCGACTTCAACGGCAAACTCGGCGCTGCCAACAACCCCGAGTGGAAAACCGTGGCCCTCAACGAGGACGGCAAGGTGGTGCTGCCCAACGGCGCCATCGGCTTCCGCTGGGGTGCCGACGGCCGCGCCGATGAAGGCCAGTGGAACCTGCACGCCAAGGAAGCCCGTCACGGCACCGATGTCAAGCTCAAACTCACCGTCATGGAAGGTGAAAACGCCAGTACCGAAACGGCCAAGGTGGGCTTTCCCTATTTCGGTGGCATCGTCAGCGAGAACTTCCCCAACAACGCCACGGGTGACGCTGCCAACAACGTGCTGGTGCGCACCGTGCCGGTGCAACGCATTTCGCTCGGCAAGGAAGGCGACAAGCGCGAGGCGCTGGTGGCCACCGTGTTCGACCTGCAGGTCGCCAACTACGGTGTGGCGCGCGGTCTGCCCGGTGAAATGGCGGCCAAGGACTTCGACGACGACACCCCTTACACCCCGGCCTGGCAAGAGCGCATCACCGGCACGCCGCGTGAACAGCTCATCACCGTGGCGCGCCAGTTTGCCGACAACGCCGACAAGACCCATGGCAAGTCCATGGTGATCATCGGTGCGGCCATGAACCACTGGTACCACGCCGACATGAACTACCGCGGCGTCATCAACATGCTGATGATGTGCGGTTGTATCGGCCAGTCGGGTGGTGGCTGGGCACATTACGTGGGCCAGGAAAAACTGCGGCCGCAAACCGGCTGGACCGCACTCGCCTTTGCGCTCGACTGGATCCGTCCGCCCCGGCAAATGAACTCCACCAGCTTCTTCTACGCCCACACCGACCAGTGGCGCTACGAGAAGCTGGGGGTTGATGAAGTGCTGAGCCCCCTGGCCGACAAGTCCAAGTTTGGCGGCAGCATGATCGACTACAACGTGCGCGCCGAACGCATGGGCTGGCTGCCCTCGGCACCACAGCTCAAGACCAACCCGATGCAATTGGTCAAAGATGCGGCGGCCGCGGGCATGGAGCCCAAGGACTACCTGGTCAAGGGCCTGAAAGACGGCAGCCAGGCCATGAGCTGCGAGGACCCCGACCACCCCGACAACTGGCCGCGCAACATGTTTGTCTGGCGCTCCAACATTTTGGGTTCCAGCGGCAAGGGCCACGAGTACTTCCTCAAGCACCTGCTGGGCACCAGTAACGGCGTGCAGGGCAAGGACATGGGTGCGGATGAAGCCAAGCCCGAAGAAGTGGTCTGGCATGACAAGGCGCCCGAAGGCAAGCTCGACCTGCTGGTCACGCTCGACTTCCGCATGAGCACCACCTGCCTGTACTCCGACATCGTGCTACCCACCGCCACCTGGTACGAGAAAAACGACCTCAACACCAGCGACATGCACCCCTTCATCCACCCGCTGAGCACGGCGGTGGACCCGGCCTGGCAATCGCGCAGCGACTGGGACATCTACAAGGGTTTTGCCAAGAAGTTCAGTGATATTTGCGCCGGCCACCTCGGGGTGGAGCGCGAGATGGTGCTGTCACCGCTGATGCACGACTCCCCCGCCGAACTGGCGCAACCCTTTGGCGTGCAGGACTGGAAACGCGGCGAGATCGACCTGATCCCCGGCAAAACAGCGCCCAACATGGTGGTGGTGGAACGCGACTACCCCAACCTGTACAAGCGTTTCACCGCCCTGGGGCCACTGATGAACAAGGTCGGCAATGGCGGCAAGGGCATCAACTGGGACACCAAGATTGAAGTCAAGCAGCTCGGCGAACTCAACGGCCTGGTGACGGATGCCGGCGTGACCTGCGGCATGCCCAAGATTGACACCGACATCGACGCCTGCGAAGTGGTGCTGCAACTGGCCCCGGAAACCAATGGCCATGTGGCCGTGAAGGCCTGGAAGGCGCTGGGCAAACAGACCGGCATTGACCACACCCATCTGGCGCTGTACCGTGAAGACGAAAAAATCCGCTTCCGTGACATCCAGGCCCAGCCACGCAAGATCATCAGCTCGCCGACCTGGAGCGGCATCGAGTCCGAAACGGTGTCGTACAACGCCGGTTACACCAACGTGCACGAGATGATCCCATGGCGAACCCTGACCGGTCGTCAGCAGTTCTACATGGACCACCCGTGGATGACCGCGTTTGGCGAAGGCTTCAGCAGCTACCGGCCGCCGGTGGACCTGAAAACCACTGCCGGCATTCACAACATCAAGCCCAACGGCAACAAGGAAATTGCGCTGAACTTCATCACACCGCACCAGAAGTGGGGCATTCACTCCACCTACAGTGACAACCTGATGATGCTCACGCTGAATCGCGGCGGCAGCGTGGTCTGGCTCAGTGAAGACGACGCCAAGAGTGCGGGTATCGAAGACAACGACTGGGTCGAGGTCTTCAACATCAACGGTGCCATTGCGGCCCGTGCCGTGGTGAGCCAGCGTGTCAACCCCGGCATGACGCTGATGTACCACTCGCAGGAGAAGATCATCAACACCCCCGGTTCGGAAATCACCGGCGTGCGCGGCGGCATTCACAACTCGGTGACCCGGATTGTGCTCAAGCCCACCCACATGATCGGCGGCTACGCGCAGTTCAGCTACGGCTTCAACTACTACGGAACCATCGGCACCAACCGCGACGAATTTGTGGTGGTGCGCAAGATGGCCAAGGTGGACTGGCTGGACGACGAAGGTTCGTCCACTGAAGTCACCACAGCCCACGCTTAATCAGTTTGGAGAAACACATGAAAATTCGCGCACAAATCGGCATGGTGCTGAACCTGGACAAATGTATTGGCTGCCATACTTGCTCGGTCACCTGCAAAAACGTCTGGACCAGCCGCCCCGGCATGGAATACGCCTGGTTCAACAACGTCGAGACCAAACCCGGCATTGGTTACCCCAAGGAATGGGAGAACCAGGACAAGTGGAACGGTGGCTGGATCCGCAAGAGCAACGGCGCCATCGAGCCGCGCCAGGGCGCCAAGTGGAAGCTGCTCATGCGCATCTTCGCCAACCCGAACCTGCCGCAAATTGACGACTACTACGAGCCCTTCACCTTTGACTACGCGCACCTGCAGTCGGCACCCGAGTCCAAGGCCGCACCGACAGCCCGCCCGCGCAGCCTGATCACCGGCAAGCGCATGGAAAAAATCGTCTGGGGCCCGAACTGGGAAGAAATCCTGGGCGGCGAGTTCTCCAAGCGCAGCAAGGACAAGAACTTCGACGACATCCAGAAGGACATTTACGGCCAGTTCGAAAACACCTTCATGATGTACCTGCCGCGCCTGTGCGAGCACTGCCTGAATCCC
>NZ_JAMPXE010000096.1 GCF_023701345.1 Rhodoferax sp. | reverse complement strand
GTTCTTTTGCACCGCCAGGTCGACGTCGAAGGTGTATTCGGTGTCGGGCTTGCGGCTCAGCAGGAAGAAGCGCACCGCGTCCTTGCTGGTCCACTCGATCAAATCGCGCAGCGTCACGTAGCTGCCGGCGCGCTTGCTGATCTTGACCTCCTGGCCGCCGCGCACCACCCGTACCATGGTGTGCAGCACGTAGTCCGGAAAACCATGCGGAATGCCCACGTTGGCGGCCTGCAAACCGGCGCGCACGCGGGCAATGGTGCCGTGGTGGTCGGTGCCCTGGATGTTGATGACCTTGGAAAAGCCGCGCTCCCACTTGTTGATGTGGTAGGCCACGTCGGGCACGAAGTAGGTGTAGCTGCCGTCCTGCTTGCGCATGACGCGGTCCTTGTCGTCGCCGTAGTCGGTGGACTTGAGCCACAGCGCCCCGTCCTGCTCGTAGGTCTTGCCGGCCTCGATCAGGCGCTTCACCGCGGCGTCGACCTTGCCGCTGGTGTAGAGGCTGCTTTCCAGATAGTAGTTGTCAAACTTGACGGCGAAGGCCGACAGATCGAGGTCCTGCTCATGGCGCAGATAGGCCACGGCAAACTGGCGGATGCTGTCGAGGTCGGACGCATCACCGGAGGCGGTGAAGGCGCGGTCGTCTGACGTCACCGTCTTCTTGGCCAGAAAATCAGTCGCGATGTCGGCGATGTACTCGCCGTTGTAAAAATTTTTACTGACCGGGTTGTCGGGATCGGTGGGCCAGCAGCTGTCACCCGGCTTGAAGCCTTGCGCGCGCAATTGCGTGCTGGTGGCCAGCGTGGCAATCTGCACGCCGGCGTCGTTGTAATAAAACTCGCGGTGCACCAGCCAGCCCTGGCTGTCGAACAGGTTGCAAATGGCATCGCCCAGCGCCGCCTGGCGGCCGTGGCCCACATGCAGTGGCCCGGTCGGGTTGGCCGAGACGAATTCCACCAGCATGCGTTGGCCGTTGTCGGCCTGGCTGCCGTAGCGCTCGGCTTGCAGCAGCACCGAGCGCACCACTTGCTGCTTGGCCGCCGGCTTGAGCTTGATGTTGATGAAACCGGGCCCGGCAATCTCAAGCGATTCCACCCAGGTTTGGTAAGGCAGCGTGGTGCGCAGCAAGGTGCACAGGCTCTCGGCCAGCTGTCGCGGGTCTTGCTTGAGCGGCTTGGCCAGCTGCATGGCAGCCGTGGTGGCCAGGTCGCCGTGGGCCGCCACTTTGGGCGACTCGAACGCCGCTTTGGCGCCCGCGCCGGGCTGTACATCTTCCAGCGTGGCACGCAGGACTTCGAGCAATTGGGTTTTAACGATCAACATGCCCGGATTTTACGGGTTGGCCAGGTTGCCAGTGGCCACCGCGCGGGCCAGGCACAGGTCGGCCCAGGCCCGGGCTTTGTCATGGCCATTGCGTAACAGATAAGCCGGGGGGTAGGTCACCACCACCGGCACACCGGCATAGCGCCAGAGCTGGCCGCGCAACTTGCCCAGCGGCAGCCTGGCCTGCTCGGGCGGGGTTTCGCTGAGCAGCAGTTGCATGGCAAAACGCCCCATGGCGATGATCACCCTGGGTTGGGTCAGGGCGATTTCACGGCGCAGGAAGTGGGCGCAGGTGCTGAGTTCGGTCGCGTTGGGGGCGCGCATCAGGGCGGGACGACACTTGAGCACATGGGTCAGGTAGGCGCGTGACGCGGCTCCCTGGTCCGCGCCGGCCTCATGGTTGCAGCGTCGCACGCCCACAGCGCGCAACATGTTGTCCAGCAACTGACCTGCTTCCTCGACAAAAGGCTGGCCGGCTCGTTCCTGGGCTTCATCGGGGGGGTCGCCCACCAGCAGCCAGTCGCAGGCGCTGACCTGCCGGGGTGCCGCCAGCACCGGCGCGCGGCGCCCCAGGCACATGGCGCAGGCCTGGCAGTGGCGCACGGTCTCGGTTAAAGCGGGCCAATCCATGGCGGCAATGCCGCTGGCCAGTTCAATCAGCCGGGTCGGGCCTGGCAACTGGTCGGGTGTGCGCAGCGGCGGCTCCGGGCTGACCGGCTGGCTGGCTGCCTCAATCGGCACTATTGGGGCAACAGGCAAGGCCACGGGTTCAACCGCAACCAGAGGCGCGGGGCTGGCGCTGTCAGTCAAAAGCGCTTGCGGCCCGGGCGCAGTCAGGGGCTGCCAGACGCGCACCCCCATCTCCAGCAGCATGGCACGCTGGCGCGCATCCAGCACCAGGCTCATGGCGCGGGCTCCTGGCTGGGTGTGGCATTGAGTTGCAGACTCATGACCACCGCATCTTCCCGCTGCCCCGAGGTGGCCGGGTAATACTGGCGGCGCATGCCGACGTGGCGAAAGCCGTGGGCCTGGTAAATATGGATGGCCCGGCTGTTGCTGTGGCGCGCTTCCAGCCAAAGCCATTGCGCACCCTGGCCGCTGGACCACAGGGCCAGCGCATCGAGCATGACGCGGGCCCAGCCTTGACGCTGGTACGGTGGCGCCACCGTGATGTTGAGCAAATGCACTTCATCAACCCCCTTCATCGCCACAAAATAACCCAGCAAGCTGTCACCGGCCATGAGCAGCTGCGCCTCATAGGCGCTGGTCAGGCAGTCGGCAAAATGGCGCTTCTGCCAGGGATGCGGGTGGGCTTGCTGCTCCAGCGCGGTGACGGCATCAAGATGGCTTTCGGTCATGACCTCAAAACGGACCTGCGCGGCCTGGCCTGGCGTGCTCATGGCGCGACCCCGGCCAGAGCCTTGCTGGCGGCGCGCTCCAGCGTGGTTTGCGCCACCTTGTCGCGAATGTAGGTGGGCAGCGCTTGCTCGGCCGATACGGCGGCGCCGCGGGCCAGCAGGGCGGGGGCCAGGCGAAGCAGTGCCGTGGCGGTCGGTAGCGCCAGCGTCTGCGCTGCCTGTGCCGGCAAGCGCGCGCCATAGCCTGCAAACACATTGCCGGCCAGCACATCCGTGCCGTTCCAGTCCAGGTTCTCCGGCTTGATCAGGCGCTCGCCGCAGCCTTGCACCCAGCTTCCGGACGCAAAAACATAGCCCGCCGTGTACAGTTCGTCCATGCGGGCATCGAGCAGGGCGGTCACGGCAAAAACCGGAGTGGCCGCGTTCTGCCAGCGCGCTTCTTCGGCCACGGCGAGCAGGGTGTTGACAGGCAGCACCGGCACCGCTGCACCAAAAGCCAGGCCCTGGGCAACCGAGCAGGCGGTGCGCAAGCCGGTAAACGAGCCGGGCCCGGCGCCAAACACAATGGCGTCCATCTCATCAAAGCGCAGTTGCGCCAGCGCCATGAGGCGCTGGATTTCAGGAATCAAATGGGTGGAGGTGTGGGCGCCGCCCGCGGCCGTGTGCTGGCACAGCAGACCGGCCGCACCCGTACCGCGTTGCACGGCGATGGACATGCTGTCGGTGCTGGTGTCAAAGGCCAGCAAATTCATGCGATTGCCTCGTGCTTCATTCATCAATGCCCTGCGCTGGGTTGCAGCTTGCGCGCCGCCTTGCAGGGGGAACCTGCCAGGCTGACTGCGCGCACGCCGAACAAAATGCCCGTGGTCACCAGTACCAGCCCGGCCACCAGGTTCCAGTGCAGGGGTTCACCCAGCCACAGCACGGCGCCGATGGCCGACAACCCTGGTACCAGGGCTGTGATCATGGTCGAGCGCACCGGGCCGAAGTAACGGATCATTTGCGTGAACGTGATGCCCGAAATCACCACCGATCCCCAGCCCTGGAACAGCATCTGAAACAGCACTTCCTTGAAAGGGGCGGTAAACACATGGGATTGAACCGCCCCCGTGAGGGCCAGCACGCTGTACAACGGCACATAGGAGACGGCGGCAAAGGTGGTGACGGCGATGGTGGCTCGCACCGCATCGAGCCGATGGTGACGCGCCAGGACGCTGTAAGTGGCCCAGCACAGGGCGGCACTCATGAACAGCAGGTCGCCCAGCCAGACCTGACCGCCATCAAAGGCACGCAACAGGCTCAAGCCCCCCACCAGCAAGTCACCCAGCACAATCAGTCCCAGCCCCACGGCGCGTCCGGGGCTGATGTGATCGCGCAGCAGCCAGGTGGCCAGTAGCGCTGTCCACAGCGGTAAACTGCCCGGCATCAGCACCGAGGCATGCAGCGCTGGCGCATGGGCGAAGCCGCTGTAGGCCAGCATGGCGTAGAGCAGGCCACCAAAAAAGCCGACCGAGACCGTGACGCGCAGGGACAGCGGCGACAGCCCCAGCCAAGAGGCGCCTGCCATGCCGTCGGCCCGGTCACGTTGCACCAGGTAGGCGCCCCAGGGCAGCAAGAGCAGCGCCGCGCCGACGATGCGGCAGTAGGCCATGTCCAGCGGTGTCAGCAGACCGCCGCGCGCTGGATCCGCCGAGGCGCGGGCGATCAGGATGAACGATGTCCAGATCAGCACCGTGATCACGGCAGCCGCCATGCCAATGGTGCGCGGCGAAAGGCGGGGGGGTGAGGCGGAAGGCGTTGGCATGCGCGAATTATCCGTGGTGCGCCACAGACTTTGGAAAAATTGAATTTTCAGGACGGCAGCCGGACCTCGTCGATTTGCCTCGGGTCGACAAACTCGTGGGCATAACGCAAATAAACACCTTGCTGGATGAAAACATCAAACAAGTCGGCGTCAATATGGCCGTCTTCCTTCATCTTGACCATGATGCTGATGGCCTGCGACAGTTTCATGCCATGTTTGTAGGGTCGGTCCGAGGCGGTCAGGGCTTCAAAAATATCAGCGATGCCCATGATGCGCGCCTGCACCGACATCTGCTCGCGCGTGAGTCCTTTGGGGTAACCCTTGCCGTCCATGCGCTCATGGTGGCCACCGGCATATTCGGGTACGTTTTGCAGGTGTTTGGGCCAGGGCAACTTCTCCAGCATCTTGATGGTTGCCACGATGTGGTAGTTGATGGTGTCGCGCTCGGCCGCAGTCAGTGTGCCTTTGCGGATGCACAGGTTGTCGATTTCATCGGCCGACAGGAAGCTGGTTGGTTGGCCGTCGGTGTCGCGCCACTGGTAATGGCTACCGATGTGGTGCACCCGCGCCACGGCGGCATCACTCATGAATTCGCCGCCGGAATTGGCCGTGCGCAAAAAGCTGCGATCCGCGTCCAGCGCGCCGAGCTGGTTGTACAGGCCGACCATGCCGGCGCGCTCGGCGGCTTCATCAACGCAGGGGCGCAGCGCCAGTTGGCGGCGCAGCGCCTCAATTTCGGCGTCGCGCTTGAGGACCTCGAAACGCGTGTCGATCAGGTCAATCCGGTCATACAGGGTTTGCAGCTTGGTTGCCTTGTCCACCACGTGCACCGGCGTGGTGACTTTGCCGCAATCATGCAGCAGCCCTGCAATCTTGAGTTCGTAGCGGTCCATCTCGGTCATGGAAAAAGCAGCCAGCGGACCTTCCTGGTGTTGCGCCGTGGCATCGGCCAGCATCATGGTCAGGGCCGGCACCCGCTGGCAGTGGCCCCCGGTGTAGGGCGATTTTTCGTCAATGGCCATGTTGATCAGGCTGATGAAGGATTCGAACAGGTCTTCCAGTTGTTTCATCAGCAAGCGGTTGCTCAGCACAATGGCGGCTTGTGACGCCAGCGATTCCACCAGTTGCTGGTCGGCCTTGGAGAAGCTGGTGACCTCGTTGCTGCCGGGTTCCAGGGCGTTGAGCAATTGCAGGACGCCAATCACATCACCGTCCTGGTTGCACATGGGCACGGTCAGGAAGGATTGCGAGCGGTAGCCGGTGTTCTGGTCGAATTTGCGGGTGCCCGAAAAGTCAAAATTCGGGTCGCTGTAAGCGTCTTCTATGTTGACGGTGACCGCGTGAATGGCCGCATAGGCGGCGACCAGCGAGTCGTTGGGTGCACCATTGGCGTTGGTCAAGGGCAGGTCGGCGAAGTTGATTGGCTGGACGGCGCTGCCGCCCATGGCGATGTTCAGCGAATCGGTGCGCAGGATTTCAAAGCGCAAACTGTCAGCGCCCACGACCTTGCTGTAAATGGTGCCGCCGTCAGCCCGGGTGATGCCTTTGGCCGCCAGCAAAATGTATTCCAGCAGACGCGTGATGTCGCGCTCCCTGGACAGCGCCACACCGATGTCATTGAGTTGCTCGAGTCGCCCCAGCAAACCCGCAACCGTGTTCAGGTCGGTATTTTTTGCAATGCTTGTCATGGCTTTATTTTGTCAAAAAGGTGCAGCTGCCGCTCCAGCCCGCTGACGGGGCATTACCTGCAGGTCCCATTATTGCTGTGCGCGCGGGTTCCTGGCTACTGCCGGGCATTGCGGCGATTGGCGGGCAAGGCCTGTGGATAACTGGTGCGAAACGGATTGATGTCGAGGCCGCCGCGGCGTGTGTAGCGGGCATAAACGCTGAGTTTGTGCGGCTGGCAACGGGCCTGGATGTCCATGAACATGCGCTCAACGCAATGCTCATGAAAACCTTGGTGATTGCGAAAGCTGATGATGTAGCGCAACAGTCCGGCCTGCTCGATCTGCGGGCCAAAGTAGCTGATCTGCACGCTGCCCCAGTCGGGTTGGTCCGTCACCGGGCAGTTGCTGCGCAACAAATTGCTGGTGAGCACCTCGGTCACCGGCGCTTCTTCAGTGGCAGCGCTCAGCAGTTCGGGGGCGGGCGTGTAACGGTCGCAGTCCAGCTCCAGCCGGTCCAGGCTCAGGCCGTCGAGTTCCTCGATTGGCTCGCGATCAAACAACTCGGCCGCCACCAGCCTGACGCCCACGCTGGACTGCACGATGCCGCCACGCCAGGCCGCTTCGGTGAGGTCGGCGCGCAGGCGGGCCAGTACTTCGGCGGCATCGGGAAAGCGGGTGTTGTTGAAGCTGCCCAGATAGAGCTTGAGCGATTTGCTCTCGATGATGTTGGCCGACTCACAGGGTACCGTGATGTGCGCCAGCGCCACCTGCGGTTTGCCGCGCAGATTAAGCCAGCTCAGCTCGAATGCGGTCCACAGGTCGGCACCCAGAAAAGGCAGTGTGGCCCCGATGCCCAGTTCCGTGCGCTGCGGCGCGCGTGCGATGGGAAACAGCAGGGCGGCGTCGTACTGGTCTGCATACAGCGCGGGTTGACCGAGCGGGGAATGGATGGACGAGGTCATCAAAGAAGCCAATCAAGTAAAAACGCCCGGTCACATGACCGGGCTCTGATCAGCCTGAATCTACCACCAGTATCAATCTCAGTCGGCGGTGCCTTCCGTGATGGCGTCCTCCACCAGCTTTTTCGGCTTGACGAAGTTGCGCAGGAATACCGGCAAGATGAAGCCGATCACTGCCACCAGCAAAAAGCCGACCGCCAGTGGGGAGCCATAGAGAATTGCAAAATCTCCGTCTGAAATGGTCAGGGCGCGGCGCAGGTTTTTCTCCATCAATTCGCCCAGCAAAATGCCCAGAATCACCGGCACCATGGGGATTTCGAACTTGCGCAACACCCAGCCCAGCACGCCAAAGGCAATCATCAGCATCAAGTCAAAAGTGGAGTTGGTGATGCCGTAAATACCCACGAACGAAATCATTGTGACGCCGGGCATCAGGTACATCGATGGAATCTTCAACACCTTGGTAAACATGCCCACCATCGGCAGGTTCAGCGCCAGCAACATGAAGTTGCCAATGAACAATGCCGCAATCAGGCCCCAGACCACATCCGGGTTCTGCGCAAACAGCAAGGGGCCGGGCGTGATGTCCATGGCCAGCAACATGGCCAGCAGCACCGCCGTGGTGCCGGAGCCCGGCACGCCCAGCGCCAGCATGGGCACCAGGGCGCCACCGGCTGCTGCATTGTTGCCTGCTTCAGGGGCGGCCACACCACGCGGGTCACCTTTGCCAAAGCGTCCGCTTTTACCTGCTACTTTTTTCTCCACCGTGTAAGCCAGGAAAGAGCCAAGCGAAGCCCCGGCACCCGGCAAGACCCCGGCAATGAAGCCCAGGATGGTGCCGCGTCCCATGGCGCCGCTGGTTTGCTTGATCATCGACCAGGGCGGAATCACCCGACCCACTTCAGGCATCTTGGCGGTGGTGTGACTGCCCACCTTGTTGCGCTCTTCAATGAAAACGAAGATTTCAGACAAAGCAAACATGCCGACGATGGCCACCAGAAAGTCAATGCCATCGTAAAAATGCACATTGCCGAAGGTAAAACGTGGCACGCCGGTCTGGCCGTCCACGCCGACAAAGGCCAGTGCCAGACCCAGGCAGGTGGCAAAGCCAGCCTTGGCCTGGTTGTTGCTGGTGACGCCGCCCAGGGTGGCAAACGCCAGCGTAAACATGGCAAAGTACTCGGCTGGGCCAAACAGCAAGGCCACTTCGACCAACTGCGGCGCCAGCACCACCAGGCCGATCGTGGCAAAAAAAGCACCCACAAACGAGGCAATGCCAGAGATGGCCAGTGCCTCACCGGCGTGCCCCTGGCGCGCCATCGGGTAGCCGTCCAGCGTGGTCATCAGCGCGGGCTCATCGCCCGGAATGTTGAGTAGAATGGATGAAATACGACCGCCATACATGGCGCCGTAATAGACACTGGTGAGCAGGATCAGCGCCGGGGTTGGCCCCAGGCCCATGCTGAAGACCACCGGGATCATGATGGCCACGCCGTTGGACGGGCCGAGGCCCGGCAGTGCACCAATGATGGTGCCCAAAAAGCAGCCCATCAGGGCCAGACCCAGGTTTTGCCAGGTCAGCGCGACAGAAAAACCATGCGCCAAAGCTTGTAAAGAGTCCATTTTTTAATCCTTTGTGCGCTTAAAAGCCCCATGGGCCCTTGGCCATGTTGACGCCCAATGCATACTGAAAAAGCAGGAAGATGCCCACCGCAGTCGATACCCCGCCAATGGCGGACTGGCGCGCTGTGCCGCCCAAGCGCCAGGTCAAAAATGCCGAAGCACAGGTGGTGGCCAGCACAAAACCGGCAATTGGCAAGAGCTGGGCGTAGGCGATCAGCACGCCCGTGGTGGCCAACAGTTCCAGCAACTTGTACACGCCGGGCCAGTGCGGGTCGGCATCAGGCTTGAGAAACATGACCACGGCCGACACTGCCATCAGCGCGGCAATCAGCATCGGAAATGACTTGGGGCCCAGCGGGTCCTGAATGAAGCTTTCCTCAATCTGGGTGGTGGCCCACATCATCCCCAGGGATGCAGCAAGCACAATGGCAGCAAAAATGCGGTCGCTCTTCATGGCAGGATCCGATTAATAAAAAAAGGGGGGGACGCAGTCCCCGGGACAAAGAAAGACCTGTCGATGGAATGGATCAACAGGCCCTGAACTGGCGTTTTGCCTTACTTGACGATACCGATTTCTTTCGACAACGCGTTGATTTCAGCGACAGACTCTTTCACGTACTTCTGGAATGCCTCACCACGCAGGTTCAAGGGTGCCATGCCGTTTTTGGCCATGATGGCTTTCCATTCCTTGGAGTCGTACACCGTGCCGACACTCTTGACCCAGAAGTTGTAGGCGTCCTGGCTCATGCCACCGGGCACATAAAAACCGCGCCAGTTGGCGCCAACCGCGTCAAGGCCCTGCTCTTTGGCAGTCGGGAACTTGGCAAAGTCCCCGCCCAAGCGCTCGGGTGCCAGCACCGCCAAAACCTTGATCTTGCCGGCATCGACAAAGCCCTTGGCTTCGGAGATGTCACCTGTGAATGCCTGGATCTTGCCTGCCAGCAATTGTGTGACCGCTTCACCGCCGCCGTCAAAGGCGACGTATTTGACAGACCGTACGTTGCTGATGCCTGATTTGCGCGCTGCAATCAACACCTTCAGGTGATCCCAGCCACCTACGGCCGAACCGCCAGCGAAGGAAATGGCGGTCGGGTCTGATTTGACCTTGGCCATCAATTCGGGCAGGGTGTTGTAAGGGGAGTCTGCAGCCACGGCCACCATGCCGTAGTCAGCGCCGACCGAGGCCAGCCATTTGACCTGATCCATGGTGTTGCCCGGGTAGGCGTTCTGGCCCAGCCGGGTTGCCGTTGACGTGGAGGCGGCAATGATCAGGTTGCTGTCGTTGTTGCGCTTGTTGATCACCTCGGCATAGGCAGCGCCGCCGCCGCCGCCGGCCTTGTTGGTGACCTGCATGGAGCCGGGGATCAACTTGAGGTCCTGCAAGGTTTTGCCAACCAGACGGCAAGTCATATCCCAACCGCCGCCTGCGCCGGCCGGGGCAATACATTCGGTGCTACCAGGCTCGAAGGCAAAAGCCGAGGTAGAAGTGACCATTGCCACGGCAACGGGTGCGGCCCAGAGGGCGAGATGTTTCATACGGATCATGGTGAGTCTCCTGTTGGCGAAAGAACTGAACACCGGCGAATTCTGAGGCGCCAAACTGTCAATCGCCTGTCCGGCTACCTAGGGAATACACCAGTATCGGCATCGCAATGGCGTCGTCTTTTTCGTGCTAGCGTTGACGGCGAAACACCAGCCGCTCGGGCTGGGAAACGCTGCTGTCAAAGGCGTAACCATCCAGATCAAAGTCCTTGAGTTGCTCTGGCAGGCTCACGCGCCGGGTGGCGGCAAAGCGCACCATCAAGCCACGTGCGCGTTTGGCGTAAAAGCTGATGATCTTGTACTTGCCGTCCTTGAAGTCTTCAAACACGCAGTCCACCACACGCGCCTTGAGCGCTTTCTTGTCCACTGCCTTGAAGTATTCCTGGCTGGCAAGGTTGATCAGCACCGGAGTTCTGTCGCGCTGCAGGCGCGTGTTGAGGTAGTCGGAAATCTGTCTGCCCCAGAACTGGTACAGGTCCTTGCCGCGTGGGTTAGCCAGCCTGGTTCCCATCTCCAGCCGGTAGGGCTGCATGTAGTCCAGCGGGCGCAACACGCCGTACAGGCCGCTCAAGATGCACACATGGTCCTGCGCCCAGGTCAGGTCGTCGGCACGCAAGGTTTTGGCATCGAGCCCGTCATAGACATCGCCGTTGAAGGCCAGTACCGCCTGTTTGGCGTTCTTGGCCGTAAATTTGGGATGCCAGGCTTGGTAACGCGCCACGTTCAGCCCCGCCAGGCTGTCGCTCAGGCTCATCAGGCTGGCAATCTCCTGTGGTGATTTTGGGCGCAACAAGTCGATCAATTCCTGGGCCTGCGGCACAAACAGCGGCTGGGTATGCGGGACATCAGCGGCGGTTGCCTCAAAGTCGAGCGATTTGGCAGGGGACAGTAAGAACAGCATGGGTGACAGGTTCAGGGCATCAAAAAGGGCTTCACGCGGAAGCCCTGATGATAAGCACCCTGACATGCTTATTTGAGATCGGAAGCCAGCGAGGCCAGCGTTTCGTCCGATATCGTCACATGCGCCGGGTAGTTGGTGTGGTCGCAGCCCACCTTGACTGCGGCACCCGCTTTGACAGCGGCGCACATGGCCGGGGTCAATTCGAAGCGGGCAAAGTGCACCGCCGAGGTTTTTTCTTCGTTTTCACGGTCCATGTCTTCATCAGCGATGGCATAAACGCGCGGCTGCCCTTCCACTTCGACAAACAGATGGTCCTCCACCCCAATCAGGCGCGCCAATTCGCGTTTGCGCTCGCTCACATCGGGGTATTCCAGCAGCACGGTCGTGGTCCAGTTGCTGCCGTTGGGCACCAGTGCAGCGTAGGCATCGATTTCCTGCTGGATGCCGTCTTCTTCAAAGATTTTCTCGATGCGCAGCATCTCCTGGATTTGGTAACGGATGGTGGTCTCGGACTCGAACTGCAGCGTCATGTGCTCACCGAGATGCACATTGCGCAGCTTGCGGTGCGCCATGACGGCGGGTTTGTTTGCCTTGCGCCATTTGCTGTAGGCCTCCAGGCCCATCAGGCTGTCGGGGGTGATGTTGCCGGTAATTTGCATGGTGTGTTCAGTGTTATTTAAGTCCATAGGCTTTGGCGATCAGGCTCAAGGGGTGCTGCAGTTCGGGCGTGCCGAGCTGGTTGACCTCAAAGCCCTGGGCGATGTGGTGGCCGCCCAGCGGGCAGTCGGAGCTGATGTAGTCGGGCTGGCTGCCATCTTTCATGCTGGCCATGCCCTTGAACAACGGTTTGCCAATCTTCATGGCCTGCTGGTGGTACAGCTTTTTCACACCAAAGGTGCCGGCGTGGCCCGAACAGCGCTCGAAGGTATTGACCGTGGTGCCGGGCACCATCTTGAGCATTTCCTCGGTTTTCTTGCCAATGTTCTGCACCCGGCCATGGCAGGGGATCTGGTAGCTGACGTTGCCCAGCGGCACCGGAAACTCCTCCTTGAGCAGGCCGTCGCGCCTGCGCTGCATCAGGTACTCGAACGGGTCCCACATAAACGCCTTGACCAGTTGCACGTCGGCGTCATCGGGGTACATCAGCGGGATTTCCTGCTTGAACATCAGGGCGCAACTCGGCACTGCCGCCAGAATGGCAAAGCCGTCCTTGGCGTAACGCGCCAGCATCGGAATATTGGCCTCCTTGCTGGCATTCACGGAGGCCAGGTCGCCCAGCTCCAGCTTGGGCATGCCGCAGCACTTTTCTTTCTCGACCAGCACGTACGGAATGTTGTTGTGATCGAGGATCCTGAGCAGATCCAGGCCAATGCCGGGCTCGTTGTAATTGATGAAGCAAGTGGAGAAAATCGCCACCTTGCCAGGCGTCTTGGCGCCGTCCGTGACGATGCTTGACTTGGCCTCGGGCGCGGCCGAGCGGAACTTTTTGGTTGCCAGCGACGGCAGCCAGGCGTCCTTGTCCACACCCGCCACTTTTTCCATCACGCTGCGGGCCACTTTGGTCTTGTTGACGGCGTTGGCCGCCTGCACCACCACCGGGATGCCGGCCAGTTGGCCGTGCACGTCGGTGGACGCCAGAAACTTCTCGGCAGCACCCACTTCACCTTTCTTGAACTTGATGGCTTTGGCGCGCAGCATGGTGTGCGGGAAGTCGAGGTTGAACTGGTGCGGCGGCACATACGGGCACTTGGTCATGTAACACAGGTCGCACAGGTAACACTGGCTCACCACTTTC
>NZ_JAMPXE010000095.1 GCF_023701345.1 Rhodoferax sp. | reverse complement strand
TGGTTTCGTCGCCTTGCTGGCAGGCCTGGTTGAATCCGCTTTGCCGGCACCGGGCATCTGGCCGGTATTGTTTGGCCTGGGCATGGGGCTGACACTGCTGCTGGCTTTTGGCCTGCCGCCGGTGCTGCAGTTGGCGCAGGTGCCGCCGCTGCGCGTGATTCGCCGCGATGTCGGCGGGCTCAAACCGGCATCGCTTTTGGTGCTGGGCCTGGGCGTGGCGGGTTTTGCCGCCTTGCTGCTGGCGGCCAGCAGCGACCTTAAATTAGGCCTGATTGCGGTGGGCGGTTTTGCCGTGGCAACGCTGCTGTTCGCCGGCTTGAGTTGGCTGGCGGTCAAGTTGCTGCGCGCTGTTGTCAACGATGCCACGGCGCCCACGGCCGTGGTGCTGGCCACCCGCCAGATTGCGGCCCGCCCCGCGTTTGCCGTGGTGCAGGTGAGTAGCCTGGCGGTGGGCTTGCTGGCGCTGGTGCTGCTGGTGCTGCTGCGCACCGACCTGATCAGCAGCTGGCGCGCCGCCTCGCCGCCCGGCGCGCCGAACCGCTTTGTCATCAATGTCATGCCCGACCAGGGCCCGGCCTTCACCCAGGCCCTGAAAGACGCGGGCGTGGCCCAGTTTGACTGGTTCCCCATGATCCGGGGCCGTCTGGTGTCAGTGAACGGGCGCAACGTGAGCCCCGAAGATTACGCGGATGATCGCGCCCAGCGCCTGGTGGACCGCGAGTTCAACCTGTCGCATAGCGCCACCCAGCCGAGTCAGAACGTGGTGGTGGCGGGGCGCTGGCAGGCCAACGAGGCCGGCGCCATCAGCGTTGAGCAAGGCATTGCCGACACCCTGGGTCTCAAGCTCGGCGACACGCTGAGCTTTGACGTCGGCGGCATGCAGACCGCCTCGAAAATCACCTCGCTGCGCAAGGTGGACTGGGCCTCGATGCGGGCCAACTTCTTTGTCATGTACCCGGTGGACAAGCTTGAAGGCGTGCCCGCCACCTACATGAGCGCCTTCAAGGCACCCGAAACAACCGGTTTCGATGCCGCCCTGGTGCGCCAGTTTCCCAACATCACCAGTGTCAACATGACCGCTACCATTGCGCAGATCCAGCGCGTGCTCGACCAGGTCATCGGCGCAGTTGAATTTTTGTTTGCCTTTGCCCTGGCGGCCGGCCTGGTGGTGCTGTTTGCCGCCGTGACCGCCACGCGCGAGGAGCGCGCCCGTGAATATGCCATCATGCGCGCCGTCGGCGCACGCGCCAGCCTGCTGCGCCAGGTGCAGCGCATCGAGCTGGCGGGCGTGGGTTTGCTGGCCGGCTTTCTGGCCTCCCTCGTGGCCAGCGCGGTGGGCTGGGCGCTGGCGCGTTATGTCTTTGAATTTGACTGGGTGGTGTCGCCGTGGGTGCCGCTGCTGGGTGCGCTGGCCGGTGCCGTGCTGGCGCTAGCGGCCGGCTGGTGGGGCCTGCGCGAGGTCTTGAGTCGCCCGGTGGTGCAGACGCTGCGCAGTGCGGCGCAATGAACAATCTCGGCTAAATATAAATCAGACCATTTAAATGGTCTTTTGTTAACATCAGGTTCAAAACACACCACGCACAGGAACACCGACATGGACGCTGTACTCGCTGAAACCTCAATAGGCATCACCGAACTCAAGAAAAACCCGTCGGCCGTGATCCGCGATGCCGGTGCTGACACGGTCGTGATTCTTCATCACAACAAACCCTCGGCCTACCTGGTGCCAGCCCGCAGCTACGAAGCACTGATGGACGTGCTGGACGATCTACAGTTGCTGCCTGTGGTGCGAGAGCGCATTGCGAGCTGGCAAGCCGACCCGGACCAAGTCATCGACGTGAGTCGTGAGGAACTTGAACAGATGGCGCGTGATGTGCCAAAACGCGCTGCCAGGGCTGCAGGCAAATGATGCAAGTCGCCGCGTAGCACCTGCCGCATGTCCAGCTACCGCCTGCAGTTTTTGCCTGAGGCCAAGGCGGAATGGGACAAGCTCGACGGCAGCATTCGCCAGCAATTTGCCAAGGTCTTGCTGCGCCGTCTGGACTACCCGCGTGTGCCGGCGGCGGCGCTCACCGCCATGCCTGACTGCTACAAGATCAAACTGCGCAGCGCGGGCTTCAGACTGGTGTACCAAGTCATCGATGACAAGTTGCTGCTGACAATTGCCGTGGGCATTCGTCACAGTTCCAACGTATTACGCAAAGGTGCTGACACATCGTACTTATCAGCAAGACAGCATCTTTCCGATTGACGGAACGTGGGAAAACAAAGCCCTCTGCTTTGTTGCCGGAAACCGGCTTGGCTTTGCGGTCGTCGCGACATGCGTTCTGCCCAACTACGCAGTCTTTTCGCTCGATCCCTCGCAGTCTGCAAGCCTGTATCGTTACGACGAAACTGGCAATCGAGTCGACAACATCACCGACTGGGCGCTCAAGCAATTCACCACCCACTATGCTGAAGAAATCGGCAAGGGCAAATCTGCCCGCAAGATCAGCAAGGAAGCCATCTTCCACTACTGCTACGCCGTGCTGCACGATCCGCTGTACCGCGAAAATACGCGCCAAACCTCAAACGCGAATTCCCGCGCATTCCGTTTTACCAAGACTTCTGGCAATGGGCCGCCTGGGGCGAAGCCTTGATGCAACTGCACATCGGCTATGAAAGCGTGGCACCGTTTCCGCTCACGCGCACCGACACGCCAGATGAAAAGGTGCGCGCGTCCGGCTTGCCGCCCAAAGCCATTCTGCGCGCCGACCCGGCATCAGGCGGCATCACGCTCGATACCGAAACCACGCTGCGCGGCATCCCGAGCGAGGCCTGGGCCTACAAACTCGGCAACCGCTGCACCATCGACTGGGTGCTGGACCAGTACAAGGAAAAGAAACCCAAGGACCCCACCATCCGCGAGAAGTTCGACACCTACCGCTTTGCCGACTACAAGGAAAAGGTGATTGATCTGCTGGCGCGGGTGACCACCGTGAGCGTGGACACGGTCAGGCTGGCGGATGCCATGAAGGCGGCCAGCCGTTAACCTGAAAAAGTATCGTCTTTGCAAGCGTAGCGCGCCAGTCCATGGCTTCGGAAGTCATGGATTGCTGCACTTCAGCCGGGGCTGAGTTCGTCGAAGGGTTCGCAATGACGATGCCCTTTCACTTCACCGGAATCATCAGGTGCTGGTAGGGCGTTCCTGGCCACATCACATAGGGGACTGACGTGTCAGGGTCCGGATTCTTTGGATACATGTCATAAAAGCCGGCATCGGCACCCACGATCATGACATGGGGTCCGGTCTTGACCCAGTGATTGCCGGCGTCGGGCTTGGTCGCATAGGGATCGGTATTACTGGCGTCGGTGCCACCCGCAAGCATGTACATGAAGCCGACCACGCCGCTGGCAGGCGTCTTGTGACCTATCCATGCCCCCGCCCACTCCCAGGCGGCCTTGTCCATGCACATGGGGTCGGGACCCGGCGTCGCCGGATTGTCCGGCATGCAGGTGAATCCGTTTTTGCCTTCGCGCAAGGTGCGCATCTGGCCGTCCGCGCCCATCACGACGACCGTGGCCGCAGTGCTCACTTTTTTCGGTGCGGCCAGCATCGCGCTCCTGATCATTTTCTGGTCGGCGGCAGACGGTTTAGCCCCTTTTGCACCCATTGGCATATCGGCGCCAATTGCCGTCTGCGTGAACAGGAGGGCCAGGGTGGCGGCCATCGAGGTTATTGCAGGGATCGGAGTTGACATGATTTTTTACTCCTTTGGCATCATTAAAAAATACTTGGCCCGCAAATTTCCATTGACACATGCTGATGTGTCTCATGGCGCCTCATCGGGCGCCGACGCTAGCCGCCGAGGCTGCCTAGGCGGCCTCGGCCCGCGCGATCGTCAGCGGCGCCGTGCCCGACTTGAACATGGATGCCAGCTGCGTGCGCAGCTCTGGCGTGTCGGTGTGGCCGTGTATGGCCACCGCATGCTGCACGGCGGCCTCCAGCAGTTCCTTGTCGTTGTCGGCCGACAACGCGACGGTGCAGTTCATGGTGCTGGGGTATTCGCGGCAATCGATGTATTTGCGTGACATGATGACTCCTTTCAGGGTTGATCTTCTTGACTTTATTCGTGCGGGCAGGCTTGCACCGGACGGGAGCAGTACCTATACTGAATCACAAAAGGAACGCCCGCTGCGAAATCGTGTGACCGCAAGGGCAAAGCGTCAATACGCAGCAATGCGTATGCATGATTCTTGAGGAGCAGCAGCATGATCCACCTCACCCGAAACGACTTTGCCAATGCTTTGCAGTTGCTGGCGAGCGTTGAGGCGCAGGCGGGAAATGTCAATAGCTTTGCGCGCGCAGTGGTACTGGAACTGGGCGACTATGTGGCCAGCGAATTGACGACGCTCTCGGTTTGCGATTTGTTCACCGGCCACTGCCAGCTGGTGGGCTTGCCCGGCGTGCGGCTGGGCACTGATACGATTGCGATGCCGCTTTTCAGCGATCAGCACTCGTTGGTGAGTGTGGTGTTGAACCGGCGCAGACTTGACTTCAGCGAGCGCGACCGCGAGCGGCTCGAATTGGTGCGCCCGCATCTTGCTTTCCTGTATTGCCACGCGCGCCAGGGTGTTGCCACACCGTCTGGCGACAGTGCGCCGCCGAGTCCGGTGCCGGCGCCAGCCGTGAACCCGCCGGGCCTGACGGCGCGCGAAGGCGAGGTGATGCGCTGGCTGGCGCGCGGCAAGACCGATGCGGAGATCGCGGCGCTGCTGTCGATCAGCCCGCGCACCGTGCAAAAGCACCTGGAGCATATCTACGTCAAACTGGGCGTGGAAACGCGCACCGCCGCGGTGATGCGCTCCACCGCATCGTTGGCCATTAAAAATAGCGGTTGACGCCCGCGCCTGAAGGGTTGCAATACGGTTTCGTTCAACAAATCAGGCTGTTCGCCATGAATGCTTCCCGTAAAATTTACGATCAATGAATATTGAAGAAAAACCCGCCTTCGACATGCCGTTCGAATGGATCGGTGGCGAAGAACGCGTGCACGCGCTGGTCGAGCGCTTTTATGACCTGATGGATTTGGAGCCGCGTTACGCCGAGTTGCGGATCGCGCACGGCTCGGTGCTCGACGATGCGCGGCAAAAGCTGTTCTGGTTCTTGTGCGGCTGGCTTGGCGGCCCGCAGCACTACACCGACCGTTTTGGTCACCCGCGCCTGAAAGCGCGGCACATGCCGTTCAAGGTTGGCCTGATCGAGCGCGACCAATGGCTGGCGTGCATGGACCAGGCCATGAGCGAGACGGGCGTGCCTGCGGCCTTGCGCGAGCACCTGAACAAATCGTTTTTTCAGACCGCGGACTGGATGCGTAATCAGGCAACAACGCAAAAAATCGCAAATTTTTCTGGGTCCTGAACAGGGAAACTGGCCAAACAGCCGTTTTTCCTTGCTAGAATAGATAGCTTAGCGGCTGTAGCTCAGTTGGATAGAGTACTTGGCTACGAACCAAGGGGTCGTGGGTTCAATTCCTGCCAGCCGCACCAGAATTAACGTTCTAGAAAAACAGCCTAGAGGCTTATCCCTCTAGGCTGTTTTTCTTTGTGCTTGAATTTCTGCGTAATTTTCCCAAAAAGAATTCTCGTTCATCCGTTGAACGCTCGTGGCGGAGTATTCTTGATTTGGTAGCGTGTGCTGCACCGTTAGACTGGCATGTCAATTTTCTATTGGAGATCATTTAAATGGCGAATGCGCTGTCCTCAAGGCCTCGAGCTGTCGTTTTACTCAGTGGCGGGCTGGACTCGACAACGGTTCTGGCCATCGCAAAAGAGCAGGGTTTTGAGCCTTATGCACTGAGTTTTCGTTATGGGCAACGCCATATCCAGGAATTGGTTGCTGCCGAATCTGTCGCGCGTTCTCAAGGCGTGGCAAAGCATGTGATTGCGCAAATCGATCTGCGTGAGTTTGGCGGCTCCGCGCTGACGGCAGATATTGCTGTGCCCAAGGGCCGGACTGCCGGCGACATGTCAGACGGCATACCAATTACCTATGTTCCGGCTCGAAATACGGTTTTTTTGAGCTTTGCTTTGGCCTGGGCCGAGACCCTGGGGGCCTCGGATATCTTTATCGGCGTCAACGCGCTTGACTATTCTGGGTACCCTGACTGCCGCCCGGAGTACATTGCCGCTTACGAAACCATGGCCAATCTGGCGACCAGGGCGGGCGTTGAGGGCGTTCAAAAATTGAAAATACACACGCCACTGATCAGCCTGACCAAGGCGCAGATCGTCCAGGAGGGCATGCGTCTTGGCGTTGACTATGCAGAAACCAGCAGTTGTTATGACCCGGGTGAGGATGGCAAGCCTTGCGCTGCCTGTGACTCGTGCGTCTTGCGCGCCAAAGGTTTTGCCGAAGCAGGCCTGCAAGACCCGCTGTACATTCGTTACGGGATGGTTTGAAAATGCAAGTCACGACCCACTTCAGTGCCTCAGCCGGGTTTGAGGCGGCAAGACATGTCGATGTGCTGCCGGTAGGCCACCGCTCACGCCGTTTGCACGGACACAGTTTTTTGGCAACGGTGAGGTGCGCGCCGTCTGAAGGATGGGCGCATTTCCCGGGGGGTGAAGTTGACCGGCTCCGAACTGAGCTTGAATTGGCCATTTCGCAACTGGATTACCGTTTGCTCAATGAGCAGCTTGAGCAACCCACTGACGAAAACCTGGCACGCTGGGTTCGCCAAAACCTGCATGTTCCCGGGATTGAGCGGATTGGCATTCAAAGCACGGCGCATGAAGGTGTCGATCTTGACCTCGCCGGTAACGCGCACGTTTGGCGGCGCTACATTTTCCAGTCAGCGCACCGATTGCCCAATGTGCCTGCCGGGCATCAATGTGGACGCATGCATGGGCATGGGTTTGAAGTCATCGTTCATGCCAACCAGGATCTCGGCAGTCGTGATCTGAGCATTGATTACGACCGGCTTGACGAGGTATGGGCACCGTTTCAAAAGCAGCTTGATTTTGCCTGTTTGAACGACTTGCCAGGCTTGCAGAATCCAACCAGCGAAATGCTGTCGAGTTGGTTTTGGGAACGCATCAAGCCTGAGTTGCCAGAACTTTCCTGGATCACGGTTTTTGAAACGGGTTCATGCGGCGCCAACTTTGATGGTAAAAATTACCGGATCTGGAAAGAACTGACCCTTGACAGTGCTTTGCAGCTCAAACGTGCGCCCGATGGCAGCCCTTTGCGGCGGATTCATGGGCATACCTACACCCTGCGTCTTCACCTTTCTGCCCCGTTGGATCAAGTCATGGGCTGGACGGTCGACTTTGGCGATGTGAAAGAGCTGTTCAATCCTATTTTCAAGTCCCTGGACCATCGCCCCTTGCATGAGATTCCCGACCTTGCCGATTGCGACACCGCCAGTATTGCCGCATGGATCCTCAAAAAGGCGCGCGTTCAACTCCCGCAACTCGACCGTGTGGACCTTTACGAAACGCGGGGTTGCGGCGCCATCGTTTCTGTGGGCGGGGAGGGGCCGGCATTGCCGTTGTGACTTATGACCTATACCGTCAAAGAAATTTATTACACCTTGCAAGGCGAGGGCGGCCAGGCGGGTCGCGCCGCCGTTTTTTGCAGATTTACGGGTTGCAATTTGTGGACGGGTCGCGAAGCGGACCGATCCAAAGCGGTGTGCCAGTTTTGTGACACCGACTTTATTGGCACGGATGGTCCCGGCGGCGGGAAATTTGCATCCGCTGAGGCGCTGGCGCAGGCGGTCCTCAAGCATTGGCCCACAGGTGCCGGTGGCAAACCACTGGTTGTTTTCACTGGTGGTGAGCCACTACTGCAACTGGATGAAGCCTTGGTGGACGCGCTGCATGCGGCAGGTTTTGAGATCGCTGTTGAAACCAACGGTACCCAACCCGCACCTCAAGGGCTCGACTGGATCTGCGTCAGCCCCAAGGCCGATGCCGAGCTGGTGTTGCGGCGCGGCACGGAACTCAAGCTGGTGTTCCCACAAAACAACGCGATGCCGGAACGCTTTGCTGATCTCGATTTTCAGCACTTCTTCCTGCAGCCCATGGATGGATTGGACGGTAAAAAGAATACGCAGAAAGCCATCGCATACTGCTTGCAGCACCCCCAGTGGCGCTTGAGCATCCAGACCCATAAAGTCATCGGCATTGCCTGACCGGAAGAAAAATGGAAAAGCGAAGCGCTCTTTTCGCGCTCACTTTTACTCACTTTTAGATTGTCCGCGTCGCCATCAGCAGCACCACCAGCGCTCCCGCGCCACCATCGGCGGGTTTGGCCTGGACAAAAGCCAGCACCTCGTTTTTTTGCACCAGCCAGCTGTGCACACGACTTTTCAAAACAGGTGCCTTGCCGGGTGAACCCAGGCCTTTGCCGTGCACCACGCGCACACAGCGGATGCCTTGCTTGTGCGCCTCGCGGATAAAGATGCTCAGGGCTTCGCGGGCGTCGTCGCGGCGCAGGCCGTGCAGGTCCAGCTGGCGCTGGATGCTCCAGTCGCCGCGGCGCAGCTTGCGCGTCACATCCGGGCCGATGCCGGGGCGGCGAAAGCTCAGGTGTTCGTCGCATTCGAGCAGCGTCGAGACATCAAATTCGTCGCTGATCGCTTCTTTCAAAACCGCTTTTTCATCGCGCTGGTATTGCATGGCAGGCGGGATTTTGGGCTCGACCTTGTGATGCAGCTTGCGCTTGTCGGGCAGCGGTTTGACGGCCCCCGCCGCCCGGATGAACAAGTCCTTGTCGCTGGCGGTTTGTTTCGCTGCCTTGACCTGCTGGCTGGCCTGTAGCTCGCGTTGTTGGGCTTGCTCGGCGATGGCGCGCTTGACCACCTTGAGGTCGCCCAGGGCCTTGACCTTGACCGGCTTCACAGCAAGCCCCGCTCGGCCATGCTCAGCGCCTCGCCCGGGGCCACGATGACGTGGTCGAGCACCCGCACGTCGATCAGGGCCAGGGTGGTTTTCAAGGTTTGCGTCAGCATTTCGTCGGCGCGTGAGGGTTGCACCGAGCCGCTCGGGTGGTTATGCGACAGCACCACGGCGGCGGCCTGGTGGTGCAGGGCGCGCAGCACCACCTCGCGCGGATAGACGCTGGTCTGGCTCAGGGTGCCGCGAAACAGCTCTTCCATCGCCAGCAGCCGGTTCTGCACGTCCAGAAAAAGGACGGCAAATACTTCGTAGGGTCGTGCCGACAGGTGCAACTGCAGGTAGTGCTTGACCGCGTCTGGCGTGGCAAAAACAGTGCGCTCCTGCAGCCGTTGCGACAGGGCACGGCGCGCCAGTTCCAGCACCGCCAACAGCTCGGAGCGTTTGGCCGGACCCAGTCCCTTGACGGGTTTGAGGTCGTCCGCGGTGGCGTTGAGCAGGCCGGCAATGCCATCAAAGCCATTCTGGCCGTCGGCGCCAGGCCTGATGTCGAGCAGCTCCCGGGCCAGTTGAAACACCCCCTTGCCCTTGATGCCGGTGCGCAGCAGCAGCGCCAGCAACTCCACGTCGCTTAAGGCGCCGGGGCCGCGGGCCAGCATTTTTTCGCGCGGGCGGGCATCGGGGGGCAGGTCTTTGAGGGGCATGGTGTGGGCTTTTACAATGTCACCCAGTTTATGCCAGCGCCCCGAAGGTTTTGACCTGGGGGTTATTGCCGGACATGATGGGCCCACCTTCACCGCGACACTGACGCACAGGATTTTCATGACAAGCACTTGTTCCACGATTCAACCCGGCTCTTTTCTGACCCTGCACTACCGCCTGAGCGGTCCGGCGGGCGATGTGGTCAACACCTTTGCGTCCGCGCCTGCCACGCTCACCTTGGGCACGGGTGAACTCGCACCGGCGGTCGAGGCGCGCCTGATCGGGCTGGCCGAGGGCACCCGCACCACCATTGAATTGCCGGCGGGCGAGGCCTTTGGCCCGCGCAGCCCCGACATGCTGCAGTGGATGGCGCGCAAGGAACTCACTGATCTGGGCGGCTCCGATGAAAGCTACGCCGTGGGCGATGTGGTCAAGTTTGTGACACCCGACGGCCAGGGCGAATTTGCCGGTGTGATTGTGGATTTCCGCAGTGACGACAAGGGTGAGGCGGTGCGGTTTGACTTCAACCATCCGCTGGCCGGTCACCCGGTGACGTTTGAAGTGCAGGTGATCGGGGTGTTATGAAGATGAATGCAGGCGTCGAGATTCTTTTGGCCGAGCCGCGCGGCTTTTGCGCCGGTGTGGACCGTGCCATCGAGATTGTGGAGCGCGCGCTGGCCAAGTTTGGCGCGCCCATTTACGTGCGCCATGAGATCGTGCACAACACCTATGTGGTGAACGACCTGAAAGCCAAGGGCGCTATTTTTATTGAAGAGCTCGATGACGTGCCGGCAGGCGCCACGCTGGTTTTTTCTGCCCATGGCGTGAGCCGGGCCGTGCAACTGGAGGCCGCCGCGCGTGGTTTTCGGATATTTGATGCCACCTGCCCGCTGGTGACCAAGGTGCATGTGGAAGTCGCCAAGCTGGCCAAAGAGGGTTATGAGTTCATCATGATCGGCCACAAGGGCCACCCCGAGGTGGAAGGCACCATGGGCCAGTTGGACGGTGGCATTCACCTGGTGGAAGACGTGAAAGATGTGGCGCTGATTGCGCCTGCTCAGACCGGCAAGCTGGCGGTGGTCACGCAAACCACCCTCAGCGTTGATGACGCAGCGGCCATTGCGGCGGCCATCAAGGCCCGTTTCCCGAATGTGCGCGAACCCAAGCAGCAAGACATTTGCTACGCCACGCAAAACCGCCAGGACGCCGTCAAACTGATGAGCCCGCAGGTGGATGTGGTGGTGGTGGTGGGCAGCCCCACCAGTTCCAACAGCAACCGGCTGGCCGAAGTGGCGCGCAAGCTCGGCACGCCCGGCTACATGGTTGACAGTGCCGACGAGTTGCAGCCGCAGTGGTTCGAGGGCTGCCAGCGCGTGGGCCTGACCGCCGGCGCCTCGGCGCCTGAGATTTTGGTGACTCAGGTGATTGAGCGCCTGAAGGCGTTGGGCGCGGTGTCGGTGCAGCGCATGGCCGGCGACCCCGAGAGCGTCAAGTTTCCGCTGCCCAAGGGCTTGCGGCTGAACCAGAATGACGCTGACTAAGCAAAAAAATAGCCGTCATTGCGAGCCGCGCAGCGGCGTGGCAATCCATGACATCCGAATACATGGACTGCCGCGCTAGAGCCCGTCCTGAGCCCGTCGAAGGGCTCGCAGTGCCGAATCCCATCCATCTTCAATTTCAAAATCATGCTAGACATTACCCTGCTGCGCAAAGACCTGGCCCAAGTGGTGGCCCGGCTGGAAACCCGCAAAAACCCGCAAGCCTTTCTGGACGTGACCGCCTTTACCCTGCTTGAGACCGAGCGCAAGAGCATCCAGATTCGCACCGAAGCGCTGCAAGCCCAGCGCAACACGTCGAGCAAGCAGATTGGCCAGCTCAAGGCCAAGGGGCCGGCGGGCGCAGCTGAAGTGGACGCGGTGATGGCGCAAGTGGCAGGCATCAAGGACGAACTGGAGGCCTCCAGCAAACGGCTCGACCAGATTCAGGCCGAGATGCAAAACCTGCTGCTGGCCGTTCCCAATTTGCCGCACGACAGCGTGCCGGTGGGTGCCGATGAACATGGCAACGTGGTGGCGCGCAGCTGGGGCACGCCCAGAGCCTTCGACTTCGAGATCAAGGACCATGTGGATGTCGGCACGCCGCTGGGGTTGGACTTTGAGATGGGCGTCAAGCTCACCGGCGCGCGCTTTACCGTGATGAAAGGCCCGGTGGCACGCCTGCACCGCGCCCTGGCGCAGTTCATGCTGGATGTGCAGACCCAGGAGCACGGTTACACCGAGTGCTACACGCCCTACATTGTCAACGGTGAAACACTCAAGGGCACCGGCCAGTTGCCCAAGTTCGAGGGCGACCTGTTTGCCGCCAAAAAAGGTGGCCAGGAGGGCGAGGCCCAGCCTGACAATACCGCGCTGTACCTGATTCCCACCGCCGAGGTGCCGCTGACCAATTTCGTGCGCGATGTGGTGCTGGCCGAGGCCGATTTGCCCATCATGTTGACCGGCCACACGCCGTGCTTCAGGTCCGAGGCGGGCAGCGCCGGGCGCGACACCCGCGGCCTGATTCGTCAGCACCAGTTCGACAAGGTCGAGATGGTGCAGATCGTGCACCCCGACAAAAGCTATGAAGCGCTCGAGGCCATGACCGGCCACGCCGAAGCCATCCTGCAAAAGCTCGGTTTGCCCTACCGCGTGATGAGCCTGTGCACCGGCGACATGGGTTTTGGCGCCAGCAAAACCTACGACCTTGAAGTCTGGCTGCCGGCGCAAAACACCTACCGCGAGATCAGCTCTGTGTCCAACTGCGAGGCCTTCCAGTCGCGCCGTCTGCAGGCCCGCTTCAAGAACGCGCAGGGCAAAAACGAGTTGGTGCACACGCTCAACGGTTCCGGCCTGGCGGTGGGCCGAACGCTGGTGGCGGTGCTGGAAAACTACCAGAACGTCGATGGCTCGGTGACCGTGCCAGAAGCCTTGCGGCCGTACCTGGGTGGCCTGCAAAGCCTGCGGGCCTGAGCGAGCAGGTGACACTGATGGATGAGATGCTCGCCCCGCAGCTCATCTGCCTGATCGGTGCCGAGTGCACCGGCAAAAGCAGTTTGGCGCCAGCCCTGGCGGCGCATTTTGGCGGGCTCTGGGTGCCTGAGTATTTGCGCGCATTTTGTGAGCAGCAGGGTCGCACGCCCAGGATGGACGAGCAGGCAGGCATCATGCGGACCCAGTTTGAGCAGGAAGAACAGGTGGCCGCTCAGGCCCGGCAAGCAGGCTGCGCTTATGTGTTTTGCGACAGTGCGCTGCTGCTCACCGCCATCTACAGCGACCATTATTTTTCAGACCGTTCACTTTTTGACTGCGCCCACGCCCTGCACGTGCGCTATGCGCTGACACTGCTGTTGTGCCCGGACATCCCCTGGCAGGCCGATGGTCTGCAGCGCGAAGCAGAAGCGGTGCGCGCCGCTGTCCACACCCGCATACAGCACGAATTGCAAGCCATACATGTGCTCCATATTG
>NZ_JAMPXE010000224.1 GCF_023701345.1 Rhodoferax sp. | reverse complement strand
TCACCGCAGCCTCTTGTGCGGCGCTGCTGACGGCCTGCGCCAGCACCACCCCGGTGCTTGACGCCAATTTTGGCAACGCCGTGCGCCAGGCGCGCAGCGCCCAGACGCTCAACCCCAATGCCTCGGCCAACCGCGACCCGGTGCTCGGCATCGACGGCCAGGCCGGCGCTGCCGCGCAGGAACGCTACCAGGAGTCGTTCAAGGCACCGCCCAAGACGTTTGAAGTCATCAACGCGACCGCCAATTAAGGGCCAGGCACAGCAGCAGGAGCCATACCATGAAAACCGTCCGCTTGAAAGCCATGCGCAGCCAGTGCCAGCGCGGCGCGGTGGCCATCACTTTCGGCCTGACCCTGGTCGTGCTGATCGGTTTTGTCGGGCTGGCGATCGACCTGGGCCGCTTTTTTGTCATTAAAACCGAACTGCAAAACGGAATGGACGCCTGCGCGCTGTCGGCGGCTTCGCAACTAAGACCGGGCGCCAACGATACCAATGCATTGATCCGGGCGGTTGCATATGGCAACGTCTTCAGCCAGGGGGCACCGAGCGACCCAAGCGTTCGGAACCTGGTTAACTTCCAGAGCCAGGGGTTAGAGCCGAGCGTCCTCACAATCACCTTTGCCACCAGCAACGCCGGTCCTTACAACGTCACAGATCCGAATACAGCGAAATTTGTCAAGTGCGAGTACCCTCTGGCAGGCTTGCCGATTTACTTCATGCAGGTCTTGAACCCTTTGCTGACGACGCAAACAGTTAATGCATGGGCGGTAGCGAAACGTGAAACGCCTGCTGCAGCCTGCATCCCTGTTGCTGTATGCACTGATGCCGGAGGCAATGCCGGGAACAACTTCAATCACAACGTTGGGGACTGGCTCACGGCGTTCGATGGCACGCAATATGGCACCGGAAACTTTGGCTGGATCGACTTCACACCGCCATTCGGAGGTGCGAGTGAAATCAAAAACATACTGGCAGGCAGCATGCAGTGCAACATCAGCCAGACAGGGGATCAGGTGGGCCAAACGGGCAAGCAAGACACACTGCAAGAAGCATGGAATACCCGTTTTGGCTGGTACAGGAAGGGCGGCGGCTACAGCCCCCTTGAGGCCCCGCCGGACAAGACCGGCTTCGCGTATTCCAACCTCAACGAAGATGGCACTGCAAATGGTGGCAACTGGCCAAGCGGATTCAATGCCTACTCCGGAACGTCGACAGTTTCAGGTCAACCTAAGTTTGGTGGCATCGGCGGCGCTCAAGAAATTTTCAAACCCTACCAGGAGACGATCCCGGTCGGCATCAAGACAAATCAATATAGTCAACCATTACAGGAGGCACAACTCGAGCAACTTGGTCGAACAAATCGACGCATCGTTGCTGCACCAGTGGTCAATTGCAGTGTCTGGAATACGCCACCGGGCAGCCAGATGCCTCCCATATTGGGTTGGGCCTGCGTGTTGATGCTCAACCCAATGGAAAGTGGTTCGGCAGCATCAGACATCGCCAAACTCGAATTCCTTGGCTTGTCCAGCGCTGCAAACAGTCCGTGTTCCGGCGGAGAAGAAAACGCAAACGCACCGGTGCTCACACAATGAAAACCATCTTCAAACCAGGCAGACAAAAAGGTGTGGCCGCCGTCGAATTGGCGTTCATCCTCCCCCTCATGCTGATTTTGGTCTTTGGCATCACCGAACTCGGGCGTGCGCTGTACCAATACAACGGATTGGTCAAGGCAACGCGCGGCGCGGTGCGCTATCTGGCGCAGCAGGATCTGGCCAATCTTAGTGCGAGTTCCACCCCCACCCTTAACGAGGTCTACGCGACAACCAAAGCGCTGGCCGTGTGCGGCAAGGAAGACTGCGCTGGGCAGGAGCCCCTGGTCACCGGTCTGTCAACGACGCAAGTGACATTGTGTGACTACCTGACGTGCGTCACCACGCACAAGGGCGTCCCGACAGGGAAAGGGACGGTGGACCTGGTCACAGTCACGATCGGAGGTTCAGGCAACAAGACCTTCAGCTTCTCGTCTTTGGTGCCTTTTGTCATCCCTGACATTGATTTTTCCCCTGTCAAGACGACGATGGTGTCGCGTTATTTCTAGGCGAACAATCATGTGCACGCGTTCACTTCCAAACCGAATCAAACCCGCGCTGCAGCGCTGGCAGCGGGGTGCGACCATCGTCGAGTTTGCCTTGGTGGCCCTGCTTTTTTTCACGCTGTTGATTGGCATCATGGAGTTTGGCCGCTGGCTGTTCACACTTAATGCCGCCAATGAAGCCACGCGCCTGGGTGCGCGACTGGCTGTGGTCTGCAGTATTTCGGACGCACCGGACATCAAGGCCCGCATGCACCAGATCGCAAGTGGCATTCCAGTGGGAAATATGGTCATTGATTACGTGCCCACTGCTTGTGACGCGAGCAATTGCGAGACCGTGAACGTTCGGCTCAGCGGCGCGACCTTCAGCCCGCTGATTCCCCTCATGGGTGGCAACTATCCCATTCCGAAATTTGCCACCAGCCTGCCGCGCGAACTGATGAACAGTACCGGGAACCCGGTATGTCCATGACTCTATCAACTTGAAATGGCTCCCATGAACCTCAAAGCCTCCCTGATCTGCGCCAGCGCCCAAGAGCGCGAAGCGCTGCTCACCACACTGGCCACACCAGCGGGTGTGGAGATCAATGTGCATGTGGGTGACGCCAGGCGGCTATTGGCCGTGATGCAAAAGGACCGACCCG
>NZ_JAMPXE010000223.1 GCF_023701345.1 Rhodoferax sp. | reverse complement strand
GCAGCGACTGCGACTGGAAAAGCGAATGTCCCCACTGCAGCGCCTACCGGGTGTTCCACAAGATTGACCGCACCCTGCGCTGCCACCACTGTGGTTTGAGTGAGCGCGTACCGCGCGCCTGTCCCGCCTGCGGCAACCCCGATGTCACCCCGCTGGGGCGCGGTACCGAACGGCTGGAAGAACACCTGGCTGAATTGCTGGCGGGGGTACAGCGTCCGGACGGTCAACCGGTGCGCATTGTGCGCATTGATGCCGACACCACGCGACTCAAGGGCGCGCTCGAATCACAACTGGCCCAGGTGCACACGGGCGAGGTGGATGTGCTGGTGGGCACCCAGATGATTGCCAAAGGACATGACTTTCGCCGCATCACGCTGGTGGCCGCCGTCAACCCTGACAACGCCTTGTTTTCCAGCGATTTTCGCGCGCCCGAGAGACTCTTCAGCCTGTTGATGCAGGCGGCCGGACGCGCCGGACGCGATGAAACCGTGACCAGGCAGAGCGAAATGTGGCTGCAGACTTTTCTGCCCACACACCCCTTGTATGAAGCACTGAAAAAACACGACTTCCCCGCTTTTGCTGCCTCACAACTGAAAGAGCGCCTGCAGGCCGCCATGCCGCCCTTCAGCTTCCAGGCCTTGGTCCGGGCCGAAGCGCGCAGCCAGGAAGCCGCGCAAGGCTTTTTGACCCTGGCCAGTCAGGCCGCCGCCAGCCAAAGTGACACGGCCGCCCTGCTGGTGCAAGTCACGCTTTATCCGGCGGTGCCTATGAGCATGGCGCGCATTGCCAACATCGAGCGCGCGCAAATGCTGGTGGAAAGCCCTTCACGCACCGCGCTGCAGCGGTTTTTAAGTAGCTGGCAAGGGGTGCTGCACAGCACCCGGACACAGCCTGAATGCAAAGGCGTGATCCGTTGGGCAATCGACGTGGATCCGCACAATATCTGAGCGACTCTCCGCGAGTGGCAAAGTTCAGGCGGCCGCTTTGGTTGCCACAATCACCTGGAAATTATCAAAAAACACGGTGTGGCGCTCGCAGGTCACGCCAGGCATGGACTGCAGTTGCAACACCGGGTCGTGCGTATTCCACAACGCCAGGCCATAGGGTTCAAAAACCTTGAAATAGGTCCAGCTCAAGGCGCGCAGCACCCAGGGGCGAGGTTTGTGGAACTCGCCAAGATACAGCTTGCCGCCCGGCTCAAGCACCCGCATGGCCTCGTTGAGCGCTTCAATCTTGAGGTGATTTGGCAATTCATGCAACAGGAAAAACATGACATTGGCGCGCACTGAACCGTCGGCCTGCTTCATGGCAATCGCATTGTCCTGCGTGTAGACGGTTTTACCGGCGTGCGCGGTCAGCTTGCTCTCGGCATGGTCCAGCTCATTTTGAATGATGTCGGCCACCAGCACCTTGCTGGCCCCGGCGTCAACAGCGGCCTGCGTCACGCGTGGCATGACATTGCCAAAGGCACAGGAGGTGATCAGCACCTGCTTGCCTTTCAAGTTGTCACGGTTCAGGCCATTCACGATGAGGGACACCAGGTGGCTGTACTGGAATAGCAAAATCGCTGAAATGATGGGCTGCCAGTCAATCAGACGGATCAGGCGCATATTGGAATAGATCGGGTACACATGCGCAGCATCGTGCGTGAGTCGTCCGGTGATGCCGCGCATGAGCAGCGCGCCACGCGTCAAGGTAAAGAAAAACAAAGCGGTGCTGGCCAGCACCACGACCACAGTAAAGAAGGTATATGAAAACCAGGAAGGCATTGCATTCTTTCAAATAACGGGCGTGTAAACCACCCAAGGCATCAAAAAAGTTCCAGAACCAATTACACACCCGCGGGAAAACCCTGTATTGATTTGGATCAAAATGCAAACAGGCTTTGACAAAAGAGAGATGCCGACTCGGCTAAATCATCAGTGCCACGGCCATTGAAAACGTCACGAACGCCGTGGCGGTTGAGACCAGAATGATGCGGGCAATGCGCCCGTTGTCAGCGCCAAAGCGCTCGGCCAGCAACGACACATTGCTGGCGCTTGGCAATGCCGCCGTGAGCACCATCACCGTCAAGGCAAAGCGCGACAAGGGCAGTCCCAGACTGATCAGCCCGGAGCCCACCAGCAGCACCAGCAGCGGATGCACAAACAACTTGAATAGTGCCACCGGCAAATAATCCCGCAGCAGTGGCGCGGTAACATGCCCCGCTTTGGCGAGTATCTGGGCACGTGCCAGCACCGCGCCAATCGTGAACAACGCCACCGGGGAGGCCGCATCGGCCAGCAAGCCAATCGTTTGCGCCACCGGTTTGGGGGGCTCCCAACCGACCACAGACACCAGCGCCCCCAATAAAATAGCCCAAGGCAACGGGTTGGCCAGCACGCCCTTGAGGGCTTTGTTGAACGCCTTGGCGGCACCATGCTCCTCGGCGCCATCCAGCCGTGACAGCGCAATACACAGCGAGGTGGTCACGATCATGTCGATCACCATGGTCAAAATCACCGGCCCGGCCGATTGCGTACCCAGCAAAGCCACCAGCAGTGGCACGCCCATGAACCCGGAATTGGGAAATGCCGCCACCAGCGCGCCAAAAGAGGCATCATTCCAGCCAATGCGTGCATTCAGACTGACCGCCACCGTCAACCCCACCGTGATGAGTGCGCACAGCAGCCAGGTGGCGAAAACGCCCAGGTCCAGCAGTTGTCCAATCGGCGTGTTGGCGCCAAATCGGTACAACATGCACGGCAG
>NZ_JAMPXE010000222.1 GCF_023701345.1 Rhodoferax sp. | reverse complement strand
TGTGTGGGCGCCTGGGGTTACATCCTGTACCAGGGCGTGGTCGATCCGCTGGGCGGCATCAACAGCCTGTGGCCGCTGTTTGGCATTTCCAACCAGATGCTGGCCGGTGTCGCACTGATGCTGTGCACGGTGGTGCTGTTCAAGATGAAGCGCCAGAAATTTGCCTGGGTGACCATTCTGCCGGCCTCCTGGCTGCTGCTCTGCACCCTGGTGGCAGGCTGGCAAAAAGTGTTCGATGCCAACCCGAAGATCGGCTTCCTCGCGCTGGCCAACAAGTTCCAGGCAGCGATCGACCAGGGCACGGTGCTGGCACCGGCCAAGAACATGGCCCAGATGGAACAGATCGTGTTCAACAACCAACTCGATGCTGGATTGGCGCTGTTTTTCATGTTTGTGGTGGTCAGCATGTTGTACTACACCGTCATCGCCTGCGTAAAGGCCTCGCGCACCAACCACCAGACCAGTTGCGAGACCCCGTACCAGGCGATCCCGGTCAATGGCTAGTCTGTTCTTCAACGACCTGTCCACGGTAGGCAAGTACCTGGGACAGGCCGCCCGGCAAATGGTGGGCGTACCCGATTACGCCACCTACGTCCGGCACCGGCGCATCACCCATCCGGGTGAGCCGATCATGACCGAGCTGGAATTCTTCAGGAACCGCCAGGAAGCCCGCTACGGCTCGGGCCGCTCGGGCGGCTGTTGCTGATCCGTGTCGGGGGCTTGACCGCTAATCAGTTGGAGTCAGGGCTCGTCGTTTCGCGAGTGCTCTGACCCGCGATGTCTGGTTGGCAACATCGGTACGGGCCGCCGGTCGGCCAGCAAATGTAATATTCCCAGAACCGGGTGTCTCAGCAGCATGCGTGGCCCAGCCCAACGCATCACCACCCGGATTCTTTCGCGCATGTCTTTGTTGTAACAGTGCACGACGCACTTGGCACAATTTGGTTTGGCGTCGCCAAACACGCAGCGCTGCAAACGGCGCTGGGCATAGTCAAACAATGCAGAGCAGTCGGCGCATAGCGCGTCGTTGCCATGACCATGATGATGGCTTGAGCAATACATCGAGATCATCAGCTGGATCGTTTTGAGTTCGCGCACGCGCCGGATGAACTGCTTGTCTGTTGTGAATTCGACGAACTGATTTGACATCGGGTTGACTCTTGATTTTTCTGAAGGGCGCCAAGCCAGACGACGCCAGGCAGGGCGTGGCCGCCGTTGTTCTATTGCCGCCCAAAGCCGAAAACGGCGGGCTCCTCGATGCCTTCGACCTTTTCCACCAGCCGCAGCAGCGGTTTGAGTTCGCGGTAACGGGCGCAGGTAGCGCGGATGTAAGTGATGAAACGCGGCGTGTCGGCCAGGTACTGGGGCTTGCCGTCGCGCAGCGTCAGGCGGGCAAAGATGCCGGCCACCTTGAGGTGACGCTGCAGGCCCATCCACTCCACACCGCGGTAGAACTCGCCAAAGTCGTCGCCCACCGGCAGGCCGGCCTGGCGCGCTTTTTCCCAGTAGCGGATGGTCACGTCCAGGCAAAAGTCTTCGTCCCAGCTCAGGAATGCATCGCGCATCAGGCTGGCAATGTCGTAGGTGATGGGGCCGTACACGGCGTCCTGGAAGTCGAGCACGCCCAGTGGGTCGGTTGGTGCCTGTCCTGCCATCAGGTTCCTGGGCATGAAGTCGCGGTGCACAAAGACGCTGGGCCAGCGCAGGTTGTGGCGGATGATCTCCTCGAAACTCTTGTCGAGCGTCTGGCGCATGGCATCGTCCATGACCACGCCCTTGTGCCGGCTGATGTACCAGTCGGGAAACAGCGCCAACTCGCGGCGCAAAAGCGCTTCGTCGTAGGGGGGCAACACGTCAGGCTGTGAACTCAGTTGCCAGGCGATGAGCGCGTCCACCGCCTGCAAATACAAAGGCAGGTTCGCTTGGGGCTGTTCACGGTTGATGACCTGCATCATGGTCTGCGTGCCCAGGTCGGTCAGCAGCATGAAACCCAGCGGCTCGTCCCAGGCCAGCACCTGCGGTGCGTGCACACCGGCAGCGTGCATCAGCGCCGCCACCTTGACAAAGGGCGCGCTGTTTTCCTTGTCGGGCGGCGCGTCCATGATGATGCGGCTGCCGTCCTGGGCGTCAATGCGGAAATAGCGCCGGAAACTGGCGTCGGCCGAGGCCAGACACAGGCTGTCAGGCTGCAAACCGTGCTGGACGGCGGCGGCCGTCAGCCAGCGGGCAAACTGCCCGGCGCGGGTGGGATCGTTCCAGACAATGGCGGCTTGCGTGGGATTTTGGGGAGTAGTGGCGTGGCTCATGGATAATCCATTCTACAAATCTGTCCAGCCCTCTACCGCGCCTACTTCATGCCCGTTACCGTTTTCGAACCATGCGCGTTTTCCAAATGCCTTGCCTGATGCCAGACACGCCCGTGTTTAAGCAGCGGGGGCACGCCCTTGCGCTGCGCCTGAGCGTGCTGGCCACGCTGCTGCAGTCGGCTCTGGTGAGTGCGCAACAGAGCGCTGATGCGCCTTTGATGCTGCAAACCAGCCCCCTGTTGCAAGAGCAGATTGCACCCGGGGTGCGCGGCAGTTTGCCGAGCTTTGTTTCGGGCCAGCACATCACGGGGCGACCGGACCTGGAAACACTGGTAGAGGGCAACGCCATGCTGCGCCGCGGCGACATGGTGATCAAGGCAGACCAGCTGGAGTACGACCAGCCCACCGATTTGGCCAAGGCACGGGGTCATGTGTTGATCAACCGCGCGGG
>NZ_JAMPXE010000094.1 GCF_023701345.1 Rhodoferax sp. | reverse complement strand
GGACAAGGTCTACTACAGCCACTCCGGTTACCCGGGCGGCATCAGTTCCACCAACTTCCGTGACATGCAAGCCAAATTCCCTGGCCGCGCTTTGGAAAAAGCCGTCAAGGGCATGTTGCCTAAAGGCCCTCTGGGCTACGCCATGATCAAGAAGCTCAAGGTGTACGGTGGTGCTGAGCACCCGCACACTGCCCAGCAACCCAAAGTGTTGGTACTTTAAGGAGCTCTCAATGATTGGTGAATGGAACAACGGTACCGGCCGTCGCAAATCAAGCGTCGCCCGTGTTTTCCTGAAAAAAGGCTCCGGCCAAATCGTCGTCAACGGCAAAGACATTCAAAAGTTCTTTGGCCGTGAAACTTCGATCATGATCTGCAAACAGCCGCTGATGCTGACCAACCACGCTGAAACCTTTGACATCATGGTCAATGTGGCAGGCGGCGGTGAGTCCGGTCAAGCTGGCGCGGTGCGCCACGGTATCACCCGTGCCCTGATCGACTACGACGCAACACTCAAGTCCGAGCTGAGCAAAGCCGGTTTTGTGACCCGCGATGCCCGTGAAGTGGAACGTAAGAAGGTCGGTTTGCACGGTGCCCGCCGTCGCAAGCAGTTCAGCAAACGTTAATTTTCGCTGCCAAACAAACAGCCGCCCGAATGCAAATTCTGGCGGCTGTTTGCATCTTGCCTTTCGTGTGCAACTTGAGGCGGAAGAAAAACCCACACTGAAACTAGCGACTAATCACGGGTGCGACAAAACTTGATCGAATTACTGTACCATTTCGTCAATTCCAATTAACGGAGAAATTCATGAGCGCTGTTGCCGAAGACATTCAAACTGAAATGCCCGCCCCGATTTTGTTTACCGACAGTGCGGCGGCCAAAGTGGCTGACCTGATTGCAGAAGAAGGCAACCCTGACCTGAAGCTGCGCGTGTTTGTGCAAGGCGGCGGTTGCTCGGGCTTTCAATATGGCTTCACATTTGATGAAATCACCAACGACGATGACACCACCATGACCAAGAACGGGGTATCGCTGTTGATTGATGCCATGAGCTACCAGTATTTGGTGGGTGCAGAGATCGACTACAAGGAAGACCTGCAAGGCGCGCAGTTCGTCATTAAGAACCCCAATGCCACCACCACCTGTGGTTGCGGCTCAAGCTTCTCCTGATCAAACAGTGCACGTCCCCCGGCTCAGGCTGGGTAGATTGCACCCAAGACACGGGCACCTCGGGTGCCCGTGATGCTTTTTAGATCCAGGGTTTCGCGCCGGATCGTTTTGCTGGCCAGCCAGGCAAAGGCGGTGGCCTCAACTTGTTGTGATGGTAAGCCGTGGGTATCCGAGCGGACGACCGCCGTATCGGGCAGGAGCGCCTGAAGGCGCGCCATCAAGTATGCATTGAAGGCGCCGCCCCCACAAACGATCAGTTGTTTGCTCTTCGACCCATAAGTTTGGACGCATGCGGCGCAAGTGCTCGCAGTCAATTCGGTTAATGTGGCCAGAACATCGACGGGCGTCACATCGGGAAAGTCTTTGAGTTGCAGTTCAAGCCAGTCAGGGCTGAACAAGTCCCTCCCCGTACTTTTCGGCGGCAGCAAAGCAAAAAAATGTTCGGCCAACATGGTGCTCAACAAGTTGGCATGCACTTGGCCGCTGGCGGCCCAAGTGCCGCCAGCATCAAATGGAAGACCACGATGGCGCTGGCACCAGGCATCCATCAAGGCGTTGCCGGGGCCGCAATCAAAGCCGAGCACATCATCCGTCAGCGCAGGGCCCAAGACCGTGAGATTGGCCATGCCGCCAATATTAAGCACAGCCGTGGTTTGGCCTGCTTTGCCAAACACAGCTTGGTGAAAGGCGGGCACCAGGGGCGCGCCCTGGCCGCCTGCGGCGACATCACGGCTCCGGAAGTCAGCGACGATATCGATGCCGGTGAGTTCGGCCAGAAGGGCTGGATTGGCCAATTGCAGCGTGTAGCCGGTGCCATCGTGCAATTGGGGCTGGTGGCGCACGGTTTGACCGTGTGCTCCGATGGCCGTGATCTGCCCGGGCGCAAGGCCAGACATGGCCAGCAATTGCTTCACCACGCTGGCATAGACCCGCATGAGCGTGTTGGCGGCCAGGGCGGCGCGATGCAGTTCATTGATGCCAGACTGGTTGAGTGCCAGCAACTCCGCCTTCAGGTCGGGTTCAAGTGCGGCACTGGCATGGGCTCGAACAGTGATTGGGGTGGTGCTGAAGTCTGCCAGGACACCATCGACCCCGTCCAGCGAGGTGCCTGACATCAGGCCGATGAATAACGCTGTCACGAGATGCCGCAGGGAAGCTAATTATTGCGCGCTGGTCACTTCCATGGTGGCGGCAGCGGCCAATGCGACCCTGGCTTGTTGCGCCAATTTGTCAAAAACGGGCTTGACTGCTGCAGTGACAGGAACGGTCTCGCTCGTTTGGGCTACTTTCATGGGGTCCTGCTGCACGCCGTTGTTGCGCACCTCGAAGTGCAGGTGAGGGCCGGTCGCCCAGCCAGTCGAACCAACCAGACCAATGGTTTGGCCTTGGCTTACCTTGTCGCCACGGCGCACCAGCAGTTTGCTCAAGTGGGCATACACGGTTTCGGTTTCGCCACGGTGCTTGATGAAAACAACGTTGCCATAGCCATTTTGAACGCCTGAAAATGTCACCACGCCGTCGCCGACGGTGCGCGCAGGTGTGCCGGTGCTGGCCGCGAAGTCCGTGCCCAGATGGGCGCGCATTTGTTTGAGCACTGGATGAAAGCGCATGGCAAACCCACTGCTGATGCGCGAATAGGCGACTGGTGAGCTCAAAAATGCGCGGCGCAAGCTTTGGCCATCAAGCGTGTAGTAACCGCCCTTGTGGCTCGGGCTGCCTGCCTGCGTGCTACCGTGTGCTTGTCCGGCAATGGGTTCGTCGAACCACATGGCCTGATGGGTCTTGCCTGCATTGACAAATTCGGCGCTCAGCACGCGGCCGGTGCGCAGTGGCTCGCCATCGCCTTCCAGGGTTTCATAGACCACGGAAAAGCGGTCGCCTTTGCGCAACTCGCGGCGAAAGTCGATGTCCCCCGAAAAAATTTCGGCCAATTGTGAGGCGATGGCATCGGGAATCTTGGCTTCATCAGTGGCTGCGAACAATGAATTCTGAATGGTGCCGCTGGCCAGCTTGCTGCTGGCGCTCAGGGCGGCCGTTTCCAGACGTGTGCTGAAACCATTGTCTTTGCGCTCAATGACCAGCCGTTGGAATTGACCGTCGGTGTCGGTGCTCCAGCGGGCGGTGAGTTTTTGCAGGCGTTGGTCGTTCAGCGCTTCGACGGTAATTTGACGGCCACTGCGGCCGAGCAAGATCTGTCGTGCGCTGTCGTCGTTGCGCAGGTAAGCGGCAGCCTGTGTGTCGTCAATGCCCAGGCGTTTGAGCAGGGTGTCAGCGGTGTCGCTGCTGCGCGTGTTATCGGTGCGGTAGAGCACATACGCTGGGCTGGTGTCTTGGATATAGTCCGTGAATGCCAGGGGCTGCACTGTTTCGAGTATTTCGCGCACGGGTAAATCAGCGGCATCCGGGCCCAGTGAAGCCACGGCAAAAGCACCGCCGCCGCCGCTCAGCAACAAGGCCGCCACGACGGCTGTGACACGCTTGGGGTGCTGCTTTAGCAAATGGGCAGCAGTGTTTGCAAAAACCTGGCCGATGGCAAAAAGTTGCTTGAACAAAAGAGAGTCCTGGAATGAGGCTTGTCTGAAAGAAGCAACAGGCAAGAAAAAATAGGCCGGGTTGCCAACGTAAAATCAGTCTAAAAAAACTGCTGTAGAGTATAAACCCTGCCCGATCGGCCGCATCCAGAAAAACCCTTATGACCAATGCCAAACCACCTCAATTTTCTGTGTCAGATCGTATCCAGGAGGCTTTGGCGGTTACCCTGCGCGGCTGTGAAGAACTGATTCCTCAGGAGGATTGGCTCAAGAAACTGGCGCGCTCAGAGGCGACCCGTACCCCGTTGCGCATCAAACTCGGGCTGGATCCGACGGCCCCGGATATCCACATAGGCCATACGGTGGTGCTCAACAAGCTGCGCCAGTTGCAGGATTTGGGGCACACCGTGATCTTCTTGATTGGCGATTTCACCACGCTGATCGGGGATCCGTCCGGCCGCAATAACACGCGCCCACCGCTGACCCGCGAGCAAATTGAGATTAACGCCGAAACCTATTACCGTCAGGCATCGATGGTGCTGGACCCGTCCAGAACCGAGATTCGTTACAACAGCGAGTGGGGCGACACATTGGGTTCGCGCGGCATGATCGAACTGGCATCGCGCTATACCGTGGCGCGCATGATGGAGCGCAACGACTTTCATGACCGCTTCCATGCCGGCACACCCATCAGCGTGCACGAGTTCCTGTACCCGCTGATGCAGGGGTACGACAGCGTGGCTTTGCGGAGCGACCTGGAACTGGGGGGGACCGATCAGAAATTTAATTTGTTGATGGGGCGCCACCTGCAAGCCGAATACGGGCAGGAGCCACAATGCATTTTGACCATGCCCCTGCTTGAAGGCCTGGACGGCATTGAGAAAATGTCCAAGAGCAAGGGCAACTACATTGGTATTTCCGAGGATGCCAACACCATGTTTGCCAAGGTTCTGAGCATCTCCGACGTGCTGATGTGGCGCTGGTACACGCTGCTGAGTTTCAAGTCGGAAGCCGACATTGCTGCCCTGAAGGCTGATGTGCTGGCCGGGCGCAACCCCAAAGAAGTCAAGGTGGCGTTGGCCAAAGAGATCACCACGCGCTTCCACTCCAGCGCGGCGGCGGATGCGGCCGAGCAGGACTTCATTAATCGCAGCAAGGGTGGTGTTCCTGACGAGATTGCCGAAGTTCGCTTGCCTTTGGACGAGGGTGGTGTTGCGTTGGGCATTGGTGCTTTGTTAAAGGCCACGGGTCTGGCGGCGTCCAGCGGTGAAGGCAATCGCCTGATTGATGGCGGCGGTGTTCGGTTGGATTCGGGTGTCGTGAGTGACAAGGGACTCAAGCTGGGCGCGGGTACGTACGTACTGCAAGTCGGGAAACGCAAGTTTGCCCGCGTGACACTGTCTTGAGCCTCACGTGAAAGGGATTGTCAAGTCGCAGCCCGGCTGTCTGACGGCGCCATCATGATGGCCTTGCTGCAGCGGGTGCGACACGCCCGGGTTGAAGTGGCCGGTCGCGTGGTCGGTGAAATTGGCCCTGGTCTGCTGGTATTCCTGTGCGCTGAGCACTGTGACACAGAGGCGCAAGGTGACAAACTGCTGGCCAAAATCCTGAAATTGAGAATTTTCAGCGATGCGGCTGGCAAGATGAACCACAGCGTGCAAAACATCGATGGTCAGGGGCAACTGGGCGGTTTGCTGGTGGTGAGCCAGTTCACGCTGGCGGCCGACGCCTCAGGCGGCAACCGGCCCAGTTTCACGACTGCTGCGGCACCTGACGAAGGTCGGCGTTTGTATGCGTATTTTGTAAAACAAGCCCAGGCGGCACACCCCGTCGTGCAAACCGGCCAGTTTGCAGCCGACATGCAGGTGTACCTGGTGAACGACGGTCCGGTAACGATACCCTTGAGGGTGTCACCGCCTGACTGCACCCCGCGATAATCACGCTCATGTCGCTGGTTTTTGAACGTCCTTCCCTGTTGCGCCGCCTGTCACCCTGGTTTTCCGGTTTTGACGGCCCGCTGGCTTTTGCCGTTTTCATCCTGGTATGCGGTGGTTTGCTGACCATGTATTCCTCCGGCTACGACCATGGCACGCGCTTTGAAGACCATGCGCGCAACATGCTGATCGCCGGCTTCATCATGTTCGTTGTGGCGCAAATTCCACCGCAACACCTGTTGACCCTGGCGGTGCCCATCTACATTTTGGGTGTGGCGCTGCTGATTGCCGTGGCGGTGTTTGGTGTGACCAAAAAAGGTGCCAGGCGCTGGCTCAACGTCGGTGTGACCATTCAGCCCAGTGAGATTCTGAAGATTGCCATGCCGTTGATGCTGGCCTGGTGGTTTCAGAAGCGCGAGGGCCAATTGCGGCCGCTGGATTTTCTGGTGGCGGGACTGTTGTTGATGTTGCCAGTTGGGCTGATCATGAAACAACCTGATTTGGGTACCTCGCTGCTGGTATTGGCGGCCGGACTGTCGGTGATCTTTTTTGCCGGCTTGAGCTGGAAACTGGTGGCCCCGCCGTTGGTTCTGGGCTTGCTGGGCATCTCCTTGCTGGTGGTGTTCGAGCCCGAGTTGTGTGCCGACGGTGTCCGTTGGCCCCTGCTGCACGAGTACCAGCAGCAGCGCGTGTGCACGCTGTTGGACCCGGGTCGTGATCCTTTGGGGAAGGGCTTTCACATCATTCAGGGCATGATCGCGATTGGTTCGGGTGGCTTTTGGGGCAAGGGCTTCATGCAGGGGACACAGACCCATCTGGAGTTCATCCCGGAGCGCACCACCGACTTTATTTTTGCCGCGTTCTCCGAAGAGTTTGGCCTGTTTGGCAATTTGCTGCTGATTGCCGCCTTCATCTTCTTGGTGCTGCGCGCGCTGGTGATTGCGCTGGAGGCGCCCACCGTGTTCACCCGCCTGCTGGGCGGGGCGATGGCGATGATTTTCTTTTGCTACGCCTTCGTCAACATGGGTATGGTCAGTGGCATTTTGCCGGTGGTGGGGGTGCCGTTGCCGTTCATCAGCTACGGCGGCACGGCCATGGTCACCCTCGGCCTGGGGCTGGGCATTTTGATGTCGATTGCCAAATCCAAGCGGTTGGTGCAGTCGTAGCTTCTGATGCTGCACGGTTCGTGAGGTTGAGCCGCGCGCCAGCCACGCATTTTGACCCCAAGCCCTAGAATCGCGCGATGATTTCACGCGAACCCACCCTTGAACGCCTGGCAGTTGCCAAGTCCCTGTTGCTCACCCCCTTCGGGCTGGACGAATCCCACTTGGCGCGCGCGCTGGCCGAGATCAAGGCGCACCACCGGGTGGATGAAGCTGACCTTTATTTCCAGTACACCCGCTCAGAGGGCTGGAGCCTTGAAGAAGGCATTGTCAAGACCGGCTCATTCTCCATTGACCAGGGTGTTGGCGTGCGTGCGGTGAGTGGTGAAAAAACCGCCTTTGCCTATTCGGACGACATTTCCGAAGCTTCGCTGCTCGATGCGGCCCGGACCGTGCGGTCAATCGCCAGCATCGCCCAGGCCGGGCGGGTGCGGGTGCCCGCTAAAAAAATTGCTTCTTCCCGCTCCCTGTACAACGGTCTGGACCCCATTGCCAGTCTGGACAGCACCGCCAAGGTCAAGCTGCTGGAGAAGGTAGAGCAACTGGCACGCGCCAAAGATCCACGCGTGGCGCAAGTCATGGCGGGGCTGGCGGCTGAATACGACGTGGTGCTGGTGGCGCGCGCCGACGGCACGCTTGCCGCCGATGTGCGTCCGCTGGTGCGCCTGAGTGTGACCGTGATCACCGAACAACAAGGCCGTCGAGAGGTGGGTTCGGCCGGGGGCGGTGGCCGTTTTGGTTTTGCCTATTTTGATGACGCACTGATCGGTCAGTATGTCGATGAAGCGGTCTCGGCAGCGCTCACCAATCTGGAGGCGCGACCCGCGCCTGCTGGTGAAATGACGGTTGTGCTGGGCGCAGGCTGGCCTGGTATTCTGTTGCACGAAGCCATCGGTCACGGGCTTGAAGGCGATTTCAATCGCAAGGGGTCGAGTGCTTTCAGTGGCCGAATTGGCCAGCGCGTGGCCGCCAAAGGGGTGACCGTGCTGGATGACGGCACCCTCAGTGACCGGCGCGGTTCGCTCAATGTCGATGACGAAGGCAACGCCAGCGGCCGCAATGTGCTGATTGAGGACGGTATTCTCAAGGGCTACATCCAGGATGCCATGAACGCCCGCCTGATGGGCGTCAAGCCCACCGGGAACGGGCGGCGTGAAAGCTACGCTCACGTACCGATTCCGCGCATGACCAATACCTACATGCTGGGCGGTGACAAGGCCCCTGAAGAAATCGTGGCCAGTATCAAGAAGGGCCTGTACGCCACCAACTTCGGCGGTGGCCAGGTGGACATCACCTCGGGCAAGTTCGTGTTCTCGGCGAGCCAGGCTTACTGGGTGGAAAACGGCAAAATCCTGTACCCGGTCAAGGGCGCAACGCTGGTCGGTAGCGGACCTGAAGTCCTGAAGCGCGTCAGCATGATCGGCAACGACATGAAGCTCGACAGCGGGGTCGGCACTTGCGGCAAAGAGGGGCAGAGTGTGCCGGTTGGCGTGGGTCAACCCACGCTGCGCATCGATGGTCTGACGGTGGGTGGCACGGCCTGATGACACGGTGCGAGATCAGCCCTGTCAGTTGGACTGATCTGAATGTGCTACATTCCAATCCCATGACATCAGTGCACTTTTTCTTTGGCTACTTTTGGTTCTCAAGCGCCGCAGGCGGTAGAGAGTTCTGAACGTACCTGAAATAAACGTCCTGATCCTCCAAAAACCGCCGGCAACCCCGGCGGTTTTTTTATGTGCTTTTGTTTCAACTCTATGAGGATGCCGTCCATGAATGCCAAAGTCACTGCTGATAAAGATGCCTGGGGTACCCACGTGCCAAGTCCCGCCACTGACCGTACTGGTCAGACCGACAACGAACGTATCAAGGACATCACCGTGTTGCCGCCGCCAGAGCATTTGATCCGCTTCTTTCCGATTCAGGGCACGCCAGTGGAAAAGATGATCAGCAGCACAAGGCGGCATATTCACCAGATCATGGCGGGCAAGGATGACCGGCTGTTGGTGATCATTGGTCCGTGCTCGATTCACGACCCGGTGGCGGCCATTGAGTACGCACGCCGGCTGAAGGAGCAGCGCGACAAGTACGCTGACTCGCTGGAAATTGTGATGCGCGTGTACTTTGAGAAACCGCGCACTACCGTCGGCTGGAAAGGCCTGATCAACGACCCCTACCTGGACGAATCCTTCCGCATCGACGAGGGCCTGCGCATCGCCCGCCAATTGCTCATCGAGATCAACCGTCTGGGCTTGCCCGCCGGTAGTGAATTCCTGGATGTGATCTCTCCCCAGTATCTGGGCGACCTGATCGCGTGGGGCGCGATTGGCGCCCGCACCACCGAGAGCCAGGTCCATCGCGAACTGGCTTCCGGTCTGTCAGCGCCGATTGGCTTCAAGAATGGCACCGACGGCAACATCAAAATTGCCACCGATGCGATTCAGGCCGCTGCCGGCGGCCACCACTTTTTGTCAGTTCACAAGAACGGCCAGGTGGCGATTGTGCAAACCCATGGCAACAAGGACTGCCACGTGATTTTGCGCGGTGGCAAAACGCCCAACTATGACGCGGCGAGTGTCGCGGCGGCTTGTGCAGAACTGGAAAAAGCCAAACTGCCAGCCACCCTGATGGTGGACTGCAGTCACGCCAACAGCAGCAAGCAACACGAGAAGCAACTGGAGGTGGCGCGCGACATTGCCAATCAAATCAAGGCGGGCTCACACCAGGTGTTCGGCGTCATGGTTGAAAGCCACCTGCAGGCTGGTGCGCAAAAGTTCACGCCGGGCAAGGATAAATCCGGCAAGCTCGAATTTGGCAAAAGCATCACCGATGCCTGTTTGGGCTGGGATGATTCGCTGGAATGCCTGGACGTGCTGTCAAAAGCCGTGTTGGCACGGCGCGCTCGTTAACAACAGCCAGAGGTCTTCAGGGGCCTCTGGCAATAATCCGGTCGTTACGCGTCGCTATTTACTTTGCAGTGCCTGAAGCAGCTTGGCGTGAACCCCGGAAAAGCCGCCATTGCTCATGCACAGGATGTGATCTCCCCCCCGGGCGGTCTGGCTGACCTGCCTGACCAGGGTGTCGATGTTGTCGGTTGCCGCGGCCCGTGCGCCCATGGTCGCCAGCACTTCGTTGGCATCCCAATCCAGGCCGGCGCTGTGACAAAAAGCCAGATCGGCCTGTTCCAGACTCCAGGGCAACTGCGACTTCATGGTGCCCAGTTTCATGGTGTTGGAGCGCGGCTCAAATACCGCCAGAATGCGTTCGCCCGCCTTGAGTGTCCGGCGCAGGCCATCCACGGTGGTGCGAATGGCCGTGGGGTGGTGGGCGAAGTCGTCGTAAACGGTGATGTTCCCGCTCGCGGTCTTGACCGTGCCGCGCAACTCCATACGGCGTTTCACGTTTTCGAAGCTGCCCAGTGCCTGCGCAGCAAGCTGCGGGTCAACGCCCAGGTGTTCGGCGGCGGCTATGGCTGCCAGGGCGTTGAGCTGGTTGTGGCTGCCTGTCAGTGGCCATGTCACGTGGCCGACGGATTTGCCTTCAAATAACACGTCGAAGTCCTGCGCTTCACCCCGCGCAGTGAAGTCGCTGACCGTTGCGCCAAAGCTGCGCACCTCGCTCCAGCAGCCCATGTGCAGCACGCGCGCCAGACTCTCTTCGAGGCCGTTGACCACGATCCGGCCGCTGCCATGCGCGCCGGCACCGGGCACGGTGCGCAGCAAATGGTGGAATTGCCGCTCAATGGCAGCCAGATCGTCAAAAATGTCGGCGTGATCAAACTCCAGGTTGTTCAGCACGGCGGTGCGCGGCCGGTAATGCACGAACTTGCTGCGTTTGTCAAAAAAGGCGGTGTCATATTCATCGGCCTCAATGGCAAAGGCCCGGCCCTGGCCCAGGCGGGCAGAGACGCCAAAGTTCAGCGGCACGCCGCCAACCAAAAAGCCGGGTTGCAAGCCGGCAAGTTCCAGAATCCAGCTGGTCATGGCGGTGGTGGTGGTTTTACCGTGGGTGCCGGCAATGGCGATCACATGGCGTCCCTGCAATACATGCTCGGCCAGCCATTGGGGGCCGCTGGTGTAGGGCAGGCCGGCGTCGAGAATGGCTTCCATCAGCGGGAATTTGGGGGTGCCATCATGCAAGCGGGCGCGGCTGACCACATTACCGACCACATACATGTCTGGCTTGAGTGCCAGTTGATCGGCGCCATAACCTTCCATCAGGTCAATCCCCAAGGCGCGTAACTGGTCGCTCATGGGGGGGTAAACGCCAGCGTCACAGCCGGTCACTTTGTGGCCTGCTTCGCGCGCCAGGGCAGCAAGTCCTCCCATGAAGGTGCCGCAGATGCCAAGAATATGAATATGCATGGTGTGATTTTAGGCGGGCCGCCATGTTGCGCCGGGCGCATTCCCTTGACGGGTCTGGTGGAACTCAATCAGGGCAAAATGCACCCTCTATGACTGATGATCAATCTGAAATTGCGGCGCAAGCCGCCCGTTGGGTGGTGGAGGAGGGTTTGGAGTACGGCCCAGCCAAGCGTCGTGCGGTCAAAGCGCTGGGTCTGAGTGGGCGCGGATCATTGCCATCCAACGAGGTATTGGAAGATGCCGTCATGGATTACATTGAGGTGTTTTGTGCCGACACCCAGCCGCATGAGTTGCAGGCCTTGAGGCGCCTGGCGTTGGACTGGATGGCGCGCTTGTCTGAGTTTCGCCCTCACTTGGGTGGTGCGGTGTGGCATGGCACTGCCACTAGAAAGTCGGATATTTACCTGCAGTTATTTTGTGACGACAGCAAATCGGCTGAAATTGCATTGATTGACCAGCGGGTGAGTTATGTGGCGCGCACGGTCTCAGGCTTCAAAGGCGAGCCGGTAGAGGCCTTGAGCGTGCACACGTTTTGTGCGGAGTTGAATGAGGATATAGGGGTGCATCTGATGATTTATGACTTTGATGATGTGCGTGGTGCGCTTAAGCCAGATGCCAAAGGCCGTGCGCCGCGGGGTGATGCAAAGGCCGTGCAATGCTTGCTGTTGCAACTGACTGTATGAGCGTCTCGCGTACTACATCACGGCGCGGCATGCTTGCCGCCGCGGTCGGGTTGGCTTTGGCTGGTGTCGGTGCAGGCTTGGCCTTGCGTACGACCAGGCGTCAGTCACAGGCGCTGCAAGAGGCTGAAAATCATTTTTGGGGGCAACAATTCGCTCAGTTGGACGGGGTTGTACTGGCGACAAGTACCTTCAAAGGCCATCCGTTGGTGTTGAATTTTTGGGCAACCTGGTGTCCACCCTGTGTTGAAGAACTGCCGTTAATTAACAATTTTTTTCAACAAAACAAGACAAAAGGTTGGCAAGTATTGGGTTTGGCAGTGGATCAGGCTGCGCCCGTGACCCGCTTTCTGGCTCGATCGCCGCTGTCTTTCTCCGTCGCTTTGGCCGGTTTCCCTGGAATAGAGATCAGTCGATCGCTGGGGAATTTATCTGGCGCCTTGCCGTTTACCGTGGTATTTGATTCGACCGGTCAAATCGTCCATCGTAAAATGGGCAAGTTGACAGTTGATGATCTGCGTCTTTGGGAGCGCTTGCCAGTCGGATTGACGTTGTAAAGAAAATGTAAAATAATGTCTAGTTAGCTTGTTTTGTCGAAAATTGATTGCAATTTATCGAAAATCCAAGTGAATTTCTGTTGGCAGTTACCTATTTTCGTTGGAGCCCCCCATGGACCTCAGAAAACTCAAAACCCTGATCGACCTGGTCTCGGAATCGAATGTCTCCGAGCTTGAAATCACTGAAGCAGAAGGCAAAATTCGCATTGTCAAAGGGGGTGGGGCAGCGACTCAGAACTTTGCTTCTCATAACCCATCTGCAACGCATGCACCGGGCGCCGTGCCTGTCGCTGCGCCTGAGGCAGCCCCTGTCGTGGTTGCGGTGCCGGCTGAAACCGGCCATACCGTCAAGTCACCGATGGTGGGAACTTTTTATCGTTCTGCCTCACCGGGCGCCAAGTCTTTTGTCGAGGTTGGCGACAATGTCAAGGAGGGTGAGACCCTTTGCATCATTGAGGCTATGAAAATCCTCAATGAAATTGAATCTGACAAGAGCGGGACCGTGCGACGCATATTGGCTGATAACGGTCAAGCGGTGGAATACGGTCAACCGCTCTTCATCATTGATTAAGGTCAGGCGCATTCATGTTTAAAAAAATTCTGGTTGCCAACCGAGGCGAAATCGCTTTACGGATCCAACGTGCCTGCCGTGAGTTGGGTGTTCAGGCCGTCATGGTGTACTCGGAAGCTGATCGCGATGCCAAGTACGTCAAGCTGGCTGAAGAGGCTGTGTGCATCGGACCGGCATCTTCCGCGCTAAGCTACCTCAACATGCCGGCCATTATTTCGTCCGCCGAGGTCACCGATGCAGAAGCCATTCACCCTGGCTATGGTTTTTTGAGTGAGAACGCTGACTTTGCCGAGCGAGTGGAACGCAGTGGCTTCCAGTTCATTGGCCCTACACCGGAATCGATCCGCATCATGGGTGACAAGGTGTCGGCCAAACAAGCCATGATCAAGGCGGGCGTGCCCTGTGTGCCCGGCTCCGAAGGTGAACTGCCAGACGATCCGGTCCAGATCAAGCGGATTGCCAAAATGATCGGTTATCCGGTCATCATCAAGGCAGCGGGCGGTGGCGGTGGCCGTGGCATGCGG
>NZ_JAMPXE010000093.1 GCF_023701345.1 Rhodoferax sp. | reverse complement strand
GCCCAGATCGAGCCGATCCACGAGGTGGTGCGGCTGATGGGCTGGAAGGTGTTGGACGTGCCCGGTGTAGAAGCCGACGACGTCATTGGCACCCTGGCGGCCACGGCGGCGGCACAGGGCATGCAGGTGATTGTGAGCAGCGGCGACAAGGATCTGGCCCAGCTGGTCAATGAACGCATCACCATCATTGACACCATGAACGGCCGGCGCCGTGACGTGGCCGGGGTAACGACCGAATTTGGCGTGCCGCCCAGCCTGATGGTGGACTACCAGACCCTGGTGGGCGATGCCATCGACAACGTGCCCGGTGTGCCCAAGGTGGGCCCCAAGACGGCTGCCAAGTGGCTGCAGGAATACGGTTCGCTCGACGCCATTGTGGCCCAGGCCGATTCCATCAAGGGTGCCGTGGGGGAAAACCTGCGCAAGTCACTGGACTGGTTGCCCATCGGTCGCAAGCTGTTGACCATCAAGACCGACTGTGACCTGAAGGACTGGCTGCCCGATCTACCCGACATGGATGACATAACCGTGGGCAGCATGAACACCCCGGCCCTGGCCGTTTTTTATGAAAAATACGGCTTCAAGGGCCTGGCGCGGGCGCTGGAGTCAGGCTCCGGAAAAGCGGACAGAGCCGGCTCAGGAATTGGGGTCGGATCCACGCAGCGCAGCGGCGCTGGCTCTGACCCCAATTCCGCTGCCAATTCCGTTAACAACCGTGAACCCGGCCTTTTTGATGAGCTGGACGCCACGCCTGAGGCCCCGGCTGCCTCCCGCGTCAGCACGGTCAGTTACGACACCATCCTCACCTGGGACGCCTTTGACCGCTGGCTCGCCAGGGTGCAATCCGCCGAGTTGGTGGCGCTGGACACCGAGACCACCTCGCTCGACGAAATGCGCGCGCAAATTGTCGGCATCAGCTTCAGCGTCACACCGGGCGAGGCGGCCTACATTCCGCTGGCGCACGCCTACCCGGATGCGCCGGCCCAGTTGCCGCTGGACGAAGTGCTGGCCAGGTTCAAGCCTTGGCTGGAGGATGGCAGCCACAAAAAGCTCGGCCAGCACGTCAAGTACGACCGCCACGTGTTTGCCAACCACGGCATCGAGGTGCAGGGTTATGCGCACGACACCATGCTGCAAAGCTATGTGCTCGAAGTCACCAAGCCGCATGGCCTGGCCAGCCTGGCCGAGCGCCACCTGGGGCGCACCGGCATCAGTTTTGAAGACTTGTGCGGCAAGGGCGCCAACCAGATCTGTTTTGACCAGGTGGACATTGGCAAAGCCGCCGAGTATTCGTGTGAAGACTCCGACATGACGCTGGACGTGCATCGCATCTTGTGGCCGCTGCTGAACGCCAACGACAAATTGCGTTTTATTTACGAGCTGGAAATTGCCAGCAGCGAGGCCTTGTACCGGATCGAGCGCAACGGGGTGCTGATCGACGCACCGACGTTGGCGGCGCAAAGCCACGAACTCGGCAAGCGTATCTTGCAGCTTGAAACGGAGGCGCATGAACTCGCCGGCCAGCCCTTCAATCTGAGCAGCCCGAAGCAAATTGGCGAGATTTTTTTCACCAAGCTCGGCCTGCCCGTGGTCAAAAAAACCCCCACCGGCTCGCCCAGCACTGACGACGAGGTGCTGCAAAAGCTGGCCGAAGATTACCCGCTGCCCGCAAAAATCCTGGAGCACCGGGGTCTGTCCAAGCTCAAGGGCACTTACACCGACAAGCTTGCCGCTTTGGCGCACCCGCGCACCGGACGTGTCCACACCCACTACGCGCAGGCCGTGGCGGTGACCGGGCGCCTCAGCAGTAACGACCCCAACCTGCAGAACATTCCGGTGCGAACGCCCGAGGGCCGGCGCGTGCGCGAGGCCTTTGTGGCGCCCCCCGGCTGCGTGATCGCCAGCGCCGACTACAGCCAGATCGAACTGCGCATCATGGCGCACATCAGTGGTGATGCGGCCTTGCTGCTGGCCTTTCACGACGGCATGGACGTGCACCGCGCCACCGCCGCTGAAATCTTTGCCATTGATACCGCCCAAGTCAGCAGCGAGCAGCGCCGCTATGCCAAGGTCATCAACTTCGGCCTGATCTACGGCATGAGCGCCTACGGCCTGGCCCGCGCGCTGGGCATCGACAACACCGCCGCCAAAAACTATATCGAGCGCTACTTTGACCGCTATCCGGGCGTCAAGCATTACATGGACCAGACCCGCGCGCTGGCCAAGGCCCAGGGCTACGTCGAGACCGTGTTTGGTCGCCGCTTGTACCTGCCCGAGATCAACTCGCCCAATGGCCCGCGCCGCAGTGGTGCTGAGCGCGCCGCCATCAACGCGCCGATGCAGGGCACGGCGGCGGACCTGATCAAGCTGGCCATGGTCAAGGTGCAGCAGGTCATCGACGCTGAGCAGCGCGCCACCAAAATGATCATGCAGGTGCACGACGAACTGGTGTTTGAAGTGCCTGAGTCCGAAGTTGACTGGGTGCGCCACGCAGTGCCCAAGCTCATGGCCGGTGTCGCGCACCTCAAGGTGCCGCTGCTGGCCGAGGTGGGCGTGGGGCTGAACTGGGACAAGGCGCACTGAATCGCTGGAACTGCTCAGTTGCCCGGCCGTGTTGTAATGATCGGCATGTCACACGCCTCGACGCCGTTGGCTTTGAGGTTAGGGTGGCATGTGATGTGAGGTAGTTTTATGAACTCAATCAAATTGGTGGGTGTGGTTCTGATCGTTTTGGGCGCTCTGGGGCTTGTGTATGGTGGCTTCAGCTACACCAAGGACACCACGGCGCTCAAAGTTGGCCCGATTGAAATGACGGTGCAGGAAAAGAAAAATGTCAATGTGCCGATGTGGGCCGGCATTGGGGCCATTGTGGTGGGTGGCGTTTTGCTGGTCATGGGTGGCAAGAAAGGTTGAGCCGGGTTGTTAAAAATCTGCCGTCGGCAGGGTGGCAACAAAAGCCATCACCACCGGCTCTGCCGCGGTGCCCTGGCAGGCTTGTTGCCATTGCTTGCCCGCCTGCAGCAACTGGCGCTGCTTGATGTGGCCGAAGCCGCGTACTTCGGCCGCAATGCCGGCCAGTTTCACGGCCGCGGCGTGGTTGCCGGCCGTCAGGTTGGGCAGCAAGGCATCGACCATGGAAAGGTACATTTGCGCCAAGCGTCGCTCCAGGCGCCGCTCGGCAGTTCTGCCAAAGGGGTCGAGCCAACTTCCACGCAAGCCCCGCAGCCCCGCCAGCAGCCGCATCGTCGAGAGCACCCAGGGGCCATAGGCCCGTTTCTTGAGGTGCCCGGTGGCGGGGTCGCGCCTGGCCAGCAAGGGCGGCGCCAGGTGAAAAGTCAGCCGGGTGTCCCCCTCGAACTGGTCACGTAATTGCCTCTCGAAGCGGCCGTCGGTGTACAGCCGGGCGACCTCGTACTCATCCTTGTAGGCCAGCAGCCGGTAGGCCTGGGTGAGCACGGTCCGGGTCAGTACGTCAGTGCCTGGCATGGCCTGTTGCTCCGCCTGCTGCACCTGGCGCACCAGGGTCTCGAAGCGCGCGGCGTACGTTTTATTCTGGTAGGCCACGAGATCTTTGCTGCGTCGTGCGATGAGGGTCTCCAACGCCTCGTCCCCGCGTTGGATGAAGCGCACCGCCTGCGCCGGGCTGCTCTGGCGCAGCACCGCCGCCAGATCCAGCGCCGTGCGGCGGCCCCAGTCCAGCGCAGCCAGATTGGCCGCCACGGCGACACCATTGATCTCGATGGCGCGCTGGATGGCCTGCAGCGACACCGGCAGCCAGCCCTGTTGCAGGGCATAACCCAGCATCAGCATGTTGGCGGCGATGGCATCGCCAAAGAGTTGGGTGGCGAGACGGGTGGCGGCGAAGGCAGACACGCGCTCGGCGCTGGCGGCGCTGTCGATGGCGCTGCGCAACTGGTTTTCGCCAAAGTCTGCACCCACCGGGTTCAGCACAAAGGCGGCGTGGGGTGCCAGATGGGTATTGAGTGCGACCCGGGTGCGTCGTGGTGTCATGGTTGCCAAGGCCGCCGGGCTGGCCGCCACCATCATGTCGCAAGCCAGCACCAGGTCGGCATTGGCCGTGGCGACCCGTGGTGTGTGCAGGTCAGAAGCCATGCGCGCAATGCGCACATGCGACAGCACAGCGCCATTCTTCTGGGCAATACCGGTCTGGTCGAGGCAGGTCGCGCTCAAACCTTCCAGACGCGCCGCCATGGCCAGAATGGCGCCGATGGTGATGACGCCGGTCCCGCCGATGCCGGTGATGACCGTCTCATGCACGGGCGACAGCGGTGCGTATTGCGGCTCGGGCATTGGGGGCGTGGCGCTGCGCTCCTGCTGCTGCGGGCGGGCGTTCTTGCGCGGCGTTGCCCCGGCCAGCGTGACAAAGCTGGGGCAAAAGCCGTCGACACATTTGGTGTCCTTGTTGCAGGACGACTGGTTGATCTGGCGCTTGCGGCCCAGCTCGGTTTCCAGGGGTTCGACCGAAATGCAGTTGGACTGCACCGAGCAGTCGCCGCAACCCTCGCACACGGCTTCGTTGATGAAGGCGCGCACATCGGGGTCGACCAGCGTGCCGCGTTTGCGCCGGCGCCGCTTCTCGGCCGCACAGGTCTGGTCGTACAGCAGCACCGTGACGCCTGCCGTTTCGCGCAGCATGCGCTGCAAGCGGTCGAGTTCGTCGCGGCCGTGCAGGGTGACGCCCTTGGGAAAACCACCGTTGGGCGCCGCCATTTTCCGGTACTTTTCCGGATGGTCCGACACCACCACCACCTGGCCCACGCCCTCGGCCAGCAACTGCGCCACGATCTGCTGCGGCGTGAAGGTGTCCGAGATCGCCTGGCCCCCGGTCATGGCGACGGCGTCGTTGTAGAGCAGCTTGTAGGTGATGTTGGCCTTGGCATACACCGCCGCCCGCACCGCCAGGATGCCCGAGTGGTGGTAGGTGCCGTCGCCCAGGTTGGTAAAGACATGCTGGCGGCTGGAGAAGCCCATGGCGCCGAGCCAGCTGGCGCCTTCGCCGCCCATCTGGCTGAAGGTTTCGGTGTGCCGGTCCATGAACAGCGCCAGCCAGTGGCAGCCGATGCCGGCCAGGGCGATGCTGCCCTCGGGCAACCGGGTCGAGCTGTTGTGCGGGCAACCCGAGCAGAAATACGGCGTGCGTGCCGCCAGCGCCGGCGTGTTTTGCAGCGCCTGCGTTTTGGCTTGCAGCAGCGCGAGCCGGGTTTGCGCTGCCGGGCTGCTGATAAGTTCCGGGAAGGTGGAGGCCAACACCTGCGCCAGCAGTGCCGGGCTGGTTTCGCCGTGCCGGGGGATCAGCGTGTGGCCATCATGCCCGAGTTTTCCCAGCACAACCGGGCAGGGCGCGCGGCCAAAAAGAATGCTCTTGAGCTGGTCTTCGATCAGGCCACGTTTTTCTTCCACCACCAGCACCGCGTCAAGCCCCTGGGTGAATTCCTGAATCTGTTGTGTGTCGAGCGGGTAGATCATGCCCAGCTTGAGCACGCGCACGCCGAGCCGCGCCAGATCCTCCTCAGCGAGTCCCAGGTCATGCAACGCCTGCATCAGGTCGGCCCAGGGTTTGCCGGCAGAAATGATGCCGATGCGCGCGTCGGTGGTCGCGCCACTGACCAGGTTGATGCCGGAAAAGCGCGCAAAGGTTTTGGCGCGCGCCAGCTTGATTTCATACAGGCGGCGTTCCTGCTCGACCCGGTTGTCGGGCCAGCGGATGTGCACGTCGGCGGATTGCTTTAGCTCGAACCAGTCGGCGCGGACGCGGTCAATGTCCAGGTCCACAATGGCCGAGCTTTCGGCAATGTCGGTCACTGCCTTGAAGCCGACCCAGCAGCCGCTGTACCGGGACAGCTCGATGCCCATGACGCCGAAGTCGAGCATGTCCTGCACGCTGGCCGGGTAGAGCACCGGCATGCCGACCGAGACAAAGTCGTAGTCCGAGCATCCGGTCACGGTGCTCGACACCGCGTTGGGGTCATCGCCGGCAATGGCCAGCACGCCACCCTGGGGCGAGCTGCCCGCCTGGTTGGCGTGACGCAGCACGTCGATGCTGCGGTCGACCCCGGGCGCCTTGCCGTACCAAAGCCCAAAGACGCCATCAAAAGCGCTTTCTCCCAGCAGGTGCACCTGCTGGCTGCCCCAGACGGCGGTGGCGGCCAGTTCCTCGTTGACACCAGCCTGAAACTTGATGTCGCGCGCCGCCAGATGTTTCTCGGCCGCCCACAGCGCCATGTCGTAAGTGCCGACCGGTGAGCCCCGGTAGCCCGAAATGTAGCCCCCCAGCTTTTTACCCGCGCGCAGGCCGCGTTCGTGCAGGGTCAGTGGCAGCCGAACCAGCGCCTGCATGCCGCTCATGAAAGCCTGGCCCCGGGTGTTGACATACTTGTCGTCCAGGGACACCTCGGCAAGGGTCTGGGGTGGCGTCTGTTGGCTCATGGGCAGCGTTCGCAATTCGTGGTGAAAAGAATGGGGCTATGGTGCCACACTCCGGTCTTAACCTAGTTAGCCGGGTGCGAATCAATCAGTCGGGCGATGCGCTTTGCTACGTGTCCCCCGTCCGCTGCGCGGACTCCGCCTTGACCTCCGCAAAGCGCATCACCCGACTGATTCCATGCGCTTGTGGCTCGACCCGTGGTAGACCGGATGAAGCGTAGCGTAATGAGGGAAACCCGTGGCCCCGTCCTAGGCCACCAACAAGGTCCCGGGGCATTCCAGATAGCCGCGAATTTGCTGGATGAATTCCGCCGCATTCATGCCATCGACCACGCGGTGGTCAAACGAACTTGAGACGTTCATCATCTTGCGCGCCACCACCATGCCGCCCTTGATCATTGGCCGCTCGACGATGCGGTTGGGTCCGATGATCGCCACCTCGGGGTGGTTGATGACGGGGGTGTGGGCAATGCCGGCCAGCGGCCCCAGACTGGTCACGGTGAGTGTTGAGCCGCTCAGCTCCTCGCGCGTGGCTTTGCCGCTGCGGGCGGCTTCGGCCAGCCGTACGATCTCGGCGGCGCAAGCCCATAGATCGAGGGTTTCGGCATGCCGGATCACCGGCACCATCAGGCCGCCGCTGGTTTGCGTGGCCAGGCCCAGATGCACGGCGGCATAACGCGTCACCACAGCGGCTTCGTCGTCATAACGCGCATTCACCTCCGGGTGATCCCGCACCGCCAGCACGATGGCACGAATCAAAAACGGCAGCAAGGTGAGCTTGCCGCGTGTGGCACCGTACTGGGCGTTCAGGCGCGTGCGCAGGTCTTCGAGTTCGGTGACATCGACTTCCTCGACATAGGTGAAATGTGGGATGCGGCGCTTGGCCTCCTGCATTTTTTGTGCAATCTTGCGACGCAGGCCGATCACCGGGATGGCTTCCTCAAGCGTGCGCTGCGCATAACGCGCATCGCCGGCTGTCTTGCCCGGGCTGGTGTTGCTGTTTTGCGCATGCACATCGAGGTCGGCCTGCGTGATGCGCCCGGCCGGGCCGGTTCCTTTGATGCTGGTCAGCTCGATGCCCAGTTCCCAGGCGCGCCGGCGCACGGCGGGCGCGGCGACGGGTTTTGGACCCTGTGGGGCGGACTTCAGTCCGCCATGGTCAACTGAAGTTGACCCGGCAACCGGGACGTCGTCACTGCGAGCGTCGCGCGGCAGTCCATGCAGTCCGGAAGTCATGGATTGCTTCACTGCGTTCGCAATGACGGGAACGTTCGCCATGACGGGGCGATCCATGGGCCGGTTTTCGGGCGCGGGTGCTTCAGCGTCGGCAGCACCTGCCACCTCAATGTGAATGATCTCGGTGCCCACCGCCACCACCTGGCCCACGGCGGCGTCAAGTGACAGCACTTTCCCCGCCACATGCGACGGGATCTCCACCGTGGCCTTGTCAGTCATGACGTCGGCCAGGATCTGGTCCTCGGCCACGGTGTCGCCCACCTGCACATGCCAGGCCACCAGTTCGACCTCGGCAATACCTTCGCCGATGTCGGGCATCTTGATGCTTTGTGTGCTCATGTCAGGCCTCCATCACGCGTTGCAGCGCGGCACCCAGGCGCGCCGGACCCGGAAAATACGACCACTCCTGGGCGTGCGGGTAGGGTGTGTCCCAGCCGGTCACACGCTCGATGGGCGCCTCCAACTGGTAGAAACAATGTTCCTGGATCAGGCTGAGGAGTTCCGCCCCCAGTCCGTTGGTGCGCGTGGCTTCATGCACGATGACGCAGCGGCCGGTCTTCTTGACCGACGTCACCAGCGTGTCGAGGTCCAGCGGCCACAGGCTGCGCAGGTCGATCACTTCGGCATCGACGCCCGACTCAGCCGCCGCGGCCTCGGCCACATGCACCATGGTGCCGTAGGCGATCACGGTCACTGCGCTGCCGGGCCGCGTGATACGGGCGCTGTCCAGCGCCACGGTGTAGTAGCCCTCGGGCACTTCGCCCAGCGGGTGTTTGCTCCAGGGCACCACCGGGCGCTCGTGGTGGCCGTCGAACGGGCCGTTGTAGAGCCGCTTGGGCTCCAGAAAAATGATGGGGTCGTTGTTTTCGATCGAGGCGATCAGCAGGCCCTTGGCGTCATAGGGGTTGGACGGCATCACGGTGCGCAGGCCGCAAACCTGGGTGAACATGGCCTCGGGGCTCTGGCTGTGCGTCTGGCCACCGTAAATACCGCCGCCGCAAGGCATGCGGATGGTGATGGGGCAGGTGAAGTCGCCCGCCGAGCGGTAGCGCAGGCGCGCTGCCTCGGACACGATCTGGTCGGTGGCCGGATACACGTAGTCGGCAAACTGGATCTCGACCACCGGGCGCAGGCCGTAGGCGCCCATGCCGACCGCTGTGCCGACAATGCCGCCCTCGGAAATGGGGGCGTCGAACACGCGCTGCTTGCCGTGTTTTTGCTGCAGGCCCTCGGTGCAGCGAAAGACGCCGCCAAAGTAGCCGACGTCCTGGCCATAGACCACCACATTGGGGTCGCGCGTCAGCATCACGTCCATGGCCGAACGCAGCGCCTGGATCATCGTCATGGGCGTCGTGTTCATGGTGTTGGTGTCGCTCATGATCAGGCTCCCAGTCCGTGTTGTAGTTCTTGCCGCTGTCGCACCAGGTGCGCCGGCATGTGTTCGTAGACGTCCTCGAACATGGTGTCCACACTCTGGCCGTGGGCGTCGGCCAGCGTGCCGTGGCGCTCGGCTTCCTTTTGCGCGGCGGCCACTTGCGCCTCCAGTGCTTTTTTTGTGGCTTCGTGTTCTTCGTCTGACCAGGCACCGAGGCCGATCAGGTGTTTTTTGAGGCGCTCGATCGGGTCGCCCAGCGGAAAACGCGCGGCGTCATTGGTGGGGCGGTACTTGCTTGGGTCGTCGCTGGTGGAATGGGGCCCGGCGCGGTAGGTCACCCATTCGATCAGGGTCGGGCCAAAGCTGGAACGGGCGCGCTCCAGCGCCCATTTGGAGGCGGCATAGACCGCCAGGAAATCGTTGCCGTCCACGCGCAGCGAGGCAATGCCGCAACCCGCGCCGCGCGCGGCAAAGGTGGTCCCTTCACCGCCGGCAATGGCCTGGAAGGTGGAAATGGCCCACTGGTTGTTGACCACGTTGATGATCACTGGCGCCCGGTAAACGTGCGCAAAGGTGAGCGCGGTGTGAAAATCGGCCTCGGCGGTGGCGCCGTCGCCAATCCAGACCGAGGCCACCTTGTCGTCGCCCTTGATGGCGCTGGCCATGGCCCAGCCGACTCCCTGGATGACTTGCGTCGCCAGGTTGCCCGAGATCGAGAAAAAGCCCTGCTTCTTGCTGGAATACATCACCGGCAGTTGCCGCCCCTTCATCGGGTCACGCGCGTTGCTGTAGAGCTGGCAGATCATGTCGACCATGTTGTTGTCCTCACGCGCCAGCAGCAGGCCTTGCTGGCGGTAGGTGGGAAAACACATGTCGCCGTCACCAATGGCCAGCGCATGGGCGCAGGCAATGGCCTCCTCGCCCAGGCACTGCATGTAGAACGACATCTTTTTTTGCCGTTGCGCAATCAGCATGCGGGCATCAAAGGCACGCGTCAGCAGCATGGCGCGCATGCCGCGTTTGAGCAGCGCGACATCCATCTGCGGTGCCCAGGGGCCGATCGCCTTGCCGTCCTCGTCGAGCACCCGGATCAGCGCAAAGGCCAGGTCGTTGGTTTGGGCCGCCGCCACATCGACTGGCGGGCGGCGCTTGGCACCGGCAGCGGAAAGCGGAAGGTAAGAAAAATCGGTATCGTGACCGGGACGCCCGGTGGGCTCGGGTACGTGCAGGTGCAAAGGCTTGCGCTGTGGCATGGGAAACATCTCCTGGCGGACTTGTGATCCATCAAAGAATACGTGGAAAGCGGTTGTCGTGCATCGGGTAAAGCACCTAGGCCGCATCTTGCTGCCAAAAGTCACGGGATCACCGTGGACTTTGGCATTGCGGTAAATCATAGCGCAACGGCAGCGCCTGAGACCTGTGCGATTTGTGCGGGTTTAGCCCTGCGCGACTGGCCGGCTGGGGTCGCTGCACCAGTCGCTCCAGCTGCCGGCGTAAAGTGCGACCCGACCCAGACCTGCCACTTCCATGGCGATCAGGTTGGGTACGGCACTGACGCCGCTGCCGCAGTGGTGCACCACGCTGGCCGGGTCTTTGCCCGCCAGCAGGGTGTCAAATTCTGCCCTGAGCTGGGTGGCAGGTTTAAAGCAGCCGTCGGGCCCGAGGTTGTCGGCGAACGGGCGGTTCAGCGCGCCTGGAATGTGGCCGGCAATCGGGTCCAGCGGTTCCACTTCTCCCCTGAAACGGGGGGCACCGCGCGCATCGACCAGGGTTTGGCCGGGACGCGCCAGATGATGCAGAACGGTTTCAGTCGTTACCAGGGCCGCCCTTGGCGTGCTCAATGGGTAAGTGCCGGGTTGAAGCGTGGGGCCTGCGCCCGGTTCCACTGCGCCCCCGGCCGCGATCCAGGCTTGCAGGCCGCCGTCGAGCACCGCTGACGCTTCATGTCCTGCCCATTTCAGCATCCACCAGAGGCGGCCACAGTAGTTCGCGCCCTGGCGGTCGTAGACCACCGCCTGCATGTCTGGACTGAATCCGACGCTGCCCAGCCAGGCAGCGAAAGCATCAAGTGAGGGCAGCGGGTGGCGGCCGCCACTGGCGGCATCTGTTGCGCCTTTTGCGCTCAGATGGCGGTCCAGGTCGGCGCGCACGGCCCCGGCGATGTGGCTCTGCTGGTATTGGGTATCGCCGGCTGCGGGCTGCATCAGCTCGAAACTGCAGTCAAACACCATCAACGGCTGTTCGTTGGTCATCAGCGTCTGCAGTTGGGCGGCAGAAATCAGGGTGCTGTACATGTGGGCTCCCGGTAGGGTCAATGTTCTTCGGCGGGTGTGTCGGGCAGGGCGCGGGTGCGCAGTATGGTGGCGGCAATGCCGCTGGCCACGATCAGCGCCATGCCGGCCCAGCCCAGCAGGGGAATCTGGTCACCAAACAGGACCAGACTGTAAAAAGCGGCGAACACAATGCCGGCGTATTGCAAATTGGCCACCAGCAGCGTGGCGCCACGGCTGTAAGCCCGCGTCATGGCCCATTGGCCCAGCGAGGCCAGCACGCCGATCGGAATGAGCCAGGCTGCCGCCTGCCAGCTCACCTTGTCCCACGGTGTGAAGCCGTCCCAAAGCACGCCCGCCAGCCCGGCCAGTGCGGTGCTGAGGGCAAAATAAAACACGGTGCGGCCCTCGGGCTCGCCCATTTTGCCCAACGCTGTCACCTGCATATACGCCATGGCGGCACCCATGCCTGAAAGCAAGCCGATCAGGCCGGCAAACAACTGGTTTTGGTCGAGCGTCGGTCGCAGCATCATCACGACCCCGGCAAAACTGATCAGCACAGTGGCCATCAAGGGTCCCTGGCGGCTGCTCTTGCCGTATAGCAGGGCGCCGCCGACCACAAAAGCCGCCACCCAGACCCCGCTCATGTAGTTGAGTGTCATGGCCGTGGCCAGCGGCAAATGGGCAATCGCAAAAAACCAGGAGGCCAGTGAAAACACGCCAATCACGGAGCGCCAGGCGTGCATCATGGGCACCGGCGTGGCCAGTGGCGTGCCGCGTGCGCGCAAGACCATCGCCATGAAGATCACGCTGACCAGGCCCCGGTAAAACACCAGTTCGGGCAGGCTGAAGCTGGTTGCGGCGATCTTGATGCCGACCGCCATGGTGGCAAAAAAGAAGGAAGCCCACACCATCCAGAGTGCTTGCATGGCTACAGGCCCTCGGGTCCCATTGCGCGGCGGTACCAGGCATGAAAATGCTGCATGCCGTCTTCCATCGGGCTCTGATAGGGGCCGACCTCGTTGTCGCCGCGTAGCAACAACGCCTTGCGCCCGGCGTCCATGCGTTCGCCGATCTCGTCGTCCTCGATGCAGGTTTCCATGTAGGCAGCCTGCTGTGATTCAACAAATTCGCGCTCGAATGCGGCAATTTCCTCGGGGTAGAAAAATTCCACCTGGTTCAGTGTTTTGTCGGGGCCCATTGGGTGCAGGGTGGACACCGTGAGCACATGCGGGTACCACTCGACCATGATGTGCGGGTAGTAGGTGAGCCAGATGGCACCGCGTTCGGGCGGTTCGCCGTTGCGGTATTTCAGCAGGGCATCGTGCCAGCGCCGGTACACCGGTGTTCCCGGTTTGCCAAAGGCCTTGGAAACGCCCACGGTTTGCACCGAGAACTGTTCGCCAAACTGCCAGCGCAGGTCGTCGCATGTCACAAAGTGGCCCAAACCCGGGTGGAACGGACCCACGTGGTAGTCTTCCAGGTAGACCTCAATGAAGGTTTTCCAGTTGTAGTTGCACTCGTGCAACTCGACCTTGTCAAGCACATAGCCTGAAAAATCCAGCGCAGCCTGCTCACCCATGCCCGCCAGATCTGCCGCAATGTCGCGTCCGTTGTCCTCGAACAACAGGCCATTCCATTGGCGCAGCGGGTAGTTGCCCAGGTTCAGGCAGGGGTCGGTGGGAAAGTGGGGGGCGCCCATGAGCTTGCCCGCCGGCGTTTGGCCCGTGCTGTCGCCGGCGCTGTAGGTCCAGCGGTGAATCGGACAGACGATATTGCCTGCCGTCGTGTTTTGCAGCGCGCCGCGTCCCTTGAGCATGAGGGCCTGGCGGTGCCGGCAGACGTTGGAAATCAGCTCGATGCCGTTGGGTGTGCGCAGCAGCGCGCGGCCCTCGCCCTCATAAGCCAGCGTGGCGTAGTCGCCGACGTTGGGCACACTGGCGGCGTGGCCCACATAACGTGGTCCCCGCTGGAACAGGGCTTGCAGTTCACGCTGGTGGAGCGCGGGATCAAAATAAGAACTAACTGGTAGTTGGCCGGAGGCCTGCTGCAGTTGAAGACTTAAATCAGACATGGGTGACCTGACCTAAAGACTCCCCACAGGGAGATGCGCGGGTGACATGAGTCATGCGCGAGACAAAAAATCCAGCCGGGGCTGGCGCAATCAGCGCGAATTGTACCTTTGTGGCCGGGGTTGG
>NZ_JAMPXE010000092.1 GCF_023701345.1 Rhodoferax sp. | reverse complement strand
GTGGCGGCATCGGGGTCAAGGTCGGCCTTGTTGATGACCACCAGGTCGGCCAGCTCCATCACGCCTTTCTTGATGGCTTGCAAGTCGTCACCGGCGTTGGGCAACTGCATCAGCACGAACATGTCGGTCATGTTGGCCACCGCCGTCTCGCTTTGGCCCACGCCCACGGTTTCGACAATCACCACGTCATAACCAGCGGCTTCGCAGACCAGCATGGCTTCACGGGTTTTTTCGGCCACACCGCCCAGCGTGCCGCTGCTGGGGCTCGGGCGGATATAGGCTTTTTCGTGCACCGACAGCAGTTCCATGCGCGTCTTGTCACCCAGGATGGAACCGCCCGACACGGTGCTGGACGGGTCAATCGTCAACACCGCGACACGGTGACCCTGACCAATCAGGTACAGGCCCAGCGCCTCGATGAAGGTGGATTTGCCCACGCCCGGCACGCCGCTGATGCCCAGCCGGAACGACTGGCCGGTGTGCGGCAACAGGTTTGTGAGCAGCTCGTCGGCCTGCAAGCGGTGGTCAGGGCGGGTGGATTCGAGCAAGGTGATGGCCTTGGCCATGGCACGGCGCTGCATTGGCGCTGTGCCATGCAAAATGCCATCAAGCAACAAGGGAGCGGCGAGGTTCATGAAGTTAAAGAATCTCAAACGCCCGCCCATCGGGCAGCCGGTAACGCGAAAAGTCACGCACATCGAGCGTCAGGATACGGCTGACACCGGTCTCATGTGCCACCCAGTACAAGGTGGCATCGGCCAAGTCCATCTCGGATCGTGTGTCGGTGTAGCGCATCATCCAGTCGGTCATGTCCGCCAGGTCTTCGGTATCAAATGGAAACACTTGCACGCAGCCTGAACCGATCCAGCGCAACAGTCCAAATCGCTCACGCGCGCCCAAAAGATGCGATGCTTCAGTTACACAAGGCCATGTGGTGTGCAAACGCATGGGCAGCTCTGGCTGGCTCAATATTCGATGAAAGCGTTCATGGAACGGGTCTGAGGTGTCAAACAGCGCGATCATGGGCCCCGCATCAAGCAGCGCAACAATCACGCCGCGTCTCCCAGCGTCGGGGCCTGCCGTGCTTTTAAAAACTCGGCGTAATCCGCTTGCTCTTGTGCATGTTTGGCGCGCAATTTGTCATGTAATGCCTGTTTGCGGGGGCTGCTCTCCACCACCTCGGGGCCAGTCGTGTCGGACCCGATCTGGTAGCTGGCCATCTCTTGCATCACCTTCAGGTACATCTCGCTGGGGTCGTTACGACCCAGCGCACGCTCGACCGCTTCGACGATGAATTGGGATTTGGTAATACCGCGACGCTTGGCAGCTTGCGCCATTTCTTTTTCAAGCAATGGATCCATGCGAACAGAAACAGCCATGATGCACTCCTTTTGAATACGGTATTACAGTATAACAAGTAGCATCTCAGTGGCTCAAGGCCTTTTTGATTTGCGCCAGCACGTCCCTGGCACTCACCGGGATCGGTGTGCCGGGGCCGTAGATGCCCTTGACACCGGCCTGGTACAAAAAGTCGTAGTCCTGCCGCGGCACCACACCGCCGACAAACACGATGATGTCGTCAGCTCCCTGCTTCCTGAGCTCGGCAATGATGGCCGGCACCAGCGTCTTGTGGCCGGCGGCCAGCGTGCTCACACCCACGGCATGCACGTCGTTTTCAATCGCCTGGCGCGCGCATTCTTCGGGTGTCTGGAACAGCGGGCCCATGTCGACGTCGAAGCCAAGGTCGGCAAAGGCTGTGGCCACCACCTTGGCGCCCCGGTCGTGGCCGTCCTGGCCCAGCTTGCTGATCATCACGCGCGGGCGCCGGCCTTGCGCGGTGGCAAATTCTTCAATTTCCGCCTTGAGTGCATTCCAGTAGTCCATGGTGTCTCCGGCCGTGGTGTCGGTGTCAAAAGCCGCGGCATAAACGCCGGTCACTTTTTGCGTGTCGGCGCGGTGGCGGCCAAAGGATTTCTCCATGGCATCGCTGATTTCACCCACCGTGGCGCGGGCCCGCACCGCCTTGATCGACAGGTCCAGCAGGTTGCCGTTGCCGCTGGCGGCGGCTTCCTCGATCGCTTGCAGCGCCTGCTGCACCCGGGCTGCATCGCGCTGTTGCTTGATGGCGTTGAGGCGGGCGATTTGCGAGTCGCGCACGGCCACGTTGTCAATGTCGCGGGCGTCAATGGCGTCCTCGGTCTTGAGCTTGTACTTGTTGACACCCACGATCACGTCCTTGCCGCTGTCGATGCGCGCCTGTTTCTCAGCCGCTGCGGCTTCGATCTTGAGCTTGGCCCAGCCCGAATCCACGGCTTTGGTCATGCCGCCCATGGCTTCGACTTCCTCGATGATGGCCCAGGCCGCATCGGCCATGTCCTGCGTCAGCTTTTCCATCATGTAGCTGCCGGCCCAGGGGTCGATCACGTTGGTGATGTGGGTTTCTTCCTGGATGATGAGCTGGGTATTGCGCGCGATGCGGCTGGAGAACTCGGTCGGCAGGGCGATGGCCTCGTCAAACGAATTGGTGTGCAGGCTCTGCGTGCCGCCAAACACCGCGGCCATGGCTTCGATCGTGGTGCGCACCACGTTGTTGTAGGGGTCCTGCTCGGTCAGGCTCCAGCCGCTGGTCTGGCAGTGTGTGCGCAGCATCAGGCTCTTGGGCGACTTGGCGTTGAAGCCCTTCATGATGCGGCACCACAGCAGGCGCGCCGCGCGCATCTTGGCCACTTCGAGGTAGAAGTTCATGCCAATCGCCCAGAAAAAGCTCAAACGGCCGGCAAAACCATCGACGTCCATGCCCTTGGCGATGGCGGTCTTGACGTATTCCTTGCCGTCGGCCAGCGTGAAGGCCAGTTCCAGCGCCTGGTTGGCACCGGCCTCCTGCATGTGGTAACCCGAGATGCTGATTGAGTTGAATTTCGGCATGTGCTTGGCCGTGTACTCGATGATGTCGCCGATGATTTTCATCGACGGCTCGGGCGGGTAGATGTAGGTGTTGCGCACCATGAACTCTTTCAGAATGTCGTTCTGAATCGTGCCACTGAGCTTGTCCTGGCTCACACCCTGCTCTTCGGCCGCCACCACATAACCCGCCAGCACCGGCAGCACGGCGCCGTTCATGGTCATCGAGACACTCACTTTGTCGAGCGGAATTTGGTCGAACAGGATCTTCATGTCTTCGACACTGTCGATTGCCACACCGGCCTTGCCGACGTCGCCGGTCACACGCGGATGGTCCGAGTCATAGCCACGGTGCGTGGCCAGATCGAACGCGACCGACACACCCTGGCCGCCGGCCGCCAGCGCCTTGCGGTAAAACGCGTTGGATTCTTCGGCGGTGGAAAACCCGGCGTACTGGCGAATGGTCCAGGGCCGCACCGCATACATGGTGGCCTGCGGGCCGCGCAGGTAGGGCTCGAACCCCGGCAACGTGTTGGCGTAAGGCAGGTTTTTCGTGTCCTCGGCGGTGTACAAAGGCTTGACGGAAATGCCATCGGGTGTCAGCCAATTGAGCGCATCCACATCACCACCCGGCGCGGATTTGGCGGCGGCTTTGGCCCAGGCGTCCAGACTGGCAGGCTGAAATTCAGGATTGGTGTGTGTCATGGTGGCAAACAGTTAAGGGATAAATCGCAACGCACGCCACTGTGACAGCGGCGCACATTTTGAGCAAGCAAGTTTACATTATTTATAATTATTGATGCAAAAAATTCCATCCAGCTTACAATTTGCCCCATGTCAGCACTTTCATTAGCCCCACGCGCTCTTTACGAAGAAGTTGCCGAATTATTGCGTCAGCGCATCTTTAACCATGAGCTGGAGCCCGGCAGCTGGATCGACGAGCTCAAGATTGCCCAGGACTACGGCATCAGCCGCACCCCCATGCGCGAAGCGCTCAAGGTGCTGGCCACCGAAGGCCTGGTGACCATGAAGGTGCGCCGCGGCGCCTATGTCACCGAAGTTTCCGACCGCGACCTGGCCGATGTCTACCACCTGCTGAGTCTGCTGGAGTCCGATGCGGCGGGGGTGGTGGCACAAAGAGCCACCGATGCCCAGCTGGCTGAGCTACAGGCGCTGCACCAGGAACTGGAAAACGCGGTCCAACCTGAACAAGTGAACCGTCAGCGTTTTTTTGAAATCAACGAGCGTTTTCACATGCATCTGCTGGAGATTGCCGACAACCGCTGGCGCAACCAGATGGTGGCGGATCTGCGCAAGGTCATGAAACTCAACCGCCACAACTCGCTGCTCAAGACCGGTCGCATCCAGGAATCCCTGGACGAACACCGCGCCATCATGGCGGCGCTGGCAGCACGCAACCCGCAGTTGTGCACCCGGCGCATGCAGGAACATTTTGCCAATGGCCTGGAAGCCGCCAACTGATTAAGCCTTGATAGCCATGCACGAACCCTTCATGCAGCAGGCGCTGGCGCTGGCCGCGCAAAGCCTGCTGCTCACGTCCCCCAATCCCCGCGTGGGCTGCGTCATCACCAGCCCCGACGGTCAGGTGCTGGGCCAGGGCTTCACCCAGCGCGCCGGCGAGGCCCATGCCGAAGTGATGGCGCTGCGCGATGCGCAAGCCCGTGATCACAGCGTGGTGGGTGCCACGGCTTATGTCACGCTGGAGCCCTGCTCGCACCAGGGCCGCACCGGGCCTTGTTGCGATGCGCTGGCGGCTGCCGGCATCAAAAAAGTGGTCGCCGCCATCAACGATCCCAATCCGCGCGTTGCCGGCCAGGGCCTGGCGCGTTTGCGGGCGGCAGGCATTGAAGTCGACATCGGCCACGGCGGCGCCGAATCGCGCGAACTCAACATCGGTTTTTTCAGCCGCATGGTGCGCCAAACCCCCTGGGTGCGCATGAAGCTGGCAGCCTCGCTCGACGGCAAAACCGCGCTCGACAACGGCGTCAGCCAGTGGATCACCTCGGCCCCGGCCCGCAGCGACGGCCACGCCTGGCGCGCGCGCGCCTGCGCCGTGCTGACCGGCATTGGCACGGTGCTGGCCGACAACCCCAAGCTTGACGTGCGACTGATCGAGACGCCCCGCCAACCTGCCCTGGTGGTGGTCGACAGCCGTCTGGAGACCCCGCTGGACGCCGCGCTTTTTATCCCGGAGCGCGCGCTCTACATCTACGCCGCCGTGCCGGACGAGGCCAGGCAAGCCGCGCTGCAAGCGCGCGGCGCCACCGTGGTGCTGCTGCCCGGCCCCAACGACAAGGTCGATCTGGCCGCCATGCTGCGCGACCTGGCGCGCCGCGAGATCAACGAGTTGCATGTGGAAGCCGGTGAAAAGCTCAACGGCTCGCTGGTTCGCGAGGGGCTGGTGGACGAATTTCTGGTTTATCTGGCCCCCAAACTGATCGGCCAGGGGCGCGGCATGGCACACTTTGGTCCGCTGCAGGATCTGGCGCAAGCTTTGCCACTGGAATTCAAGTCCACGGCCATGCTGGGGCCGGACCTGCGTGTGGTCGCCCGCGTCAGCGGTCGAGACATTTTTTAATTGGATCAACATGTTTACAGGCATCATCACCGGCATCGGCCGCATCAGCAACGTGCAACCCCTGGGCGCAACTGCCAGCCACGGCAAGCGCCTGACCATCACCTGCCCTCCCGGCTACCTCGACGACGTGGCCTTGGGCGACAGCATTGCCCACAACGGCGCCTGCATGACCGTGACAACGCTCAATGCGGCACAAAACCAGTTCACCATCGACATTTCGGCCGAGTCGCTCGACAAGACCGCGGGGCTGGACCAGTTGGGCACCATCAATCTGGAAAAGGCCCTGCGCGCCCATGACCGGTTGGGCGGCCACATGGTTGCGGGTCACGTCGATGGCATTGGCCGGGTCACCTATTTCGCCGAAATCGGTGAAAGCTGGCAATTGCGCGTGATGGCACCGCCTGCGCTGGCCAAATACCTGGCCTACAAAGGCTCGATCACCGTCAACGGCGTGAGCCTGACCGTGAACCAGATCCAAGACAGCGCCCAAGGCTGCGAGATGTCCATCAACCTGATCCCGCACACGGTGCAAAACACCGCGTTGGGCGCGCTCAAGGCCGGCTCACGCGTGAACCTGGAGATTGACCTGATCGCGCGTTATGTGGAGCGCATGCTGGGCAAGTGAAATAGCGCCCGGACACGGCACAACGGCAGTGACCCCACTTGCCGGGACGAGCTATCCGGCGCCTGGGCGTGATCGGTCATTGAAAAAGTGCACACCATTGCGGCCCGCGGCTTTGGCCCGGTACATGGCCATATCGGCCTGCTTCAACAGGTCTTCGGGCAATGCCCTGGCATCCACCAGCAATGCCACACCAATGCTGACCGACAAGCTCCAGGTCACTTCTGGCAAAACAAACGGCCGTGCCATGGCTTGCAAAATCTTGTTGGCCACCGCTTGCACCCCGGCATGCACCAGATCGGCATCGTCGCTCAACTGCGCCAAGACCACCACAAACTCATCACCCCCCAGGCGCGCGACGGTATCGACCTCGCGCACACAGGCCTTCAGGCGCTGCGCCACCTGGATCAACAACTCATCCCCCTGGTCATGGCCATGGCTGTCGTTGAGCAATTTGAACCGGTCCAGATCCAGAAACAGCACCGCCGCGATCTGGTTGTTGCGCGCCCGCACCGCGCTCAATTGCTGCAAGCGGTCCAGCAGCAGGCGGCGGTTGGGCAGTTGCGTCAACGGGTCAAAAAACGCCAGTTTGCGAATGTCTTCCTCGAACTGCTTGCGCAAGCTGATGTCGGTATGCACCGACACATAGTGCGTGACCTGGCCCTGGGTATCTTTCACCGCGGTGATTGACAACCAATCCGGGTACACATCGCCGTTTTTACGCCGGTTCCAGAGCTCTCCCTCCCAGTGGCCGGTCTGCGTCAGGCTGTGCCACATGGCCTGGTAAAACGCCGGGTCATGGCGACCGGACATGAGCATGTTGCTGGACTGGCCCACCGCTTCTTCAAAGCTGTACCCGGTCAAGGCCACAAAGGCCTGATTCACCCGCAAAATGCGCAAATCTGCCGAACTGACCACCATGGCGGCACTGGACTCAAACGCCACCGCCGCCACCCGTTGCGCTTCTTCGGCCTGTTTGCGCTCGGTGATGTCAAAAATAGCCCCATGAAATACCACACTGCCATCATCACGCTTTTGCGGCACGGCGCGGCCACCGCGCCAGCTCACGCTGCCATCGGGCAATTTCAATCGATATTCCGTTTGCCAGGGTGTCAGCTGGGTCACGGCCTGCTGGATCGACAGCTTGATCCTGGCGACATCGTCGGGATGTTGCCAGGCAAAAACCAGCGATGCATCACGCTGCACCTGTTCCAGTGTCAAGCCATAAAAATCCAGGAAATACTTGGACAAATACGAAAAGTGCATGCGCCCGTCGGCATCCACCTCAAACTGAAACAACTCGACCGGCACCTGATCGGTGAGATTTTGCAACAAAGCCTGACTTTGCTGCACGGCCAGTTCGAGCCGTTTTTGTTCGCTGCGATCAACAACGGTACCCGTCATGCGCAACACCCGTCCTGCCGCATCACGCGCAACCACCTGCCCGCGCACCATCAAGTGCACCCAATGCCCATCCTTGTGGCGCAGCCGGTGCTCCAGCAGCAAACGCGGCACCTCACCCTTCAGCACTGGCCGCAAGCGCTCGACCAGCATCGGCCGGTCGTCCGGGTGCAGGAGCTCGACAAACAGATCGTTGTCGAGTCGCTGCTCGCCTGGCAGAAAGCCCAGCATGGCCCTCGAACGCTCATCCACCTCTATCTGGCCGGTGACCAAATCCCAGGACCACAGCGCCAGGCCACCACTGTCAAGCGCCAGGGTCATCTGTTTATGACTTTGCGCCAATTGCTGGTGTTGCTGCTGAATGAGGGACCGGTTCCACGAAAAAATGACAGCAAAACCCAGCAGCATCAGGCTACCCAGGTTCGCCAGCTGCCAGTCCAGCCGGTTCGTCCGCTGGGCCACCTCCTGGTACTCCTGTTTGCTCAAAGCCACCGACACATAGAGCGGGAAACCTGGCACCTGTCTGAAGTGGTACAAGCGCGGCACGCTATCTGCGGCCATGTCCGAATCAAAAAAACCTTCCCCCGGCGCTTGCGGCAAGACCTCCTGTGCCGCCCCCGCTGACAGTTTGTCGCGCTGCGCCCAGACCCTGCCGTCACGCCCCAGCAGCATCGCATTGCCTTGTTGTCTCAAGTCCAGACTGGCGTAAAAACCGGAAAAATAATCGGCATCCAGCGACACCACCGCCACGCCGGCAAAACTGCCATCTGGCCGACTGATGCGCCGGGTGAGTTGAATCGTCCATTTGTTGGAGATCCGCCCCAGCATCGGTTGCGAAACAAACAGCTCATCGCTGGCGCGCGCCACATGCACCTTGAAGTGCTCCCGGTCGGCCAGGTTGACCGCCGGTGTCTGTGGCAAGTTGCTCAAGCGAAAAATGCCTTGGGCATCGATGATGGCCACGTGGTGCAATAAATCCACATCCACCGCACCTTGACGCACCAGGGCAGGCAGGTCGAGCGCCATGCCATCGCGCAGGTAGAGTGCGCGCACAATTTGCAGCGTCTGGTCAGCCGCATGCAGGGTGTGGCTGGCATGCTGCTGGCTCAGGTACGACAGGTTGGCCAGTTCACGCCGGGCGCTGCGCTCAGCTTCCTTCAAATTGGATTGCGTGACCTGGCGCGTCAGCAACAACAACGCCAACACGGCGACCAAAGCCAGGCTCCATGCCACCAGATACGGCAATCGAATTTTCCAGCGTTGAGTCAACGACGTTTCCTTGTAATAAACAGTATCCCTTGTGGGCAGAGTTTAAGCTTTCTGTGTTTGGCGCAATTTGACAAATTGACCCTGACGACACGCATGAACACAACAAAGCGGCCCGGAAGGGCCGCTTTGCTTTGTCGAGGGTTGTGCAGGCGCCCTACTTGCGGGGTTCGCCCTGCTCGTTGACAGTGATGGTGTTTCCGGGCGGCGCAGTCATTTGAGTGCGGTGTTCCTGACCCCGAAAGTTGTAGCTGACATCCCAATACTGGGCCTGGGCCCGGTTCGGAATGCTTTCGCAACGCTGGACGTCCTGGGTAGCCGCCTGCTGAGCACTGTCGTTGCGGCCAATGTTGGCGCCTATCGCGGCCCCTGCAATCACGCCACCAGCGGTGGCAATATCCTTGCCGCTTCCGCCGCCAACCTGGTGACCGAGAATGCCACCAATAAGGGCACCTGCAATCGCACCGGGAATGTTGGCGTTGCCTTGCGTCTGGGCGACCTGCCCGGGTTCGACCCAGCAGCGCTGCTCAGGGGTTCCGACCACCGCACGCACGGACGTCACATTGGCCTCGTAGAGCCGCTCATTGTTGCGCCGACGGTAGTCAGGTGCCGCAACAGGCGCGGGCGCATAACGATTGTCATCATTGCGCTCGTCCCGGCTCACGGCTCGCACCGACGAGACGCGGTCATTCAAGCCCATCGCCGCCATCGAAGGATACTGGCCAGGCTGCAAAACGACGCATCGACCGCTGTAACGGACGTTGTCACAAAGCTCCCAGGGGCTGCCCATCACCACCACCGAAGAAGCACGGTCATTGAAGTTATTTTGCACAAAGTTATCGATCGACTGAACCGTGGTGAACGACCGACCGGCAAAACCGTCATGCTCGTAAAAGGTGACCTGTCCTGACGCCTTGGCAGGCAAGTAACGCTCTTCAGCGGCGCTCGCATCCCTGTTCGCGATCCGCACCGACGACACACGGTCATTCAAACCCATCGCCCTCATTGAAGGGTACTGGCCCGGACGCAAAACGACACATCGGCCCCTGAACTGATTGTTGTCACAAAGCTCCCAAGGAGCGCCCACCACCACCACCGAGGAGGCACGGTCATTGAACTGATTGCGTGCGAAGTTTCTGACCATATCGTCCGTGGCAAACGACCGGCCGGTAAAACCCTCATTCTCGTAAAAGGTGATCTGTGGCGTCACCGGGTCGGGGGCATTGTTGCGCGCAGCCCGCACCGACGAGACGCGGTCATTCAGGCCCATCGCCCTCAATGACGGATATTGACCAGGTTGCAAAACCGCACAACGACCACCGAACTGGTTATCTTCGCAAACCTCCCAGCTTTCCCGGGTCACCACGGCCGAGGAGGCGCTGTCATTGAAACCGTAACGCTGGAAGTTGTTGATCTGGTTGTCGGTCGTGAACGATCGGCCTTGAAAGCTCTCCCGTTCAAAAAAGGTGACCTCTGCCATCGCCTGGCTGGCGACCGCAACAACCGTCAGCGTCAATGCGTTTTTTAAATATGCATTCATGGGTAGATTCTCCAGAAAGTTGTAAGCATGTGCCAAACCGCAGCTGGCATGTCCTGCCACCATGGAATTCAAGTGGCACAAGCTGGACTATGACGACGACTTCAGACCACGTCTGTGCGATGGCACACAGTTTGCAATACAGCAAGATTGTGTGAATTGATAGCGCAACAGCATCATTTTTTCTATGTCTGCAAGCGCACAGATGGATTGGCATACATCGCCTTAAGCTTCAATAAGCGGTAGTTATTACCGCCTTGTTTGACACAACGTGAAACCATCCGGAGTAAAAAATGTCTAAATTTCCCTATTCCATCCTGACTGCGTCACTCATGCTGACGTTTGCCAACATGGCGACCGCCCAGGCCACCGTCGATGCCGACGCAGCCAAAGCCCTGTTCAAGGACAACGACTGCACCAAGTGCCACGCGGTTGACAAAACCAAAAAAGGCCCTTCCCTGAAAAAAATCGCCGCCAGTCAGAAAACCGATGGTCAGGAAAAGATCATCAAAAACATGACGACCGGTCCCAAAATTCAGTTCGAGGACGGCTCCGAGGAAAAACACAAGATCATCAACACCAAGGACCCCAAGGAGTTGAAAAATCTGGCGGACTGGATTCTGTCGCAATAGAACCGAACCGGGTTGCGGGCAAGGCTGCCCGGCGGCAAAACGGCCGTCCTATCTGCTACGCTCCAAGGCATGCCAAATCAAGCCACTGCCACAGCCATGCCCCCTGCTGTGATCGTGCTGCTGTTGTCGCTTTTGCTCGGCCTGCAGCCCGTCACCACCGACCTGTATTTACCCGCGCTGCCGGTGCTGACCGCCGGCTTCGCTGCGCCCATGCAGCAGGCGCAATTGACGCTGACGGCGCTGCTGCTGGCATTTGGTGTGTCGCAACTGGTATGGGGGCCGCTGTCCGACCGCTTTGGCAGGCGGCCCATTTTGCTGATCGGCCTGAGCGCTTACGTGCTGGCCGCCATTGGCAGCACGCTGGCGCCCAGCATGACCGCCCTGATTGCCTGGCGCACCGTGCAAGGTGCCGCCATGGGTGCGGCGGTGATGTGCGCACGCGCCATCGTGCGTGACCTGTACGCGCCGGTGCAGGGCGCGCGGGTCATGAGCAAGGGCTTGAGCGGCCTGGGCGTGATTGCCTTTTTAAGTGCCCCCAGCGGTGGCCTGCTGACCGAGGTCTTCAACTGGCGCATTGCCCTGTTGGCGCTGGCCATCTTTGGTGCCGCCAGTCTGGCCATGATCGCCTGGCGTTTTGAGGAAACCCTGCAGCGCAAGAACCCCCAGGCCTTGCAGCCCGCCACCTTGCTGAAAACCTGGCAAAGTATTTTTCGCCATCCTTCCTTTTTGGCATTTTCAGCCCTCTCCGCAGCTTCTTACGGTGGTCTGTTCACCCTTTTGGCGACTTCGTCGTTTGTCTTCATGAATGTGCTGGGTCTGAGCAAGACGCAGTACGGCGCACTGATGGCGCTGAACTCGCTGGGCTACATTGCGGGTACCTTCTTGTGTCGTTACAGCTTGGCGCGCCTTGGCGTGCGCCGCACGCTCAAATGGGCGGGCGGGCTGTCGCTCGCAGGTGGCACCCTGATGGCTGTGCTCAGCCTGGCCGGCGTGCAAAACGTGTGGGCCATCATGGGGCCGCAAATGCTGTTTGTGATCGGCCACGGCATCCACCAGCCCTGCGGCCAAAGCGGTTCGGTGGGGCCGTTCCCGCACGCGGCCGGTGCCGCCTCGGCCATGAACGGTTTCTTGATGATGCTGGCCGCCTTTGCCATGGGCAGTTGGCTCGGCGGTCACATGGACGGCACCGTGCTGCCGCTCACGCTGGGCGTGTGGTTCTGGAGCGGTTTGATCGCGCTGACCGCCTGGACGCTGGTGCAGAAACATGGGGAACCCAAATAATGGGGGTCAGATTCCAATTAAATTCCGACCTGCCCCGCTATCTGGCGCTGGCCGGCCCGACCGCTTCGGGCAAAACGGCAGCCGCGCTGGCCGTGGCACAAACCTGGCCGGTGGAAATCATCAGTGTTGATTCGGCGCTGGTTTACCGCGGCATGGACATTGGCACCGCCAAACCCACGGCGGCCGAGCTGGCCGCCGTGCCGCACCACCTGATCAACATCCGCGACCCGCTGCAGGCCTACAGCGCCGCCGAGTTCGTGGCCGATGCACGGCAGTTAATTGCCGACATCACGGCGCGTGGCAAGCTGCCGCTGCTGGTGGGCGGCACCATGCTGTATTTCAAGGCGCTGCGCGACGGGCTCGACGACATGCCGCGCGCCGACCCGGCCATTCGCGCCGACATCGAGGCGCGGGCGGCGCGGGTCGGCTGGCCCGCCCTGCACGCCGAACTGGCGCAAGTGGACCCGGTCACTGCCGCCAGGCTGGCCCCGGCCGACTCGCAACGCATCTCCAGGGCGCTGGAGGTGTACCGCATCTCGGGGCAGCCGCTGTCGTCATTTCAGACCAGGCAATCTGGCCAGAACGATGCGCCCATGCATGACCCGGACAGCCTGCTGATCTCGCTGGAGCCGCAAGACCGGGCCTGGCTGCACCAGCGCATTGCCCAGCGCTTCGATGCCATGCTCGCTGCCGGTTTTCTGGACGAGGTCAGGGCCTTGCGTGCACGCGGCGATCTGCACCCTGATTTGCCGTCCATGCGCTGCGTCGGCTACCGCCAGGCGTGGGAATATCTGGACGGCCTGTGGCCCATGGGCGAGCTGCGCGACAAGGGCATTTTTGCCACGCGCCAGCTCGCCAAGCGACAGATCACCTGGTTGCGCGCCATGCCCGAGCGGCGCGTGGTCGCCTGCGATGCGCCGGATGCGCTGGCGCAGGTGCTGGCCTTGGCGGCTGATTTTTTAAATAGACTCACGCTGGAAGAAAAACTCAAGCGTTTCGACCCAAGCGTTCATGGTGGTGAGATCGCCCCCAATCAAACCTGAGTCCTCATCGCTTCCTGCGCGGCCTTGGCCAGAAAGCCCGAGCGCGTCATGTGGTGTGAACTAGCCCAGGTGTCAATCTGCTGCACCAAGTTAGAAGGCAGGCTCACATTCAGGCGCACTGGCTTGGTGTCAATACGGGCCAAATCCACATCAGCCAACAGCCACACGCCGCCGCTGTATTGCGGATCTGATGCCAGCACCTCAAGCGCGGAGGGTGGTGGCACGGCCTCGGGTTCGCCGTAAAAATGCGCCTGCACCGCTTCTTGAATAGCTGCAGGCAAGTCATCCCATGCATCAGCCGCGGCAAAGCAACCCGCAAAATCTGGAAACGTCACACCGTGGGCATGTTTGTCATCGCCTACGTGCACATAAACCGGGTAAAGCATTTCAACTCCTTCAAAGGCCTCACAGGCCTGCTTGTTTCAAGATACTGCGCACCGTAGCAAGCGGCAGGTCTTT
>NZ_JAMPXE010000091.1 GCF_023701345.1 Rhodoferax sp. | reverse complement strand
TGGGAAAGGTGGCGAACAGCGCGGGGATCAAAATCAGCCCGCCGCCGCCGACGATGGAGTCGACAAAACCGGCAAACACGGAGGCAACAGAGACAATGAGCAATTCCATGACTGCATTGTCGATCCAATTGAAAAAGGCACCGGGGTTGCCGGTGCCTTGTTTCTGTTTGCTTTTTGACCCTTGCGGGCATGGTCTCCTGGGGCCTTTCACTTGGGTCAGCACATGTCTGACCCAGCGATGGTGCCAACTATATGCGCCAATCCGGTGCATTGCCATCAGGAATTACCCTAGGCCGCGTCATTTGGGTGCGGGACTCACAGGGCCGGGTCTGCTCAGGCTCCAGCGGCAATCCAGCGAGCCGCTTTTTCGGCCATCATCAGGGTGGGCGAATTGGTGTTGCCGCTGGTGATGATGGGCATGGCGCCGGCATCGACCACGCGCAAGCCCGCAATCACGCCGCCCGGCCCGCGCACCTGCAAGTGGGCGTCCAGCACCGCCAGCGGGTCTTCTGCCCGGCCCATTTTGGTGGTGCCCACCGGGTGAAAAATGGTGGTGGCAATGTCACCGGCCAGGCGGGCCAGGTCGTCGTCGCTCTGGTACTGCACGCCGGGCTTGAACTCCTGCGGCTGGTACCTGGCCAGCGCCGGCTGCGCCACGATGGTGCGCGTCAGCCGCAGCGAATCAGCCGCCACCTTGCGGTCCATTTCGGTGCTCAGGTAATTGGGCGCGATGGCGGGTGCCGCCGAAAAGTCAGGCGACTTGATCTGCACGCTGCCCCGGCTGCTGGGGTTCAGGTTGCAGACGCTGGCGGTGAAGGCCGGGAAACTGTGCAGCGGTTCACCAAAGGCCTCCAGGCTGAGCGGTTGGACGTGGTACTCGACATTGGGGTAGGGCTGGCTCGGGTCGCTGCGGGTGAAGGCGCCCAACTGGCTCGGCGCCATGCTCATCGGGCCGCTGCGATGCAACGCATATTCCAGTGCAATCTGCGCCTTGCCCCACAGCGAATTGGCTTGCGTGTTGAGGGTTTTGACGTCCTGCACCTTGTACACCGAACGAATCTGCAGATGGTCCTGCAGGTTGGCGCCAACGCCGGGTGCGTCATGCAGCACGGTGATGCCGTGTTGCCGCAACAGCGCGGCCGGGCCAATGCCGGAGAGCTGCAAGATCTGCGGCGAACCAATGCTGCCGGCGCTCAGAATCACTTCACCTGAAGTCTCGGCGGTGACCCTGCCGCTGGGCGTCTGCACCAGGGCGCCGGTGCAGCGCAACTGGCCATTGGCTTGCGCCTCGATGTTGAGCTTGACCACCTGGGCCGAAGTCCAGAGCGTGAAGTTGGCGCGATTGATGCAGGTCGGGCGCAAAAAGGCCTTGGCCGTGTTCCAGCGCCAGCCACTGCGCTGGTTGACCTCGAAATAGCCCACGCCTTCGTTGTCGCCCTGATTGAAGTCGTCGGTTGCCGGGATCCCGGCTTGCTGCGCGGCCTGGGCAAAGGCGTCGAGCACGTCCCAGCGCAGGCGCTGTTTCTCCACCCGCCATTCGCCACCCGCGCCATGAAACCGGGAGAACTGTTGCAGCGCGTCCGGGATATGACTGGCGGACACGCCATCGAGCCGGTAATGATTTTCATGGGCCATGAAGTCGGGCAGGCTGTTGCGCCAGCCCCAGCTCTCGTCACCGGTGAGCTGCGCCCATTGGTCGTAGTCGCGCGCCTGGCCGCGCATGTAAATCATGCCGTTGATGCTGCTGCAGCCACCCAGCACCTTGCCGCGCGGGTAGCGCAGGCGGCGCCCGTTCAGGCCGGCATCGGGCTCGGTCTGGTACAGCCAGTCGGTGCGCTCATTGCCAATGCAATACAGGTAACCCACCGGAATGTGAATCCAGTGGTAGTTGTCCGGGCGGCCCGCCTCGATCAGCAACACGCGTTTGGACGCATCACTGGAGAGGCGGTTGGCCAGCAGGCAACCGGCGGTGCCAGCGCCAATGATGATGTAGTCAAAGGGTAAGCTCATGGCGAATTACTTTCTTGTTGTCGTCGCAGAGCGACGTAGGCGCTGTCTCTGCTGGCATTTTGCCGCATGTCCCTGGCCAGGTCGAAAAAACAGTCGCCCCTTCAGTTGCCGTTACCATTCCGGACTCATCCTGTGACACCATGCCCGACACCGCACCCACACTGACCCTGCAAACCGCCCCTGACGGCGGCCGGCACGTCGTGCTGGCTGGCTGCTGGAGCGCAGCGCGTCTGGCCGAGCCGCTCAACTGGAGCGGCATCAGCCAGGGCCTGGCTGACGCCGCTGGCATGCGCGCCTTGAGTTGGGATTTGCGACCCCTCACCCGGCTCGACCATACCGGCGCACAACTGATGTGGAACAGCTGGGGTCACCAGTGGCCGGCGCAAGTGCAATGCCGACCTGGCCAGCGCGCCATGTTGGCGCGGGTGGCGCGCTTTACCGAACCTGTTGTCAAGCCGGCGCGCCGCACGGCATGGCAGCTTTTTTTGCGTCTGGGGGAGCAACTCTGGAAGCTGTGGGATCACCTCGTGGGGCTGCTGCTGCTGACGGGCCAGTTGCTGCTTGATGCTGTGGCGCTGCTGCGGGCTCCCAGGCGCGGGCCCTGGCGCGACGTCTCGGGTCACCTGTTCCGGATCGGGGCCCGGGCGCTGCCGGTGACTGCGCTGGTCGGTTTTACCATCGGGGTGGTGCTGGCCTACCTGATGTCGCGCCAGTTGCGCCTGTTTGGCGCCGACACCTTCATCGTCAACATTCTGGGCCTGTCGATCATTCGTGAGCTGGGCCCCATGCTGGCGGCCATCCTGATTGCCGGGCGTTCGGGTTCGGCCATCACGGCGCAAATTGGCGTGATGCGCGTCACCGAAGAGCTTGATGCCATGCGCGTCATGGGTATCCCCCGGGGCTACCGGCTGGTGCTGCCGCGCGCCATCGCGATGGCCATCGCCATGCCCCTCATCAGCGTCTGGACCACACTGGCCGCCCTGCTCGGTGGCATGCTGGCCGCCGACGTGGTGCTGGGGGTGACGCCCGCGTATTTTTTTGCCACCTTGCCGCGTGCCGTCGCCATCAGCAACCTGTGGCTGGCGGTGGGCAAGTCGGTGGTGTTTGGCTTGCTGATTGCGCTGATCGGTTGTCACTATGGCCTGCGCGTCAAGCCCAATACCGAGAGCCTGGGGCAGGGCACCACCGCCTCAGTGGTCACGGCCATCACGGTGGTGCTGCTGGTGGATGCGTTGTTTGCCGTGCTTTTCAAGAATGTCGGTCTATGAGCAAAGCCGTGGTCGAGATTGAAAAATTGTGGTCGGTGTTTCACGAGGCCGGGCGTCATGTCGTGATCCATCAGGACCTCGATCTGCGCATCGAGGCGGGCGAGCTGGTGTCGATTGTGGGCGGCTCCGGCAGTGGCAAAACCGTGTTGTTGCGCCAGATGCTGGGGCTGGCCGTGCCGGCGCGCGGCAGCGTGAAGGTGCTGGGCGAAGCCGCCGCCAGCATGGGACGCGAAGGCGCGGCCAGCCGGGTTGGCATGCTGTTTCAGCACGGCGCCCTGTTCTCGGCCTTCAGCGTGCTCGACAACATTGCCTTTGCCCTGCGCGAGCTCAAAACCCTGCCGCGCGACCTGATCTATGACGTGGCCATGGTCAAGTTGCGCATGGTCGGGCTGGACCCGTCTGCGGCCCACAAGATGCCCGCTGATCTGTCCGGCGGCATGGTCAAGCGGGCGGCCCTGGCGCGTGCCCTGATCATGGACCCGCCGCTGCTGCTGCTCGACGAGCCCACTGCCGGCCTGGACCCCGGCAGCGCCGACGAGTTTTGTGCACTGTTGCAGTCGCTGCACCAGGAGCTGGGCCTGACCGTGGTCATGGTCACCCACGACCTCGACACGCTGCTGGAGCTGAGCACCCGCATCGCCGTGGTGGCCGACCGGCACATTGTGGCCAGCGGCAGCGCGGCCGAGGTGATGGTGCAGCCGCACCCGTTCATCAAGGAATTTTTTCTGGGCGAGCGTGGCCGCCGTGCCAGCGCCCTGCTGGATGCGCCACTGCGCCCGCCGGCGAGCTTATTTGCCGATACAGAAACTTGAAAAAATCACGCCGAGCAAATCGTCGGACGTGAATTCACCGGTGATCTCACCCAGGGCGTTTTGCGCCAGCCGCAATTCCTCGGCCAGCAGATCCAGCGCCTGCGCTTGGGCTGCCAGGTGCATTTGGGCCGCCTGCAAGTGGTTTTGGGTCAGGTGCAAGGCCTGCACATGGCGTTCGCGGGCCATGAAAACGCCCTCAGAGCCCGATTGCCATCCCGCCACCTCGAGCAGTTTTTGGCGCAGCGCGTCGAGCCCCAGGCCGGTTTTGGCGGACAGGTGCAAACCCTCCGGCAAGTCGGCTGCAGCGGCGGCGTCCAGCTTGTTCCAGACCTCGATCACCGGCACCTGCCGGGGTACTTTTTTGGCAATGGTGTGCGCAATCGCGGCATCATCAGCGCGGTAGGCGGCTTGGTCGAAGCGCGTCAAATCGTGCAAAAACAGCACCGCATCGGCTTGCGCAATGGCTTCCCAGGCGTGCTCGATGCCAATTTTTTCTACCTCGTCATCGCTCTCGCGCAGCCCGGCGGTGTCAATCACATGCACCGGCACGCCCTCGACCTGGATGGTCTGCTGCACCTTGTCGCGGGTGGTGCCCGGAATGGCGGTCACGATGGCCAGCTCGGCGCCGGCCAGGGCATTGAGCAGCGACGATTTGCCGGCGTTGGGCTGGCCCGCAATCACCACCTTGATGCCTTCGCGCAGCAGCGCGCCCTGCTGTGCGCGGGCCTGGACTTTTGCAAGGCTGAGTTCCAGTCGGCTGAGCTGTCCCTGCGCATCTGCCTTTTGCAAAAAGTCGATTTCTTCTTCGGGGAAGTCGAGCGTGGCCTCGACCAGCATGCGCAAATGGATGAGGGCATCGCGCAGCTGGTGAATCTCCTGCGAAAAAGCGCCGGCCAGCGAACGGCTGGCGCTGCGTGCGGCGGCCTCGGTGCTGGCATCGATCAGGTCGGCAATGGCCTCGGCCTGCGCCAGATCGATCTTGTCATTAAGAAAAGCCCGCTCGGAAAATTCGCCCGGCAGCGCCACGCGCAGGTGCGCCAGGCGGGATGAACCGTTGGCGCCGTGCTCGGCCGCCGCCTGCAGGCAACGCGCCAGCAGCAATTGCAGCACCACCGGTCCGCCATGGGCTTGCAGTTCCAGCACCTCTTCGCCGGTGAAGGAATGCGGCGCGACAAAATAAAGGGCCAGGCCATGGTCGATGGGCTGGCCCGTGGCGTCCAGGAAAGCGGTGTAAGTGGCTTCGCGCGGTTTCAGGGGGCGTCCGCACAGCGCCAGCACCAGTTGCTGCAGGCCGCGACCGCTGACCCGCACCATGCCCACCGCGCCGCGACCCGGTGCCGTGGCAATGGCCACGATCGGGTCACTATGGCGTGGCAAGCTCACGTCAGGTCAGGCCGCAAGCTGCGTTAGAACTTGGGCAGGTGGAACTTGGGTGGCACGCCCATGCGGGTGTTGATCACCCACTGCTGGGCAATCGACAGCACGTTGTTGGTGATCCAGTACAGTACCAGGCCGGCCGGGAAGAAGAAGAACATCACGCTGAACGCCAGTGGCATGAACCACATCATCTTGGCCTGCATCGGGTCTGGCGGCGCCGGATTGAGCGATGTCTGCAGCACCGTGGTGAGCGTCATGACGATCGGCAAAATGTAAAACGGGTCGGGGCTTGAAAGGTCGTGAATCCAGCCCAGCCAGGGTGCGTTGCGCATCTCGACGCTGGCCAACAGCACCCAGTACAGCGCAATGAACACTGGAATCTGGACCATGATCGGGAAGCAGCCACCCATCGGGTTGACCTTTTCCTCGCGGTAAATGCGCATCATTTCCTGCTGCATCTGTTGCGGGTTGTCTTTCAGGCGTTCGCGCATTTCCATGATGCGCGGGTTGACCGCCTTCATCTTGGCCATGCTGGCATAGGCCTTGGCATTGAGCCAGTAAAAAGCAATTTTGAGCAACAAGACCAGTGCCATGATGGACCAACCCCAATTGCCGATCAAGCTGTGCAGCTTGTCGAGCAACCAGTACAGCGGTTTGGACAGCATAGTCAGCCAGCCATAGTCCTTGACCAGTTCCAGGCCGGGTGACAGGGCTTCAAGTACTTTTTCTTCCTGCGGGCCGGCATAAAGCGTGGTGGCAATCGTCTGGCGGGCGCCAGGGGCGATCGATTCCAACGGTGCAATCATGCCCACGGAATACAGATTGTTGTCAACCTTGCGCATGAACAGCTCGCGCTTGATGCCGTCGCCCAGCAGCCAGGCGCTGGTAAAGTAGTGCTGCACCATGGCCACGTAGCCGTTATCTGCCGACTTTTCAATGTCAACCTTGCCTTTTTCGATGTCGGAAAACTCGACCTTTTGGTACTTTTGGGCGTCGGTATAAACGGCCGGACCGGTAAAGGTGAAGTAGAACGACGATTCACCGGGTGGCTTGTTGCCGTCACGCACCAGTTGCAGATACAACTGGGGCGCCAGCGTGGTGCTGCCGACATTGACCACCTCGTGCTTGACCGCCACCACGTAGCTGCCGCGCGTCAGGGTGTAGGTCTTGATGAGCTGGAAGCCGCCCACTTCGGCCGATTCAAAGCGTAACTCCAGGTTTTGGCTGCCTTCCTTGAGGCTGCGCTCGCCTGGGGCCAGGGTCATCACCGACTTGTGGGTTGGCAGCGCTGGGCCGCCTGCGCCAGCAATCAGGCCCGACTGGGCCAGGTAGACACGGTCTTTGCTGTCGTCAAAAAGAATGAAGTTGCTGTTTTTGTCCGCCATGTCGGCGTGCTTGAGCATCTCGGCTTTGACCAGTGAACCACCCTCGGTGTCAAAAGTGAGTTTGTAGACATCGGTTTCAACCAGCACCAGCTCGCGCGCCGCGGCGGCTACCGTCGCGGGGGCCGCTACAGTCGGCACGGCACCGGCAATCTGGTCTGCGCCTGCGACGTTGCTGCTGGCGGCCGGGACACTGTTTGGCACGCTACCCGGGACGCTGGCGGCTCCTGTTGGACCCTGGGGCTGCACGACGGCAGGTTTGGAGCCAGGGAAAAAAGTGGGGTTGCGGCCGTTGTAAACCTGCCACTGATCCCACAACATGACCAGGGAAAAACCAAAAATCACCCACAAAATGGTGCGTCGGATATCGTTCATGAGGATTTCTTTTGAGTGGAAGAGGGAATCAACCGGGTAAACAAACGGGACGGGTTCTGGGCCGGCGGGACCGGATCAAGGCCGCCATCACACCAGGGATGGCAGCGCCCGATGCGATGCATCATGAGGTAGCTACCTTTGGCTGCGCCAAAGCGTTGCAGGGCCTGCAGCGCATAAACCGAGCAAGTGGGCTCAAAACGGCACGACGAACCCAGCCATGGGCTCAAAAAGAGCCGATAGCCCCTGATCAACAACATCAACAGCTTGGCCATCATGCGAGCGCCGGTGCCTGTGCACTGGTCCGAGCTTGCGTGGCGCGGTCCAGCAACTGGTGCAGCTCATTGCGCGCGGCCAGCTTGAGGGCGTCAGAGCTCGCGCTCGTGAACTGCACCCGGTCAAAGCCACTGCGCAGTCGAACCACATAGGCGGCTGCCGGTAGTTGCGCATGGTAAAGCTCGCTCACGGCGAAGATCTGGCGTTTCAAGGCGTTGCGTGTCACGGCACGTTTGGCCCAACGTTTGGGCACCATGGCGCCGAGCCAGACTGCGGGCACGTTAAACAATGGCTTGACGCCCAAGTCCACTTGATCAGCATTCAGCGCCACGGCGTGCAAAGCAAAATGCGGCGTTCGCGCCAGGGTAGACCCCGCCAGCACGGCTTGAAACTGGCGCCGACTTTTGAGTCTTTGCAAGGTGAGTCAAGCGTTGCCGCAGTTGTAGGCAGGCTGCGCCCGGCTTGAAATTAAACTGCCAGACGCTTGCGGCCTTTGGCGCGGCGTGCATTGATCACGGCACGACCGCCACGGGTTTTCATGCGCACCAAAAAGCCATGGGTACGGGCGCGACGAATCTTGGAGGGTTGGTAAGTGCGTTTCATTTTCGGAAATCCTAAGAAGCTCAGAGGCAGGCAGCCTCAATTTGATTGAATATGCCCAGCGGCATCAACGTTAATTTCACCCGAACAGTTCAGGGGAACCGCAGATTATCGCAAACTTTTCAAGCGATGGTAAATCACGGGAAGACCCGCAGTGTGGATAACTGTTTGATAAATTAGAATTGGCATCGTCAGAAATAATAAATATCCACAGAAATCAACCGCACAATGACAGAGGGACAACACCCCACACGCCAAGCCGCTGCAGAACCAAGCGGCGCAGATTTTTGGCAAGCCTGTATCGATCAACTGGCACAAGAACTCCCCGAGCAACAGTTCCAGACCTGGATCAAACCCTTGTCGGCCCAAGTCTCGGAAGACTTGAGCCGGGTCACTATTTTTGTTGCCAACCGCTTCAAGATGGACTGGATCCGGGCGCAATACAGCCATCGTCTGGCGCTGATCATGGAGCGCCTGACGGGTCAGCCCGTCCAGATCGAGCTGGCTCTGGCGGTACGGGACGCCGTGGTGCGCAAGCCGGAAGTGAAAGTGGCGAGCGCTGCCGCGGTGGTCGATACGCTCGCCGAGGCTGATCAGTTTCGCCCCGCTGAACCGCTGAAGAGCCGCCTCAACACAGCGCTGACGTTTGACGCCCTGGTCGAAGGCAGTGCCAACCGCATGGCGCGCGCGGCGGCCATGCACGTGGCCGGCATGCCCGGCCATTTGTACAACCCGCTGTTCATTTATGGCGGTGTGGGCCTGGGCAAAACCCACTTGATGCACGCTGTGGGCAATCAGTTGATGGCCGACCATCCCAGTGCCAAGGTGCTCTACATCCATGCCGAGCAATTTGTCACCGATGTGGTGAAAGCCTACCAGCGCAAGGCATTTGACGAGTTCAAGGAGCGTTACCACTCGCTCGACTTGTTGCTGATTGACGACGTGCAGTTTTTTGCCAACAAGGAACGCACACAAGAGGAATTTTTTAACGCCTTCGAGGCCTTGCTGGCCAAAAAATCGCACATTGTCATGACCAGCGACACCTATCCCAAGGGCCTGGCTGACATTCACGAGCGCCTGGTGTCGCGTTTTGACTCGGGTTTGACGGTGGCGATCGAGCCGCCCGAACTCGAAATGCGGGTCGCCATCCTGATCAACAAGGCGCAGGCCGAGGGCATTGTGATGCCCGAGGAAGTGGCCTTTTTCGTGGCCAAGAACGTGCGCTCCAACGTGCGCGAACTCGAAGGCGCCTTGCGCAAGATTCTGGCCTATTCGCGCTTCAACCAGAAAGAAATCTCGATTTTGCTGGCGCGCGAGGCGCTGCGCGACCTGCTGTCCATCCAGAACCGTCAAATCTCGGTGGAAAACATCCAGAAAACGGTGGCGGACTACTACAAAATCAAGATCGCCGACATGTATTCCAAGAAACGGCCGGCCAGCATTGCCCGGCCGCGCCAGATCGCCATGTACCTGGCCAAGGAGCTGACGCAAAAAAGTCTGCCCGAAATTGGAGAAATGTTTGGCGGACGTGACCACACCACGGTCTTGCATGCGGTGCGCAAGATCGGCACCGAGCGCCAGCAGGTGACAGAACTCAACCAGCAATTGCACGTGCTGGAACAAACCCTCAAAGGCTGAACTAATTAAAAGTTGAAGCAAATGAGTGGGAAAATAGCAGCTTTATCGCAAACCCGGCTGGGTCAATCGGGGTCCAGCCTGTTCACCATTGAACCCAAGAGGATGACATGATTGTTTTAAAAGCCACCCAGGGCAAGGTTTTGTCGGTTTTGCAGGCTGTCTCAGGTATTGTCGAGCGTCGCCATACCCTGCCCATTCTGGCCAATGTGCTGATTCGCAAAACGGGCGATGCCCTGCAGCTCACCACCAGCGACCTCGAAATCCAGATCCGCACGGCAGCCGAACTGGGCGGCGATACCGGCGACTTCACCACCACGGTGGGCGCCCGCAAATTGATCGACATCCTGCGCACCATGCCCTCCGATCAACTGGTGTCGCTTGAATCCAGCGCCGCCAAACTCATTTTGAAGGGTGGCAAAAGCAAGTTCACGCTGCAAACCATGCCAGCTGAAGACTTTCCGCTGGTGCAGGAGTCGGCCAGTTTTGGCCCGGCTTTCAGCGTGCCGCAAAAAACGCTCAAGGCCCTGCTGGGCCAGGTGTCGTTTGCCATGGCGGTGCACGACATTCGTTACTACCTCAATGGCATTTTGTTTGTGGCCGAAGGCAAGCAACTCAGCCTGGTGGCCACCGATGGCCACCGGCTGGCCTTTGCCAGTGCCACGCTCGACGTCGAAGTGCCCAAGCAAGAAGTTATTTTGCCGCGCAAGACGGTGCTGGAACTGCAGCGCCTGCTGTCGGATGCAGATGGCGCCATCGAGATGCAATTTGCCAACAACCAGGCCAAGTTCAGCTTTGACGGCATGGAATTCGTCACCAAACTGGTCGAGGGCAAGTTCCCCGACTACAACCGCGTGATTCCGCGCAACCACAAAAACAGCATCACCCTGGGCCGCAGCGCGCTGCTGGCCACCTTGCAGCGCACCGCCATCCTGACCAGCGAAAAGTTCAAGGGCGTGCGCCTGAACATCGACCCCGGCACCCTGCGCGTGGCGGCCAACAACGCCGAGCAGGAAGAAGCGGTTGACGAGCTCGACATCGACTACGGCGGTGACAGCATCGAAATCGGCTTCAATGTGACCTACCTCATCGATGCTCTCAGCAACATGTCGCAAGACATGGTGACGCTGGAACTCTCGGACGGCAACAGCTCGGCGCTGTTCACCATTCCCGACAACACCACATTCAAGTATGTGGTGATGCCGATGCGCATCTAAGCCGCTGCTGCCCTGTTCCTCTCAATCTCCACCGACTCTGCCATGACCGAAGAAAATACGCCCGCCCAAACCCCTGAAAACGCCGTTCACACGGGCGAAGGCACGGCGGACAGCTCCAACTTTCAGCCCACCATTGATGCCCACCAGGCGGGTGCTTCAGAGGCTTACGGCGAAGGTTCGATCCAGATCCTCGAAGGCCTGGAAGCCGTGCGCAAGCGCCCCGGCATGTACATTGGCGACACCAGTGACGGCACCGGCCTGCACCACTTGGTGTTCGAGGTGGTGGACAACTCGATCGACGAGTCGCTGGCGGGGCACTGCGACGACATCCTGGTCACCATCCACACCGACAACTCGGTGAGCGTGGTCGACAACGGCCGCGGCATTCCGACCGGCGTCAAGATGGACGACAAGCACGAGCCCAAGCGCAGTGCCGCAGAAATTGCTTTGACCGAACTCCACGCCGGCGGCAAGTTCAACCAGAACAGCTACAAGGTTTCGGGCGGCCTGCACGGCGTGGGCGTCAGCTGCGTCAACGCCCTGAGCAAAATGCTGCGTCTCACCGTGCGCCGCGACGGCAAGGTCCATGTGCTCGAATTCAGCAAGGGCTTTGTGCAAAACCGCCTGGTTGAAAGTGTCAATGGCATCGAGGTCTCGCCGATGCGGGTCACCGGCGAGACCGAGCGCCGCGGCACCGAAGTGCATTTTTTGCCGGACACCGACATCTTCAAGGAAAACAAAGATTTTCACTATGAAATCCTCAGCAAGCGCCTGCGCGAACTGAGCTTCTTGAACAACGGCGTGCGTATTCGCCTGAAGGACGAACGCAGCGGCAAGGAAGACGACTTTTCCGGCGCTGACGGCGTGCGCGGCTTTGTCAACTTCATCAACAAGGGCAAAACCGTCCTCAATCCCAACATCTTTCACGCCATGGGCGACCGCCAGAGCGACCAGGACACCAACATCGGCGTCGAAGTGGCGATGCAGTGGAACAGCGGCTACAACGAGCAGGTGCTGTGTTTTACCAACAACATCCCGCAGCGCGACGGCGGCACCCACCTCACCGGTCTGCGCGCGGCCATGACGCGAGTCATCAACAAATACATTGATGACACCGAGATCGCCAAAAAAGCCAAGGTCGAGGTGACCGGCGACGACATGCGCGAAGGCCTCACCTGCGTGCTGAGCGTCAAGGTGCCCGAGCCCAAGTTCAGCAGCCAGACCAAGGACAAGCTGGTGTCGAGCGAAGTGCGCGGCCCGGTCGAAGACATCGTGTCCAAACTGCTGTGGGACTACCTGCAGGAACGCCCGGCGGACGCCAAGATCATCGTCGGCAAGATCGTCGAGGCCGCCCGCGCCCGCGAAGCCGCCCGCAAGGCCCGTGACATGACGCGCCGCAAAGGCGTGCTCGACGGCATGGGCCTGCCCGGCAAACTGGCCGACTGTCAGGAAAAAGACCCGGCGCTGTGCGAAATCTACATCGTCGAGGGTGACTCCGCCGGTGGTTCTGCCAAGCAGGGTCGCGACCGCAAGTTCCAGGCAATTCTGCCCTTGCGCGGCAAGATTTTGAACGTGGAAAAAGCGCGCTACGAGAAGCTGCTCACCAGCAACGAAATCCTGACGCTCATCACCGCCCTGGGCACCGGCATCGGCAAGGCCGGCGGCAGCACCGGCAACGACGACTTCGACGTCGCCAAGCTGCGCTACCACCGCATCATCATCATGACCGACGCCGACGTTGACGGCGCCCACATCCGCACCCTGTTGCTCACCTTCTTCTACCGCCAGATGCCCGAACTGGTGGAGCGCGGCCACATCTACATCGCCCAGCCGCCGCTCTACAAGGTGAAGGCCGGCCGTGAAGAGCTGTACCTGCAGGGTGCCACCGACCTCGACAACTTCTTGCTGCGCATCGCGCTGATCCATGCCACGGTCTACACCGGTGGTGACAACAGCACGGCGCTAACCGGCGACGCGCTGACCGAGCTGGCGCGCAAGCACCAGACGGCACAAGCCGTGATTGCCCGGCTGGCGAACTTCCTGGACGTGTCCGCCCTGCGTGCCATTGCCGATGGCGTGGCGTTGAACCTCGACACGGTGGCCGACGCCGAAGCCTCGGCCATCGCCCTGCAAGCCCAATTGCCCGACGCCGAAGTGGCTGGCGAGTTTGACGTGCGCAGTGACAAGCCCATTTTGCGCATCAGCCGCCGCCTGCACGGCAACATCAAGAGCAGCGTGCTGACGCAAGACTTTGTCCATGGGGCCGACTATGCGGCCCTGAACGAAGTTGCCAAAACCTTCAGGGGCCTGCTCAGCGAGGGCGCCAGAGTCACGCGTGGCGAAGGCGAGCGCCAAAAGGAACAAAAGGTCAGCGACTTCCGCGAGGCCATGGCCTGGCTGATTGCGCAGGCCGAAGGCTCAACCAGCCGCCAGCGCTACAAAGGACTGGGCGAAATGAACCCCGAGCAGCTCTGGGAAACCACCATGGACCCGGCGGTGCGCATTTTGCTGCGGGTGCAGATTGACGACGCCATCGAAGCCGACAAGGTCTTCACCATGCTGATGGGCGACGAGGTCGAGCCGCGCCGCGAGTTCATCGAAACCAATGCGCTGCAGGCGGGGAATATCGATATTTGATTTTGTTGTAGGGGTGAGCAAAGATTTGCCGATTCGGAGGCAAAGATTTGCCGGGTTAGTTTGCCAAAGAGATAACAACGACTTTGCTAAGTAATTGTTTTTTAACAAGTTTTAGTCTCAACGGTCGTTGTTATCTTCGAGATTAAATAGCAAAGTCAAGTTACGACGACGCGATCAAGCGGGAGCCAACTGTCCAACTTCAGAAAGAACACCCCATCGTCTAGTGGTCTGCAT
>NZ_JAMPXE010000090.1 GCF_023701345.1 Rhodoferax sp. | reverse complement strand
GTGAGGGCGGCCAGCAGCAATACCCGGTTTGAGATGCTTTTGGAGCCTGGCAAGGTGATGGCGCCGCCAGCAGACAGCAAAGGCGGCAGATCGATGAAGACGGTGTTCAGCATGCGGGTTTGGGGTGGTGATGTTGTTTGAGATGCCATTGGCTGCGCGCCGAACTGGCCTGCGCAATCAGCGCTTCGATCGCTACACCATCGCCTTGCACCATGAGGGCCTCGAACGCCTGCAATTGGGTTTGCAGTTGCTGGCTTTGCACCAGCAACTGCTGGCGGTTGGACAGGAAAATGTCACGCCACACCTTGGGGTCGCTGGCAGCGATGCGGGTGAAGTCGCGAAATCCGGGGCCTGCCAGCGCCAAGAATTCCTGTCCCTGGGGCTGGCCTGTCACAGCATTCATCAGGGCAAATGCCAGCAGATGAGGGAAGTGGCTAACTGCCGCAAAGGCCGCATCATGGGCCTCGGGCGACATCTGCACCACCTTGCAACCCAGCGCCTGCCAGACTTCAAGCGCCTGCTGGCCCTGCTTGCTCAGGGTGTCGGCCGTCGGTGTCAGGATCACCTGGCAGCCTTGGTACAGCTTGGCGTCGGCGTGTTCCACGCCAGCCTTTTCCTTGCCGGCAATCGGGTGGGCTGGCACAAACGAGCCGATCCGCTCGCCCAGGCCACGCTGTGCAGCCGCCAGCACGTCAGCCTTGGTCGAGCCCACGTCCATGACCAGCATCTGCGGCGTGACGGCGGGCGCAATCAACTGCAGGGTGGCTTCCGTGGCGGATACTGGCACCGCCATCAGCACGATGTCGGCACCGGTTGCCGCCCGCAAAGCAGATGTTGCAGCCACGTCAATGACGCCGAGTCGCAGGGCTTTCTGGGTAGTGCTGGCCGACGGGCTGTAACCCACCACGTGTTGCACCAGTCCGGCATGTTTGAGCGCCAGCGCAAATGAGCCGCCCATCAGGCCGCAGCCGATCAATCCGAGTTGCGCAAACATGCTTACTCGCTGACCGGGTAGGTGCCCAGCACTTTGTAAAACGCGCACAGTCCGCGCAATTCTTCCAGTGCGGCAGCCACATGAGGCTGGCTCGGGTGACCTTGCAGGTCGATGTAAAAATAGTATTCCCACTGTCCCGAGCGCGCCGGCCGTGACTCAAAGCGGGTCATGGAAACACCGTGTTTCTTCAGCGGCACCAACAGGTCGTGCACGGCCCCCGGCCGGTTGGTGACCGAGACGATCAGGCTGACACAGTCATTGCCCGTGGCTTGCGGTGCGGCCAGCGTTTGCGGCAGGCAGATGATGGCAAAACGGGTGCGGTTGAAGGCATCGTCCTGGATCGCGTAAGACGCAATGTGCAGGCCAAATTCACTGCCGGCGCGCTCGCTGGCGATGGCGGCCCAGGCCGGGTTGGTGGCGGCCAGGCGGGCGCCCTCGGCGTTGCTGGCGGCAGCGCGCCGCTCGGCATGGGGCAGGTGGGTGGTGAGCCAGTCCTGGCACTGTGCCAGGGCTTGCGGATGGGCGTAAACGGCCTCGATATCGTGCAGCGAGGGCTCCAGGCGCAGCAGGTTGTGCCGCACCAGAAAGCTGGTCTCGCCAATGATGTGCAGCGGCGAGTTGAGCAGCAGGTCGAGCGAGCGCGAGATGACGCCCTCGGAGGAGTTTTCGATCGGCACCACGCCAAATTCGGCGCTGCCGGCCGCAGTGGCGCGAAACACCTCGTCAATGCTGACGCACAACACGCGTGACATGCTGCCGCCAAAGAACTGGATAGCGGCCTGTTCGCTGAAGGTGCCCGCCGGCCCCAAGTAAGCCACCCGTTGCGGCGCTTCGAGGGCACGGCAGGCCGACATGATTTCACGCCAGATCAAGCTCAGGCTGTGGTCCTTGAGCGGGCCGCCATTGTGGGCCTGCAAATTGGCAATGACCTGCGCCTCACGGTCCGGACGGAACACGGCCGAGCCGTCCAGGCGCTTGATTTCGCCCACTTCATGGGCCAGGCTAGCGCGCTGGTTGAGCAGGGCCAGCAGCTCCAGGTCAAGGGCATCAATCTGGGTGCGCAACTCGGGAAGGGTTTTTGCCATGGGCCGGTTCAAGTGAAAGAGTAATCGTCATTGCGGGTGAAGTGTGGCAAGCCATGGCTTCAGCCGCGTCGGGCTTCAAAGTCACGCATGTAGTCGACCAGCGCCTGCACGCCTTCGAGCGGCATGGCGTTGTAAATGCTGGCGCGCATGCCACCCACGGATTTGTGGCCCTTGAGCTGCAGCAGGCCATGTTCACGGGCGCCACTGAGGAAGGCGTCATTGAGGCTTTCGTCGCGCAGGTAAAACGGCACATTCATGCGCGAGCGGCAATCCCTGGCCACCCGGTTGAGGTACAGGCCGGAGTTGTCGATGGCGTCGTACAGCAGTTCGGCCTTGGCGATGTTGCGGGCTTCAACCGCTGCGATGCCGCCCTGGCTTTTAAGCCACTTGAACACCAGCCCGGCGATGTAGATCGAGTAGGTGGGCGGTGTGTTGAACATCGAATCGTTGTCGGCCACGGTGCGGTAATTGAAGGCGCTGGGGCAAATCGGCAGCGCGCGGTCAAGCAGGTCTTCGCGCACCACCACCAGCGTCAAACCCGCCGGCCCCAGGTTTTTCTGGGCACCGCCAAACGCCAGCCCGACGCGCGACCAGTCGACCGGACGTGAGGCCACATGCGAGGAAAAGTCCACCACCAGCGGGGCATCACAGCCGAGTGCTTTCAGGTCGGGCAAGGTGTGGTATTCGACGCCGTTGATGGTTTCGTTGCTGCAGATGTGCACGTACGCCGGCTTGTCACTGAGTTGCCAGCTGGCCGGGTCGGCCAGCGTGGTATGGCCGTTACCCTTGGTGTTGACCGCCTCAGTTGCGGTGCAGTACTTGCGGGCTTCCCCCAGGGATTTCTGGCTCCAGCTGCCGGTCACCACAAAGTCAGCCGTCTGACCCTTTGACAAATTCAGTGGCACGATGGCGTTTTCAGCCAGACCGCCGCCCTGCATGAAGAGCAGCTTGAATTGCGCTGGCACCGCCAGCAACTCGCGCAGATCAGCCAGTGCCTGGGCGTGAATGGCGCCAAATTCCTTGCCCCGGTGGCTCATTTCCATCACACCCATGCCGCTGCCATGCCAATCGAGCATCTCGGCGGCGGCCTCGGCCAGCACCGCGTCGGGCATGACGGCGGGTCCGGCGGAAAAGTTATACGGTCGCATCGTTGTCATCGTCCGTGGTGTCTTCGGTGGTGGGAATGGCATCGTTTTCCACAATGCGTTGCAGGCCGCTTAACTCCGAGCCATCGTCCAAGCCGATCAGTGTCACGCCCTGGGTGGCACGACCCAGTTCACGGATTTCAGAGACCCGGGTGCGCACCAGCACACCCTTGTCGGTGATCAGCATGATTTCGTCGTCGGCGTGCACCAGCGTGGCGGCCACCACCTTGCCGTTGCGCTCGCTCTGTTGAATGGCAATCATGCCCTTGGTGCCACGGCCGTGGCGGGTGTACTCGGCAATGCTGGTGCGCTTGCCATAACCATTCTGGGTGGCGGTCAGCACGCTCTGTGTTTCGTCCTCTGCTACCAGCATGGCGATCACGCTTTGGCCTTCTTCGAGCGTCATGCCGCGCACGCCGCGCGCCTGCCGGCCCATCGGGCGCACATCATTTTCGTCGAAGCGCACCGCCTTGCCGCCGTCAGAGAACAGCATCACGTCATGTTGGCCGTCGGTCAGGGCAGCACCAATCAGGTAATCGCCTTCGTCCAGATCAACGGCAATGATGCCGGCCTTGCGCGGATTGGAAAATTCAACCAGAGCGGTTTTCTTGACCGTGCCCATGCTGGTGGCCATGAAGACATACTGGTCGGCAGGGAACGAGCGTTTCTCACCGGTCAGCGCCAGCACCACGGTGATCTTTTCACCTTCCTGCAGCGGGAACATGTTGACGATGGGGCGACCCCGTGAGCCCCGCGAGCCCTGCGGGACTTCCCACACCTTGAGCCAGTACATGCGGCCGCGGTTGCTAAAGCACAGGATGTAGTCGTGCGTGTTGGCGATGAACAACTGGTCGACCCAGTCGTCTTCCTTGGTGGCGGTGGCCTGCTTGCCGCGCCCGCCACGTTTCTGCGCCCGGTATTCACTCAAGGGCTGGCTCTTGATGTAGCCGCTGTGGCTCAAGGTGACCACCATGTCGGTGGGAGTGATCAGGTCTTCGGTGGAGAGGTCGAACGAGCTGTGTTCCACCAGTGAGCGGCGTGCCCCCAGTTTGGTCTGGCCAAACTCGGTTTTGATGACGGTTAGTTCTTCGCCGATGATGATGGAAACGCGCTCGGGCCGGGCCAGGATGTCGAGCAGGTCATCAATCTCGGCCATCACCTCTTTGTATTCGGCCACGATTTTGTCCTGTTCCAGGCCGGTCAGGCGCTGCAGACGCATCTGCAAAATTTCCTGGGTCTGGGTTTCAGACAGCCGGTACAGGCCGTCCTTGCCCATGCCGTACTGCATTTCAAGACCGTTGGGGCGGTAGTCGTCAGCATTGACCACACCGCCGTCGGCACGGGTGCGGGTGAGCATTTCGCGCACCAGCGTGCTGTCCCAGGCGCGGCTCATCAGTTCGGCCTTGGCCACGGGTGGCGTGGGCGATTCGCGGATGATGCGGATGAATTCGTCGATGTTGGCCAGTGCCACAGCCAGGCCTTCGAGCACATGGCCGCGTTCGCGCGCCTTGCGCAGGTTGAACACGGTACGCCGCGTCACCACTTCACGACGGTGCTGCAGGAAGACCTCGATCAGGTCCTTCAGGTTGCACAACTTGGGCTGGCCGTTGATCAGGGCCACCATGTTCATGCCGAAGGTGTCCTGCAACTGGGTTTGCTTGTACAGGTTGTTCAGCACCACCTCGGGCACTTCACCGCGTTTGAGTTCAATCACCAAGCGCATTCCCGATTTGTCGGACTCGTCCTGGATGTGGCTGATGCCCTCAATCTTCTTCTCGTGCACCAGCTCGGCCATGCGTTCCTGCAGGGTCTTTTTGTTGACCTGGTAGGGCAACTCATCCACGATGATCGACTGGCGTTGCCCTTTGTCGATGTCTTCGAAGTGGCACTTGGCGCGCATCACCACACGACCGCGGCCGGTGCGGTAGCCGTCCTTGACGCCGTTGATGCCGTAAATGATGCCGGCGGTGGGGAAGTCAGGTGCCGGAATGATTTCCATCAGCTCGTCGATCGAGGCCTCAGGATTGCGCAACAGGTGCAGGCAGGCATCGACCACTTCATTGAGGTTGTGCGGCGGGATGTTGGTGGCCATGCCCACCGCAATGCCGCCGGAACCATTGACCAACAAATTGGGCAGGCGTGACGGCATGACCAGAGGTTCTTTTTCGGAGCCGTCGTAGTTAGGGCCGAAGTCCACTGTCTCCTTGTCCAGGTCGGCCAGCATCTCGTGCGCAATTTTGGCCAGGCGGATTTCGGTGTAACGCATGGCCGCGGCGCTGTCGCCGTCAACCGAGCCGAAGTTGCCCTGGCCGTCCACCAGCATGTGGCGCATGGAAAAGTCCTGTGCCATGCGCACGATGGTGTCGTAGACCGACTGGTCGCCGTGCGGGTGGTATTTACCAATCACGTCACCGACGATACGGGCCGATTTTTTGTACGCCTTGTTCCAGTCGTTGTTGAGCTCGTGCATGGCAAACAGCACGCGACGGTGTACCGGTTTAAGACCGTCACGCGCATCAGGCAAGGCCCGCCCGACGATGACGCTCATGGCGTAGTCCAGATAGCTGCGGCGCATCTCGTCGGCAAGGCTGGTGGGCAAGGTTTCTTTGGCGAACTGGGTCATGGGATGGACTTGAGGCGAGGCAAGATCTGAGTTAGCTGCTCATTTTAAGCTGTGCGTTTGTCGCTGCTTAGCAACGCTTGCGCCAAATAGTCTCTGGTCGACTTGAGAAAGAGAGGAAGCGTTGATTTTGTGCATGTCATGCAAACTATGCTGTGGCACAATGACTTTAACGCCCAACTTGATAGGCATCTTGGGTGTACCTATATCGACGCAGTTCGCTGCGGATTTTTTCCTTAAGGAGAACCCTGATGAAATTGAATAAAGTGGCCATGCTAATCGCTACTGCAGCCCTGGCAACTGCTGCCGGCGCCCAAACCATTGATAACTGGCGCAGTTCCGACGGCACCGTCTGGAAAAATGGCACCAACGAACTCTGCTGGCGTAATGCCTACTGGACTCCTGCTACTGCCGCTGTCGGTTGCGATGGCGCCATTGTGGCACCTGCTCCAACACCAGTGGCCGCACCTGCGCCAGCACCAGTAGTCGTCGCTCCTGCGCCGGCACCAGCACCCGCACCCGCGCCAGCGCCTGTCGCTGCTGCCAAGGTGACTTACGCCGCAGATGCCTTCTTTGATTTCGACAAATCAGTGCTCAAGCCTGAAGGCAAAGCCAAGCTCGATGATCTGGCAGCCAAAGTCAAGGACATCAATCTTGAAGTGGTGATTGCCGTCGGTCACACCGACGCCACTGGCCCCGATGGGTACAACCAAAAACTGTCGGTACGTCGTTCTGAGGCTGTCAAGGCATACTTGGAGTCCAAGGGCATTGAAAAGAACCGTATCTACACCGAAGGCAAGGGTGAGGCACAGCCTGTGGCAGACAACAAGACCAAAGAAGGTCGCGCCAAAAACCGTCGCGTTGAAGTTGAAGTGGTGGGTACCCGCGCCAAGTAATTGGCTCATGTCCTAACGTTTCAAGCTCAACAAAAAACCCGCTTCGGCGGGTTTTTTGTTGTCTGAAGCGGGGTGTGATTCCGCTATGGCCGTACAGTGCGGCGTTGCCAACGCTCTTTTTTGCATGAAATTGTGCCGACTGTTGCAGATTGGCACCTAGGGTTTACCCTAAAATGCTGTTTTAAGTAATTTATTTATGCATGACAAAAATGTGAGTCATAGCTGTGCAGGTTAACGATCAGCTGACCCAACGCCTGTGCACTTCCATGAACGGACTCAATGTCCGTATTGCCCGACTGGCCTCGGCCCTGCATGTTTCCTTGAATGATCCTATTGCCATGGACATGTTGATGGCAACGCGACAGACGCAACCGATTGTCAATGAGCGACGTACAGCCAGTATTGGCCTGGCCCAGGTGAACGTCAGTGCTGATCGTCGCCGGAGTCACCTGCAAGATGAGTTGCGCGGTTTGCTGGTGTTGCGACTTCAACTGGAGGTGGCCAGCCTGAATAACAACGGTTTGAGTGTGACACTTCAGGCAATGACGCAGGCTGAAGAACACCTGATTCGTCAGGGATTCGAGCCGGGTGCTGACGGTTTGGATCTGGATGATTTTTTTAAAGTTAACTAGGTTTATGCGCTGTATTTTTAATATTGGTGGACTGAAATGAACCTGCCTTCGGAAACTGAACTGGTTGAAAACTACACCTACTCCGAGATCAAGCTCGGGCAAAGTTCCCGTTTGCTGCGCACCTTGACGCTCGAAGATATCCAGGCTTTTGCCGCTGTTTCAGGCGACACCAACCCGGCGCATCTGGACTCGGCCTATGCCAGCGACAGTCTGTTTCATGGTGTGATAGCCCACGGCATGTGGAGCGGGGCGCTGATTTCGGCCTTGTTGGGCACCCAGTTTCCTGGTCCCGGCACCATTTACCAGGATCAGGCCCTGCATTTTGTCAAACCGGTTCGCGTTGGTGACACGCTCACCGTGACCGTGACCGTGATGGCCCTGCATCCGGAAAACAAGAGCGTGGAGCTTGACTGCCGGGTGTCCAATCAGCGTGGTGAGTTGGTTCTGAGCGGTATTGCCAAGGTGCTAGCACCGACCGACAAGGTGCGTTTGCCGCGCGTGACAGCGCCACAGATCCAGTTGTTTGATCCGCAGGCGCGCTTCAATAACCTGTTGGCGCTGGGGCGCAAGCTTGAAGCGGTGCGCTGTGCCGTGGTGCACCCCTGTGACGAAGGGTCGCTCAGTGGGGCCATGGATGCTGCCCGTTATGGCCTGATCGTGCCAGTTTTGATTGGTCCCGAGATGCGCATTCGCCATGTGGCCGCAGAAGCGGGTATTGATTTGACGGGTATTGAAATCCTGTCCGTGCCACACAGCCACGCAGCAGCTGAAAAAGCCGCCGAAATGGCGGCCGCATGGGAGGTCGAGATGCTCATGAAGGGCAGCCTGCACACCGACGAACTGATTCACGCGGTGCTGGCCAAGCCGGCCTTGCGCACGGGGCGGCGCATGTCGCATGTGTTTCGTTTTGATGTGCCGCTCTACCATAAGCCCTTGTTGATCACCGATGCCGCGCTCAACATCCATCCCAGCCTGAAGGAGAAAGTGGACATCATTCAAAACGCCATCGACTTCGCACGCATCCTGGGTGTGGCCGCGCCCAAAGTCGCCATTTTGTCGGCGGTGGAAATGGTCAACCCCAGCATGCCTTCCACGCTGGATGCCGCAGCCCTGTGCAAAATGGCCGAGCGTGGCCAGATTACCGGCGGTGTGCTCGATGGGCCGCTGGCTTTTGACAATGCCATTTCGATGCAAGCCGCACAAATCAAGAATATTCAATCAGTGGTTGCAGGCCATGCAGACATCCTGGCGGTGCCTGATCTGGAGAGCGGCAACATGCTGGCCAAGCAATTGGAATACCTGGCTGGTGCCAGCGGTTCCGGCATTGTGTTGGGCGCCCGGGTGCCCATTGCGCTCACCAGCCGTGCGGATGGTCCCTCGAACCGGGTGGCCTCGGCACTGCTTGCCTTGTTGGTTGCGCATAACGCGCGCCGTGATCACCCCCGTCCCGTTTGGTAAAGGTTTAATCATGTCTATTTTGTCGGTCAATGCGGGCTCATCGAGTCTGAAATTTTCACTGTATCCGCTGGTCCAGCGTCAAGTTACGCCTCAGATACTCACGGGCAACATTGAGGGTCTTGAGCCGGGCGGTTCACCTGAAATGCGCTGGACCTTTCAAGGCCAGAGCCACAGTCGCCAGCTGAATTTGGGCACCGAGCAGGTCTTTGCCAAGGCCCTGTCGAGTTTGCGTGATCTGCTCGCAGCGTTGCCGAACATCCCAGCCATGCAAGCGGTGGTGCACCGGGTCGTGCATGGTGGCGCGCAATACCGCGCCAGTGTGCTGGTCACCGATTCCGTGCTGGCCGACCTGACGCAACTCATTTCCCTGGCACCCTTGCACCAGCCTGCCAATCTCGAGGGCATACGCGCCTTTGCGCAGGCCTTTGCCGGATTGCCGCAGGTGGCCTGTTTTGACACGGCTTTCCATGCCACTTTGCCCGAGGTGGATTACCGTTATGCCTTGCCAGAAGTGCTGTACCAGCAGGGGCTGCGCCGTTACGGTTTTCATGGTCTGTCGTACCAGTATGTCATGGGTGTGTTGCAGCAAAGCAGTTCCCGCGGCAACGACCGGGTGCTGATGGCGCACCTGGGCAATGGTGCCAGTCTCTGTGCGGCCCGGGCCGGCCGGAGTTGCGCGACCAGCATGGGTTTTTCGGCATTGGACGGCTTGATGATGGGTACCCGCCCTGGGTCGCTGGATTCGGGTGTCCTGCTGTATCTGATGGAGCAGGGATGGGATCATGACCGCCTGCAAAAGCTGTTGTACAAGCAGAGCGGCCTGCTTGGTGTGTCGGGGGTATCCGCCGATATGCGCCGCCTGCGGGCTGACACCTCGCCTGGCGCCAGGTTGGCGGTGGACATGTTTACCTATCGGGTGGCGCGTGAAAGCGGGGCTCTTGTCGCTTGCCTGCAAGGGCTGGATGTGCTGGCATTCAGTGGTGGCATCGGCGAGCATGACGTGGCCCTGCGGACTGAGCTTGGGCAGAGGATGGCGTGGCTGGGTGTTCAAATTGACCCCGTGCGCAATGCACAGGCGACGGCCGACCAGGTGATGTCGATCCACACGCCAGACAGTGCCGTGGAAGTTTGGGTGGTTCCTACCGATGAAGGTGTTGTGGCGGCACGTGAGGCGGCGCGACTGCTGCAGCCCTGAGGCGCATGGACTCTGCAGCGTGCCCGGTCGCGCTGGCGCTGCGTACTTTGCGATACTCGGCGCATGCAGCTTCAAGACATTCTTTATTCACAAGGCTTTGGTACCCGGCGTGTCTGCGCCGGGTTGATCCAGCAGGGGCTTGTTCAGGTTTACGATCGCAGCGAACCGCCGGCCCCAGTCAAATGTGTTCAGTCGACGGCTGAATTCGAAGCAGAAGGGCTGCGCTTTCAGGTGCAGGGGGTGGACTGGCCCTACGCCGGGAAGGCTTACATCATGCTGCACAAACCGGCTGCCACCGAGTGTTCACAAAAGCCGTCCACCTACCCCAGCATCTACACCTTGCTGCCGTCACCGCTGCGACTGCGGCCGCAAAAAGGCGCTGTGCAAGGCGTTCAGGCAGTGGGTCGGCTGGACCAGGACACCACCGGTCTGCTGTTGCTCACCGACGACGGCAAATTCATCCACCGCATGAGCTCGCCGCGCCACCATGTGCCCAAGGTTTATGAGGTCACGGTCAAGCACCCGCTGGATGCGCGACAGGTCAGCCAGTTGCTGGCCGGTGTGGTCCTTGATGATGACCCCAAGCCGGTGCGTGCGGCCGCCTGCGAGGCGGTGTCTGAGTTCCATTTGCGGCTGACACTGACCGAGGGCAAATACCACCAGGTCAAACGTATGGTGGCTGCCGTGAGCAACCGGGTGGAGGCCTTGCATCGTTCGCAAATTGGCGGGCTGCGTTTGCCCGATGATCTGGCACCGGGCCAATGGCGGTGGTTGCGCGCGGCGGATTTGGCCAGCATTGCGGGCGCGCCTGCTGGGGTATGCTTGACCCCATGAGACTGTTGTTTGATTCCTTCTGGCGTGCGGTGGCCTATGGCTTGAAGCCAAAGGTCATGGTCTTGTCGTTTTTGCCGCTGTTGCTGATGACTGCCCTGGCGCTGGGCCTGGGCTACTTGTATTGGGATGGCGTGCTGGCTTCGGTGCGTCTGTGGCTCGAATCCTCGGCCCTGATGACCAGCATTTCAGGCTGGTTGCAGAGTTTTGGCTTGGGCAACCTGAAAATCGTACTGGCACCTCTGATCGTGATTTTTGCGATGACACCGGTCATCGTGGTGTGTTCACTGCTGGTGGTGGCGCTCATGATGACCCCGGCGCTGACTGCCATGGTGGCGAGAAATCGATTTCCTTCACTTGAACGCAAACGCGGTGGTTCCCTGCTTGCCAGTCTGTGGTGGTCATTGGTGTCCACCTTGTTGGCCTTGGTGGCGCTGATCGTGTCGGTGCCGCTGTGGCTGATTCCGCCCTTGATCCTGATTCTGCCGCCGCTCATCTGGGGCTGGCTTACTTACCGGGTCATGGCTTTTGATGCATTGGCTGAACATGCCAGCAGCGAGGAGCGGCGCGAGATTTTCCGTCGCCACCGGCTCAGTTTGCTCGGCATTGGCCTGTTTTGTGGCTATTTGGGCGCAGCCCCCAGTCTGATCTGGGCCTCGGGTGTTTTGTTTGTGGCGGCGTTTGTCGTGCTGGTGCCTCTGGCGATCTGGCTTTACACGATGGTGTTTGCCTTGGCCTCGCTTTGGTTTGCGCACTTTTGTCTGGCTGCCTTGCAAGGCTTGAGGACCGAACGTGCCCAGGCCGCTTCTGCGCCAACGCCACCCGACGCCATGCCGCCTGATTCTTTGACCCTGCCATTTAGCCATGCACCAGACCGACCTGAACCTGCAACACCTGCCCAACCTTGACGTTGCCCCGAAATTCGGCCTGATCATCATTGGCGACGAAATTTTGTCGGGCAAGCGGGCCGACAAACATTTGCCCAAGATGATTGAATTGCTCAAGGCGCGGGGCTTGTCGTTGGCCTATGCCGAATACGTGGGCGACGAACCTGAGCGCATCACTGCCGCCTTGCAACGCGCTTTTGTGTCGGGTGATGTTGTGTTTTCCACCGGCGGCATTGGCGCCACACCCGACGACCACACGCGCCAGTGCGCCGCGCGCGCGCTGGACGTCAAGCTGGAACTGCATCCGCAAGCCAAGGTCTTGATTGAGCAACGCATGCAGGACGTGGCGCTGGAGCAGGGCAAAACCTATGACCCAATGCAGGCCGACAACCTGCACCGGCTCAATATGGGTGTTTTTCCGCAGGGCTCGCAAATTATTCCCAATCCCTACAACAAGATTCCTGGCTTTAGTTGTGGCCATGTCCACTTCGTGCCAGGGTTTCCGGTCATGGCCTGGCCCATGATGGCGTGGGTGCTTGACACCCATTACCCGGTATTTTTTGCCAAGGATGCCTGGCTGGAGCGTTCGGTGGTCGTTTTTGGTGCGATGGAAGCCACTCTGACACCCCTGATGGAAACCATTGAGCGTGATTTTACCGGTATCAAGGTGTTCAGCCTGCCCAGCGTTGACCATCCGGAATACGGACGCCACATTGAGCTTGGGGTCAAAGGAGCGCCTGATGCTGTGGCCCCTGCGTTTGCCGCGCTGTTGGATGGATTGGCACCATTTCGAGTCAAATTTGGCCCTGAATTGGTGCGTTCATGAGCTGCTGGTCTTGAGTGCAATTTAGTGCACATAATTGGTGCGATTGTGTTGGACGGATGAACCGATGAATGGTCTTAATTCACGTACCCTCGCCGCTAACCTATTTGAAAGTGTTGAAACTCAAGGCAAAATATGCCCCATGACGGATCTGATCGAATAGCGATGGGTCTGGCACAAAACCTGCATTCTCAAGCTCAAACCTCTTTTCAACAACTATTCCTTTGGAGTAATCAATGGCCAAGACCGTCGCAGACGTGATGAAGATGGTGAAAGACAATGAAGTCAAATTTGTTGACTTCCGTTTCACCGATACCCGTGGCAAAGAACAGCACGTCACCGTGCCTGTGTCCCACTTTGACGAAGACAAATTCACTTCAGGTCATGCCTTTGACGGTTCATCCGTGGCGGGCTGGAAAGGCATCGAGGCCTCGGACATGCAACTCATGCCCGACCCCAATACTGCCAACATCGATCCTTTCTTTGAAGAAACCACCATCTTCATGAGCTGCGACGTGATCGAACCCAGCGATGGCAAGGCTTATGAGCGTGACCCACGCTCGGTGGCCCATCGTGCCGAAGCCTATCTCAAGGCCTCCGGCATGGGAGATACCGCCTACTTTGGTCCGGAGCCGGAATTCTTCCTGTTTGACGACGTGCGCTGGAACACCGACATGTCGGGCTGTTTCTTCAAGATCGACGATTACGAAGCACCCTGGAACTCTGGCAAGAAAATGGAAGGCGGCAACCGTGGCCACCGTCCCACCACCAAAGGCGGCTACTTCCCCGTGCCTCCAGTGGACAGCACGCAAGACATGCGCGCAGAGATGTCGCTGATTCTGGAGTCGCTGGGCATTCCGGTTGAAGTGTTCCACCACGAAGTGGCCGCCCCCGGCCAATGCGAGTTGGGCACCAAGTTCAGCACGCTGGTTGAGCGCGCCGACTGGACCCAGGTCCTGAAATACGTGGTGCAAAACGTGGCCAATGCCTATGGTAAAACCGCCACGTTTATGCCGAAACCCATCGTTGGCGACAACGGCTCCGGCATGCACGTGCACCAGTCGATCTGGAAAGACGGCAAGAACCTGTTTGCCGGTGACGGCTATGCCGGACTGTCCGACTTTGCGCTGTACTACATCGGCGGCATCATCAAGCACGCCCGTGCCCTGAACGCCATCACCAACCCTGGCACCAACAGCTACAAGCGTCTGGTTCCTGGTTTCGAGGCGCCGGTCAAGCTGGCTTACTCGGCCAAGAACCGCTCGGCATCAAT
>NZ_JAMPXE010000221.1 GCF_023701345.1 Rhodoferax sp. | reverse complement strand
GATGCCCATGTCGCGGGCGCGTTTCAAGCCGTCGGATTCGGGGTCGATGCCGACCATCCAGACCGGCTCCAAAACCAGGCTGCGTTGCAGCTTGGCCAGCAGGTCGGTGCCAATGTTGCCGGGGCCGATCAGGGCGCATTTGATTTTTTTCATGAGAACTCCAAAGATATCAATTCAATCAGGCAAAACGCACCGAGCAACTGCCCAGGCCGCCAATCGACACACGGAAGTTGTCGCCGGCTTTGGCCGGTGACATGGCCGCCAGCGCGCCCGACAGGATGACTTCTCCGGCCTTGATGCCGATGCCCAGCCGGCCCAGGGTGTTGACCAGCCAGGTGACGGCGTTCACCGGTGAGCCCAGGGCGGCGGCACCGGCGCCGGTGCCGATGATCTCGCCATTTTTCTCCAGCACCATGCCGCAGTTGGACAGGTCGATGCGCCGCGGATCAACGGCGCGGTCGCCCAGCACGAAAACACCGCAGGAGGCGTTGTCGGCCACGGTGTCCTGGATCTTGATTTTCCAGTCGCGAATGCGGCTGTCCACAATCTCAAAGCAGGGCATGACACATTCAGTGGCGGCCAGCACGTCGGCATTGCTGATGCCGGGGCCCATCAAATCTTTTTTCAGGATGAAGGCAATTTCGCCCTCAGCCTTGGGCTGGATCAGGGTGGAGGCGTCAATCGACTGGCCTTCGTTGTAGATCATGCCGTCCAGCAAATAGCCGAAATCGGGCTGGTACACGCCCAGCATGTTCATCACCGCCGCCGAGGTGACACCGATTTTTTTACCCACCACACGCTCGCCCGCTTGCAGCCGGTTGGACAGCATGCGCTGCTGGATGTGGTAGGCGTTCTCGATGGTGATGTCGGGGTGGCGGCTGGTGAGCGGGTCGACCACGGTTTGCGTGCGCATGGCGTGGAAGAGCTCGTCGCCCAGGGTTTCAATCAGTTTGGCATCCATCAATTTGGCTCCGGTTGGTTATCTAAAAAGAGTTGATTTTGCACGCCGCCTTACGCCAGCAGCGCATCGGCTTCAGCCAGGAAGTTGCCGACCAGCTGACAAAAGCGCGCCGCGTGCTCAATCTGGGTCCAGTGGCCGCAGCGGCCGAACACATGCAGCTGCGAGCGGTTGATCCAGTTCGCCAACGTCAGCGAGTTGGACAACGGAATTACCAGGTCTTCGCGGCCGTGCAGCACCAGGGTCTCATGCGGCAATGCACGAATGTCTTCTTCGCGGCTGGCCAGCGCCTCGACGCCGTTTTGCCGTGGCGCCGGAAACATGGATTGGAAGGCTTCCTGAAAGCCGGGCTGGATGCTGGCCTGGTAACGCAGCTCGGCCAGTTCATCACTCATCAGCGAGCGGTCAAAGGCGAACAAGTCCATCAGCTTGCGCATGTTGGCAATCGAGGGCTGGTAGCCCCAGACCGCATCGAGCCCGGGGGTGATCGGGAACGAGACACCGGCCGCGCCCATCAGCACCAGCCGCCGCACGCGCTGGGGGTGGGCAATGGCCAGCGCCAGCGCCAGGCCACCGCCAAACGAGTTGCCGACCAGGTCGGCCTGTTCAATGCCCAGCGCGTCGAGCAGCCCCACGGCCTGGGCCACCCAGCTGGCCATGTTGTACTGGATGCCGGCAGGCCGCTCGCTGTAACCAAAGCCCACCATGTCGGGCGCAATCACCCGGCGCTCTTTGGCCAGCACCGGGATGCTCAGGCGCCAGTTGGCCCAGGCGCTCACGCCCGGACCCGAGCCGTGAATCATCAGGACCGGAAAGCCGGTGCCGACGTCGTGGTAGTTGGTGACGATGCCATTGGCAACAATCGATTGGCCGATTTCAGGGTTTTGAGTCATGGTTCTGTCTTTTAATACTTGATCATCACATTGCGCAGCTCGGTGTAGAACTCCAGCGAGTGCACACCGCCTTCACGTCCGATGCCCGACTGCTTGGAGCCGCCAAACGGTGTGCGCAGGTCGCGCAGGAACCAGCTGTTGATCCAGCACAAGCCGACTTCGATCTGGGTGGCCAGGCGGCTGGCGCGGCTGATGTCTTGCGTGTAGATGGAGGTTGCCAGGCCGTACTTGGTGTCATTGGCCATGCGCACCGCTTCTTCTTCGGTGTCAAACGGCTGGATGTGGCAGCAGGGGCCGAAGATTTCTTCGCGCACCACGCTGGCGGTTTCCGGCAGGCCGGTCCAGATGGTGGGTTGCACCCAGCAGCCGTCTTTGAGGTCATCGGGCATGTCGGGCACACCCCCACCGAAGACGATGGTTGCGCCTTCTTCCTTGGCTTTGGCGTAATAAGACAACACCTTTTGCTGGTGGATCTTGCTCACCAGAGGGCCAATTTTGGTGTCATGGTCAAACGGGCGTCCGGGTTTCATGGTTTCGGCCTTGACCTTGAGGGCGGCGACAAACTTGTCGAAGATCGGGCGTTCCACATAAACACGCTCGGTGCCCAGGCAGACCTGGCCGGCGTTCTCGAAGACCGAGCGCGTCACGGTGTTGACGGCGTTCTCGAAGTCGCAGTCGGCAAACACCACTGCAGCGTTCTTGCCACCGAGCTCCAGCGACACCGGGCGGATGCCGTCGGCGCCAGCTTTCATGATGGCGGTGCCGGTTTTGGTCTCGCCGGTGAAGGTGATGCCGTTGACGCCCTGGTGGGCGGTCAGGAAGGAGCCGGCCGAGTTGGCGCCAAAGCCGTTGACAACGTTGTAGACGCCGGGGGGCACGCCGACCTTGTTCATGACTTCGCCCAACAGGGTGGCGGTGCTGGGGGTGGCTTCCGAGGGTTTGACGACGACGGTGTTGCCGCAGGCCAGCGCCGGGCCGGCCTTCCAGGTCATCAACAAGAGCGGCAGGTTCCACGGGCAGATGATGGCGATGACACCGCGCGGG
>NZ_JAMPXE010000220.1 GCF_023701345.1 Rhodoferax sp. | reverse complement strand
ATGGCATCTCAAACAACATCACCACCCCAAACCCGCATGCTGAACACCGTCTTCATCGATCTGCCGCCTTTGCTGTCTGCTGGCGGCGCCATCACCTTGCCAGGCTCCAAAAGCATCTCAAACCGGGTATTGCTGCTGGCCGCCCTCACTCAGGGGCGCACCACCTTGCACGATGTGCTGGATTCCGATGACACCCGCGTCATGCTGGCAGCCTTGCGCGCCCTGGGCTGCGACATTGCGCAAACCGGCAACAGCGTGGTCATCGACGGCCTCGGGGGCCAACCCAGGCACCGGCAAGCCAAGCTGTTCATGGGCAATGCCGGCACCGCCATCCGGCCGCTCACCGCCGCGCTGGCGCTGATGGGCGGCGACTTCGAGCTCAGCGGTGTGCCGCGCATGCACGAGCGCCCGATCGGCGACCTGGTCGACGCGCTGCGCCAGCTGGGTTGCCAGATCGATTACACCGGCCAGAACGGCTACCCGCCGCTGCACATTGGCCAGCCCAGCCTCAAACTCGACGCCCCGATTCAAGTGCGCGGCGACGTGTCGAGCCAGTTCCTGACCGCCCTGCTGATGGCCCTGCCTCTGGTGGCGCGCCAGGACATCGTGATCGACGTGGTGGGTGAGCTGATCTCCCGGCCCTACATCGAGATCACGCTGAACTTGCTGGCGCACTTTGGCATTCAGGTGCATCGCGACGGCTGGCAGCGCTTCACGATTCCGGCGGGCAGCCAGTACCAGTCGCCGGGTACCCTGTTTGTCGAAGCCGATGCTTCTTCTGCCAGCTATTTCATCGCCCTCGGTGCCATCGCGCCCGCCTCTGAAGGACACCGCGGCATCCGCATCGAAGGTCTCGGAGCCGATTCGATTCAGGGCGACATCCGCTTTATCGAAGCCGCCCAAATGATGGGTGCCCAGGTGCTCAGCGGCCCCAACTGGCTGGAGGTGTCGCGTGGCGCCTGGCCGCTCGCCGCCATTGACCTCGACTGCAACCACATTCCCGATGCCGCCATGACGCTGGCAGTGATGGCACTCTATGCGCAAGGCACCACCACCTTGCGCAACATTGCCAGCTGGCGCGTCAAGGAAACCGACCGCATTGCCGCCATGGCCTGCGAGTTGCGCAAGCTCGGCGCCACCGTGGTCGAAGGGGCCGACTTCATCCAGGTCACACCACCGGCCAACCCGGCTGACTGGAAAGCTGCCAGCATCCACACCTATGACGACCACCGCATCGCCATGTGTTTTGCGCTGGCCACCTTCAACCCGGCGGGTCTGCCGGTGCGCATGGAAGATCCCAAATGTGTCGCCAAGACCTTCCCCGATTTTTTTGAGGCGCTGTTCTCTCTGGTGCAGGCTGACCCGGCACACATTCCCGTGATCTGCGTCGATGGCCCGACCGCCTCGGGCAAAGGCACGCTGGCCGCGCAACTGGCCAGCCAGTTGGGCTACCACCTGCTGGACTCGGGCGCGCTTTACCGCATCACCGCACTGGCGGCCACGCGGGCCGGTCTGCCGCTGGACGGCACAAGCGAAGAAGCCATCGCCAAGCTGGCACAGGGTCTGCGCCTTGAATTCTTGGCTGACAAGGTGCTGCTGGATGGTGAAGACGTGACGGAGGCCATTCGCACCGAGGAAGCCGGCATGAATGCCTCCAAAGTATCCGCCCTGCCCAAGGTGCGCACCGCGCTGGTCGGGTTGCAGCACGGTTTTTGCCGCCTGCCCGGCCTGGTGGCCGATGGCCGCGACATGGGCACGGTGATCTTTCCCGCAGCCCCGCTCAAGGTATTTCTGACGGCCAGCACCGAGCAGCGTGCGCAAAGGCGGTTTAAACAGTTGATTTCAAAAGACAAATCAATTACACTCCACGCTCTTCGCGCCGACTTGGAAGCACGTGATGCCCGGGACTCCTCCCGCAGCGTTTCGCCTCTCAAGCCGGCCGCAGATGCCAAGCTGCTGGACAACTCCCATTTATCGGTTGAAGAATCGGTCAAGCTGGTGTTGGATTGGTGGCTAGGCAAGCAGCCCTTCTGATCCTGTCTCAAGGGCACAAACCGCAAAGACTTCGGTCAATGCACCGGCCCTCATCCGCCCTCTCGCGCCGCACTGGCGCACTGCGGATGAGGTTCAAAAAAACTTAACCCCGCGCTTAAAACCGCGAAATAACCTGCGCTTAACACCGCATCAAAACATGTCTGAATCTTTTGCCGCCCTGTTTGAAGAGTCCTTGCAACGCACAGAAATGCGTCCAGGCGAAGTGATCACTGCCGAAGTGGTCCGTATCGAGCACAGCTTTGTGGTCGTGAACGCCGGCCTCAAGTCTGAAGCCTACGTGCCTCTGGAAGAGTTCAAGAACGATCAGGGCGAAACTGAAGTCCAGGTTGGCGACTTCGTGTCGGTGGCCATTGGCTCCATCGAAAACGGCTACGGCGACACCATTCTGAGCCGCGACACTGCCAAGCGTCTGGCATCGTGGATGGCCCTTGAAAAAGCCCTGGAAACTGGCGAATTTGTCACGGGTCAAACCAGCGGCAAGGTCAAGGGCGGCTTGACCGTGTTGGTCAACGGCATCCGTGCCTTCCTGCCAGGTTCACTGGTCGACACCCGTCCGACCAAAGACCTGTCTCCGTACGAGAACAAGACCCTCGAATTCAAGGTCATCAAGCTCGATCGCAAGCGTAACAACGTGGTGCTGAGCCGCCGTGCCGTGGTGGAAGCCTCCATGGGCGAAGAGCGCTCCAAGCTGATGAACACGCTGAAAGAAGGCGCGATTGTTCAGGGCGTGGTCAAGAACATCACCGAATACGGCGCATTTGTCGACCTGGGCGGTATCGACGGCCTGCTGCACATCACCGACATGGCCTGGCGCCGTGTCCGTCACCCGTCTGAAGTGGT
>NZ_JAMPXE010000219.1 GCF_023701345.1 Rhodoferax sp. | reverse complement strand
GGTCGCCCCATCCGGCTGCCGCGCCGATGTCGCGGTTCGCTTGCAAAGCTTGTTTGAATCCACCAATCCCAATATCTGAATGGTCACTGGTTTGGCATACCAAGGCGTCTAGCGAGGTAGGCCCTGTGGGGGGCTGACGATTTCTGGTACTCCAGTATGAGGAAGCTGCCCACAGGGCCTGCCTCGCGGGTTCAGCTACAAAGACTTCAAAGGTCTCCGGCTTCACAACCAGCGCTCGCGCATCAAGGCCACCATGGCAGCCGCTGCGCGTCCCCGGTGGCTGTTGGCGTTTTTGACTTCTACCGGCAGTTGGGCAAAGGTTTTGCCGAATTCGGGGATGAACATCACCGGGTCAAAGCCAAAGCCGTTGGATCCCATGGGCTCGCGGGCGATCTCGCCCACCACCCGGCCCACCGCCACCAGCGGTTCCGGGTCGTCGGGCGAACGCAGCGCCACCAGCGTGCTGACCATCGCTGCACGCCGGTTGTCGATGCCGCTCATCTGCTCCAGCAGGGCGCGCACGTTGTTGTTGTCACTCTTGGGATAGCCGAACTGTGTTGCATAAAAAGCGGTTTGCACGCCCGGCAGGCCGCCAAAGGCATCGACGCACAGACCGGCGTCATCCGCCACGGCGGGCAAGCCACTGAGCCGGGCGGCATGGCGCGCCTTGGTCAGCGCGTTTTCAATGAAGGTGTGGTACGGCTCGGGCGCTTCCGCAATGCCCAGGCTGCCTTGCGCTATCAGCGCATAACCCAGCGGCGCAAACATGGCGTGCAGTTCGGCCAGTTTGCCGGGGTTGTTGGAGGCCAGAACGATTTTCATGGCAGCAATGGCTGGGCCAGCGCGGTCCGTTGAATTTGCACCAGCTCACGGATGCCCTGGTCGGCCAGCGCCAGCAGCGCGTCCATCTCCACGCGGCTGAAGGCGGCGCCTTCGGCCGTGCCCTGGATCTCGACATAGTGGCCGGATCCGGTCATGACCACGTTCATGTCGGTGTCGCAGGCCGAATCTTCGGTGTATTCCAGGTCCAGCAAGGGTGTGCCCTGCACGAGGCCAACCGAGATGGCGGCGACATGGTCACGAATGGGGGACAGGATCAGCTTGCCTTGCGCCAGCAGGCCGTTGACGGCGTCCTGCGCGGCGACAAAAGCGCCGGTGATGGCCGCGGTGCGGGTGCCGCCGTCGGCTTGGATGACGTCGCAATCCAGGTGCAGGGTGCGCTCGCCCAGCAGCGCCAGGTCAAACACCGAGCGCATCGAGCGGCCGATCAGGCGCTGGATTTCCTGGGTGCGTCCGGTCTGCTTGCCGCGCGCGGCTTCGCGGTCACTGCGGCTGTGGGTGGCGCGCGGCAGCATGCCGTATTCGGCGGTGACCCAGCCCTGGCCGGAGCCTTTTTGGTGGGGCGGCACCTTGTCGAGCACCGAGGCATTGCACAGCACCTTGGTGTGGCCAAATTCCACCAGCACCGAGCCTTCTGCGTGCCGGGTGTAGCCGCGTGTGAGGCTGATCGGACGCAGGGCATTGGCGGCGCGCGCCGCTGTTCTTGAAAATTCGGTCATGTCAGTGTTTCATTGGGTTGGTGTTGACGTGTCGGGCGTCAGCCAGGTGAGTGCAAGACAGGTCACGTTGTCGCTGTGAGCCCCTGCCTGTATCAGCGCCTTCTCAACCAGCAACGGCACCGAGATTTCTACCGGGTTTCGACTCAGCTCAGTCACGATGTCCTGCTCGGACAGGCTTGCCCACAAGCCATCGGAGCAAAGCATGAGGGTGTCGCCCCGCTGCAAAACCAGCGGCTTGGTCACACTGAAGACCGGCTTGACGGGAGAGCCCAGGCAGGTAAACAGAACATTGCGGTTGGCATCCACGGGCGCAGCGCTTGCCGTGCCGCGCGGGCGACGGCTACGTTCGGCAAAAGAATGATCCTGGGTACGGGTCAGCAGTTGCTGTTGTCGCACCAGATAAAGTCGCGAGTCGCCACAATGGGCCCAGCGCACCTGGCCCGACTGGATCACCGCCATCACGAGGGTGGTTCGCGGCGCGTCCAGCATGGCATGCTCTGTGGCGTAGTGCAGAATTTGGTCATGCGCCGCCATCATGGCCCGCTCCAGGAAGTCTGCCAGATCGTCCAGTCTGGGTTGAGCCAATTTTTGAAACAGGCTGGCCACTGTTGCCATGGCCAAACCCGCTGCCACTTCCCCCGCCGGGTGTCCGCCCATGCCATCGGCCAGCATCAGCACCGCACAGTCGCTGGTGTAGCTGTAACCCATGCGGTCCTCGTTGTTTTTTCTACCGCCCTGGCGACTGACCTGGAAAACTGAAAATCGCATCAGGTTTTTTTATCGACATCTGTCGATTTGAGGACATTTTTTTTGGTGCTTTCGAGCATGCTGCCGAGTTGCTGCTTGACCTTGTCACCCACCGAGAGCTGGGTATAGCGGCGGGCTCCTGCGCGGTTCAATTCCTTTTGCAGGGCAAACACAGACTGCGGCCGTTCCAGGGGATCCATTGCCATGCACCATTGCACGATCTCCACCAGATCGTCGGAGTAAATACCTCGGAAACGTTTCAGGGTCTGCACTGCCTTGTCTTCGGTCACACGTTGTGGCGCCTCGCTGGGCGGGAAGCCGTGCATGCAGGCAAACATGCAGGCGCCGATGGCGTAAATATCGGTCCAGGGCCCCATGGTGGTGTCGCGCCGGTACATTTCGGGGGCGGCAAAGCCCGGGGTGTACATGGGGCGAATGAAGTTGCCTTCTTTGGAGAGGACTTCGCGTGCCGCGCCAAAGTCGATCAACACGGACCGGTTGTCGTCGGTGATGAAGATATTGGCGGGCTTGATGTCCAGATGCAGCATTTTGTGCTGGTGAACAATGCGCAAGCCGCGCAAAATTTCATCAAACAGCGATCGGATCGTGGATTCGCGAAAG
>NZ_JAMPXE010000089.1 GCF_023701345.1 Rhodoferax sp. | reverse complement strand
GTGCTGACCCGAAAGCTTGACCAGCCTTCGATGAATTTGCGCGAACCCATCAAAAACTTCAATTCCGGGCTATCGTCCAGGCGTGCAAACAGCGAACCCGTGACGGCATCGGGTGCTTCCACCGTCACCCCCGCAGTCTTGAGCGCCGCCGCCAGCTTGGGCGCATCGCCCACATAGGCGGTGCCGCACCAGTGGTCACCCGGCGCGCCTGGCAGGCGCAGCCCCAGCTCGTCTTTGGACAGGACCCGCACCGCCAATTGCCCTGATCCGCCAAACAAATCAAGACACATTTGCTGGTGTAGGCCCGGTGCACCCAACTCGCGCTCGGCGCGTAAATCCAGTTGCGCGGCAAACAGCGCCTGCTGAATCGGGTTGGCGGCATCCAGCACCTGTGCCAGCAAGCCCTGGGCACCGTCGGTATCGCCTGCAAAGCGGGCCAGAAAAGCCAGCACTTGCACCACGTCCTGGCTTTTGCCTGTGACGCTCTGACCGACAAACACCGCCAGCGGCGAACTCAGACGGTAGCTTTGTGCCCGCACCGCGTCGGCACTGAAGTAGCGCACCTGCCGCCAAAAGGCGACCAGCGCGGCCGCCAGCACCAGGTCTTGGGCATGTATGTCGCGCGTGACCAGGCTTTTCGGGCTTTTGCCAAAACCATCGTCGTGAAAGCGACGGTAACCGTAGTCAAACACGGTACAACGGGCGTAATCGTTGAAGAAATCGGCATCACCATCGGCAATCTGGGCAAACGTGGCCGAGTATTCAAACTCAAAACCGGGAGCACCTTCAACCGGGTGCAATTTGTGTGTGCCTGTCAGCGCTTGCCTGCGCTCCCTAAAAGCCGACTCGTCGCCCGAGTTGCTTTTGCCGCCCTTGTGCCCTTCGTCGACCAGCAGCAGGTTGGGGCCGGGGTACTGGTCGGTACTGACCGACACCCCCGCCTTGACCCGCACCCGCTGGCCGTCCTTGTCTTCGGGCAGGTAGAGCTTGGTGAGCTCGGTAATCTCCAGCGAGCGCTCAAGCACGACCTCGTCAATACCGCTCAAGGCCAGCTCTGCGCGGTGCTGGCTGGACAGGGTCTCGTTGGGCGTGAGCAGCAGCACGCGCTGCGGTGCACTGCCCAAAATGCCCGAGGCATGGCGCAAAAACTGCAAGGTGTTGAGGTGCAGCATCAGCGTCTTGCCGCTGCCAGTGGCCATCCACAGCGCCAGCCGGTTCAGGTCGGGGCCGGTCACCTTTGGCAAAAAAGGCAATTCCTGTTCGCGCAGGGTGTTGATCTCGACCACCATGTCGGCGCGACCGCCCGGCGCGGCCAGCCGGTACAAATAATGCTCGACAAACAGCGCCGCCAGCCACTGAAAATGCGTCAATGCAAAGCGCTCGCCAGTGGCCACCTCACGTGCGCTGGCAATGCCGGCCCAGTTGACCATGAAGGCGCGTTCGTGTTTTGCCAGCACATCGGGGGCCACACGTACGCCCTTGCGTGACAGCACGGCGCCCAAGCGCGCGGAGGCACCGGGCGCACCGGCATCGGGGGCGTCTTTGACCCGTTCCAGCAGTTCGTTGTAGCGGCCACCCCATTCGTTGGCCAGCCAGCGCACCAGCAACAGGCTGCGGTCAAAACGCTGACTGCGGGCGCTGGGCGACCTGGGGGCTTTGGCGGGTTTGGTCACTTGGCTCGCTCCATCATGCGCTGGGCCAGCAGGCTGTCGATGCTGGCGGCGCGCACCCCGGCTGGCCAGAAGGCAGACCGGTTGTGAAAGACGGTGCCAAAGTCGCCCAGGGCGAGCCCCCATACCGTTGCCAGTTGGGCGCAGAGCCACTCGTATTCGGCTTGCGCCAGCTCGGGCGTGCGTTCATCGTCTGCGTTGCGCAGCCATAAAAGCACGGGTTGGTGCGGTATGTGCGGGGCGACCGAACGGTTCTGGTCAGGATTTTGTTGGCGGGCCAGGTCAGCGGCCAGCACCGCGTGCATGAGTTGGTGGCGCTGGCCTTGTGGGTCGCGCAGCTCAATCTGGCGTTTGGGCACCAGCCCCAGCAGCAGCCGGGCCGTTTCCAGCATGTTGACAGTCTCCAGCCGCTCGCCGGTGGACTCGAACAGCGTGAGCTGGTAGTCAAACGGGTGCGTGAGTTCGGTGCTGGACAGGCGCACCGCATGGGTGTTCGCTGCCGTGGTGCCGTCACCACCGACGCTGTCCACGAGCCAGTAGCGCAGCAGGTGCTCGCCGGCATCGTGCGAGACCAGATTCATGGCGGTTTGCGCCTGCCCAGCCTGGTCTGGCGCTCCGTGTTGCCCCAGATCGAGGGCGTTGAGGCTGTCTTCATAACGCTCAAGGCGCAGCACGCGCACCAGCGGCAAGGTGCGACGGCTCCAGTGCGCTGGGTCAGCGCCATCGGCGTGCTGCACGCTGTCTTTGGGTTGCCCGTCTTTCCACTCGGGCGCGGTCATGACCTTGGCGATGCGCGGCAGTGTCACGGTGTCAAAGTATTCGCCCTGCTCCACCAGCAAAAATTTGCGCGCGCCACCGTCTTCGCGATTGAGGTTGATGACGGCGTGCCCTGTGGTGGCACTGCCGGCGAAGAAGTCGAGGGTAATGGCGTCGGCACGATTGGCACCGCCTACATAAATGCTGTCCTGCACTGCATGGACTGACTTGGGATAAGAAAAAGGCGGTTTGCCAAACAGCTTTTTCAGCAGCGCGGTGCCGTGTTCGGTGGCGCTGTACTTGGAGTCAAACCAAGTGGTGACAGCAACCACACCCTCCTCATTGGGACGACGTTTGTAATAGACATAGTTTTTCCCGCTGCGGTCTTTGCGCACCGCGATGTCCTTCATGTTGCCGCGGACGGTTTCATAACCCCATCGCCAACGTTTTTCATTTCCTTTTTCATCAATCGGAAAGACGACTGTCTCGTCCGGCAACGGTACTTCCGTTAGTTGCCATGCCTGTTCTTCTTCGTCCCACACCATCTGAGGAATTCGTACTTCCGAAGCAGATACAAATAATGGATAAAACATCGCTGGTCTGGCAGCGCGATCTGAGTCCGACCCCTCTCTGCGCAGATTGCGCCACTCAAAAGCTCCGTCCTTATCTTCTTCGGAAAAGCGCGCGGCCTGGTCTTCGGTCGGGTTCATTTTTCCCACTGTTGCGCTGGTGCTTTTGCCCACGAAGTGGACGTATTCATGCGATACCGAAAACCCGGATTTGGTCGGGCGACCCGACGGGTTGGCCCGCACTGCCACCGTACCCAACATGGTGTCGGGGTAGCTGTGTTCCAGTTGCAGCCGCAAGGCGGCATTTTCTGCGTCATCAATGGCAATGCATAACACGCCAGCCTGGTTAAGGATGCCCATGGCGCAATGCACCCGGCGGTCCATCAAAGACAGCCAGCTTGACTCCCGAAAGCCATTCTTGTAGTCAATCGGTGAGGCATCGGTGTTGTACGGCGGATCAATATAAATGCACTTCACCCGCTCGCGGTAGGCGGGCTCCAGGGTGCGTAGCGCGGCGTAGTTGTCGGCGTGCACCAGTTCGCCGCCGAGCGCGGCCTCAAGGTCGTCAAAACAGGCCAGCACGCGTGCCTTGAAGTCGGGGCCAAAGTGCCGGGTGTGCAGCGGCAGGTGTGGGCAGGCCGTCAACAGTTTTTTGCCGTTGGGTTTTTTGGCTTTGTCGCCAACCCACTGCGCCCATTCTTTGGCCTGGGTGTCGCTGGCGCAGGCCTCGGCCACCAGCGCTTGGCCCGCTGCACCCGCCTCACGCACCAACCAACTGCATTGCACCAGGTAGTCGGCTTGCAGCACAAATTTGCGTTTTTCAAACAAGGTGGCTTGAAAGGTTTCGATCTGGTTCAAAAAGGTGATCAGGTCGAGCGCAATCTGGCGCACCAGTTTGAACTTGGCGCGGATGCGCGGCAGTTCACTGTCGGGTGCGTCCCACACCTGGACAAACTCGTGTTTGAGGTACACCTCGAGCTCGCCCTTCAGGAATTCGCCCAGTTGGGGGTGGACAAAGAAGTCGCTGGTGTTCTTGCGCACAAAACGGCGCGCGTTGCGTGCCAGCGTGTCAGGGTTCAGGCTGGCAGGGGGCCGCGCGCCCTTGAAGTCATCGCCCGCGAGCCAGGCATTGAGCACGCGGTCTTGCAGCGTGTTGCCTTCGGTGGCGAAATTGGTGTCTTCGTCGCTGTCTTCCGCGTTTTGGGCAGTGTTTTTTGTTTTGTAGCGTTTGACTTCTGCATCGGTGGCGGTACGCCACTGCCATTGCAGCTCGAAGCCGCCTGCTGCGGCTTTCAAGCTGGTCGGAAAGAAGTGTTTGGCATTGCCTTTGGCGTTGTCTTTTTCGGTGTCGGCGCGGGCCAGGGTGAAGCGCACTTCAGCCGGGCCGTCGGTGTAGGCAAAGCGGCTGAAGAGCTCGCCGCTTTTGATGTAGTGGCTGCCTTTGGTGGCCCAGTGAAAGTGGGTGTCCTGGCCATGGTAGGGCACGGCATAGGCGGCGCCGCCGCCACGGCGGGCGCGGGGAATGAAGTCGCCCTCGTCCCAGTAGCGACTGAAAAAAGTGTGCAGGTGGTAGTAACAGTTGGCGGCTTCGCTCTGCGCCAAAGCCTGACCGCTGTGCTGGGCCAGTTCAGAGGCCCACTGGGCAATGCGTTGCGGCAAGGTGTCGTCTAGATACGCCAGCACTTGCGTGCGCCGGTAGTTGAGGATGCGGTAGATGCCAAAGTCAAGCTCGGCGGCATCGAGCTTGAGGATGTCGTGCTTGAGCAGGCTCAGAAAACGCTGTTGCGACGTGGTGTCGGTCGCGTTGTCGGTGGGTAGAGAAGCCATGGTGGTGTCCGAAAAAATAGCGTTGGCGAGTGGGGTCAGGGCAAGCTGCTCAGATGTGCTTGCGCGGCAGTGGCCAGTTTTTCGTCAAAGGTGGCCAGCGGGCATGTCAGCTCGGCGGCCAGCCAGAGGTAGGACGCATCATAGGCGCTGAGCTGGTATTGCAGGGCCAGGGCGCAGGCCGTCTGCACATCTATTTCATGCAATTCAATGGTCATGTCCAGAAATTGTGCCAAGCCGTCAGCAGCGTGAGCCTCGCCTCGACGTAATTTTTTGACTGCGACGCTGGTGATCTCAAACGGAAGCAAGTTGGGCGCATGCAGCGTGTGCCCAGTAATGCTTTGTTGGGCTTGTTGTTGCCATGACTCCTGAAACACAATGCCGGCCAGCGCACTGCAATCGACGACCAAAGGCGGGCGCACCAAATACAGTGCAGGCGGTTCGGCCAGGTACAAAGTCGGGATGGCCGATGACGCCGTTGAGGGGTTGCTCATCGGCTATCCCGGTCTTCACGAATCATGTCGATGCTTGACCCCTGACCTGGCACCGGGCCGTTGGGGTACTTGGCTTTCAATTCTGCTGCCACTTGTTCCACCGTTTTCCAGCCGCGCCGAACGATCGGGTGACCCAATCGGTCGAATCCCACGACCGTACCAAAGCGGGCTGGCGCGCCCGGCTGATTGTTGGGTGTTGACTGATCGCTGTTGTCTGGCGCCACCACGCGCTGGATCAGCGCCATCAATTCGCCTTGCAGCGAGCGGTGGTTGCGCGCGGCGCGCTCGCGCAAGGCCTGGGCCCAGGCTTCAGGGACGTCTTTGATGGAGAGGTTTGGCATACTGGCTCCAAAATGGATGTTGCCTCCATTATGGCGCCATTTTGGTTTTTATGACCTTGAGCAATTCAAACCACAGCACGCTGGCCAGCCCCAGGCCCGCTGCGCCTGCCAGCCAGGCCATGGGCAGGGGTTCAAACAAAAACAGGCGCGCCAGCCAGGGCACATAGAGCACCAGCCCCAACAGGCTCAAGGCGGCCGCCACCACCAGCCACAGCGTGCGGTTGGGCACCCTTAAGCCGGCCCAAAAAGCACCGGCGCGGCTGCGGTTGGAAAAGATCAGCGCCAGGTTGGTGAACACCAGCACGGCAAAGGCGAGGGCGCGCGCACTGCCTTCGGTCAACTGGCCGGCGCCCCAGACCGTGGCGGCCAGTACCACGGCCAGCGCGCCCAGGCCCTGCAATAAGGCGAGCCCCAACGTCATGCCGCCAAAAAGGGGTTGCCTGACATCGCGCGGCGGGCGCTGCATCACATCCGGCTCGGCGGGTTCGTTCTCGAACACCATCGAGCAGGCCGGGTCGATCACCAGCTCCAGAAATGCGATGTGCAAAGGAAACAAGATCGTCGGCCAGCCCAACAGCACCGGCAGCAGCGCCATGCCGGCGATCGGCACATGCACGGCCAGGATGTAGGACATGGACTTGCGCAGATTGTCAAAAATGCGCCGGCCCAGCCGCACCGCGCCGACGATCGAGGCGAAGTTGTCGTCGAGCAGCACGATGGAAGCCGCTTCGCGCGCGACGTCGGTGCCGCGCCCGCCCATGGCCACGCCGACATGCGCGGCTTTCAGGGCCGGGGCGTCGTTGACGCCGTCGCCGGTCATGGCCACCACCTCGCCCGCCGCCTTGAGTGCCTGCACGATGCGCAGTTTTTGCGTCGGGGCAATGCGGGCGCAAATGCTCACGCCGGCCATGCGCTGCTGCAATTCGGCGTCGCTCAGCTCAGCCAGGGCAGCGCCGGTGAGAAGCCCGTCGGGCCCGGGCTTGAGCCCGGCCTGGTCGGCAATGGCCAGCGCCGTGGCCGGATAGTCGCCGGTGATCATCACCACCCGGATGCCGGCGCTGTGGGCTTCTGTGACGGCCTGCGGGATCCCGGCGCGCAGCGGGTCGGCCAGACCCAGCAGACCAATGAATTCAAAGTCAAAGTCATGCTCAATGGCCGGCCAGTCCTGGCCCTGAAAGCGGGCACGCGCCACCCCCAGCACGCGCAGTCCCCTGGCCGCCATGGCTTCGACCGCGCGGGCAATGCTTGCTTGTGTTGCGCCATCCAGATGACACAGGTCCACGATGGCCTCGGGTGCGCCCTTGGCGGCCACCACATGATCCGCGCCATGGGTGGCCTGCCAGACATGCGACATGGCGCGCAGTTCTGGCGTCAGGCCGTAGGTTTGCATCAAGGTCCAGTCGCGGTGCAGGTGCTCGGTGTCTTGCAGGAAGTGTTGCCCCAGCCGGTGAAATGCCTTTTCCATCGGGTCGAAAGGGTCGGTCACGCTGGCCAGAATGGAGTATTCCACCAGGGTGTGGAAGCACTCTGGCATTTCGGTCGTGGTGCCGTAGTCAATCGCCAGGTTGTCAGCCTGCTCGCAAAATTTGCGCTTGGTCCCGCCCGTGACAGGCTGCGCCTGGGGCCGCGGCACATAGAGCTCGGCGACTGTCATGCGGTTCTCTGTCAAAGTGCCGGTTTTATCGGCGCACAGCACGCTGGTGGCGCCCAGGGTTTCAATGGCGGCAATGCGCCGGGTCAACACGTTCTGTTTGGACAGGTGCCACGCGCCCAGAGCCGGAATCACCGTCAGCACCACCGTGAATTCCTGTGGCAGCAAGGCCATGGCCAGCGCAATGGCGGCCAGCAAGGCGCCCAGCCAGTCGTCGCGTATCAACCCATAAGCCGCCAGCAAAAACAGGCTCGCACCCAATGCCACCAGCGCCAGCACCTTGACCAGGTGCGCCATTTGTTGTTTGAGCGGTGAAGCCTCAGTCGTCAAGCCGCCCAGCGCCTGGCCAATGCGGCCAATCTCGCTGAACCTGCCGGTGGCGGTGACGCGCGCCAAGCCGTGTCCACGTACCAACAAAGTGCCCGAGAACAGGGCCAACTCTGTTGCGGTCGGGTCACTGGGCTGGTCAGATGCGGCCACCACCTTGTCCACCGGCACGGGCTCGCCGGTGAGCAGCGATTCATCCACCTGCACCTCGGTGCCCTGAAGCAGCACCGCATCGGCCGGGATGCGGTCGCCCTCTGCCAGCATCAGCACATCGCCGACGACCACCTCGCGCCCGGCAATGCGCAGCGCCGCGCCGTCGCGTAGCACCAGCGCGCGCGGACTGGTGAGGTCGCGCAAGGATTCGATCGCGCGTTCGGTCTTGCCCTCCTGGTAAAGCGTCAGGGCCAGCACCACCAGCACCAGCCCGAATAAAACAAGTCCCTCCTGCAAGTCACCCAGTACCAGGTACAGTACACCGGCCGCCAGCAACAAGGCAAACATGGGGTCGGAGAGGGTTTCGCGCGCAATGGCCAGCGGACCCCGCTTGTGCGCATCGGGCAGCTCGTTGGGACCATCGTCGCGCAAGGCCTGTGCGGCCTGCGCCGCGCTCAGGCCTTTGTCTGATGCCGGTAAAACCATTGTTCTCCCCCTTCAGAACCACGACCAGAAAGAATGCCACAAGCAGCCCAGCAGGTTTTTGAAATGCAGCAAGAATTGCAGGGCCATCGCCCGTTGCCGTGCAGGTGTCAGTCGATTAGGCCCGACGCGATCAAGCCGTTCAGCTGCCGGATGACGCGCTGGTGTCAATGAACAAAGTTATCACAATGTTCCCTGCGACACCGTGCGATATGTCACGCCGTCGCACCACGCCGGATGTGTTGTGAATCTGTGGATTTAGACAGTATTATTCCCCCATGGCCAAAGAAAAAACCCACTACGTCTGCTCCGATTGCGGCGGCTCCAGCCCCAAATGGCAAGGCAAATGCCCCAGCTGCAATGCCTGGAACACGCTGATTGAATCCGCCCCCGAGAGTGCCAGTCCCACCAAAAACCGCTTTGCCTCCCTGGCCAGGACCGCTGAAGTGGCGGTGCTGGGTGACATTGACGCGGTGGACATGGCGCGCACGCCGACCGGTCACGAGGAACTGGACCGGGTGCTCGGTGGCGGCATGGTCGAAGGCGGCGTGGTGCTGATTGGTGGCGACCCCGGTATTGGCAAATCGACCCTGCTGTTGCAGGCGCTGGATTCGTTGCAGCGCAGTGGCCAGAGCACGCTCTACGTCACTGGCGAAGAAAGCGGCGCCCAGGTGGCCTTGCGCGCGCGCCGCCTGGGCCTGGACGGCTCCCAAGTCAAGGTGCTGGCGGAAATCGGCCTCGACAAAATCCTGGCCACGCTGGCTTCCATGCAGCCCGACATTGCGGTGATCGACTCGATCCAGACGGTCTATTCCGACCAACTCACCTCCGCGCCCGGCTCGGTGGCCCAGGTGCGCGAATGCGCGGCCCACCTGACGCGCTATGCCAAAGCCAGCGGACGCTCAGACGGCGTCACCCCTGGCCGGGCGACGTGCATTGTGCTGGTGGGCCACGTCACCAAGGAAGGGGCGCTGGCCGGTCCGCGCGTGCTGGAGCACATGGTCGATACCGTGCTGTACTTCGAAGGCGACACCCACAGCAGTTTCCGGCTGGTGCGCGCCATCAAGAACCGCTTTGGCGCGGTCAATGAAATCGGTGTTTTTGCCATGACCGAAAAAGGCCTCAAGGGGGTCAGCAACCCGAGCGCCATTTTTCTGAGCCAGCACGCCGAGCCGGTGCCGGGCAGTTGTGTCATGGTCACATTGGAGGGCACGCGCCCGATGCTGGTCGAAATCCAGGCGCTGGTCGACAGCGGCGGCCCAAGCCCCCGGCGCCTGAGCGTGGGGCTGGACAAGGACCGCCTGGCCATGCTGCTGGCGGTGCTGCACCGCCATGCCGGGGTGGCGTGCATGGACCAGGACGTGTTTGTCAACGCGGTCGGCGGTGTGCGCATTTCCGAGCCGGCCGCCGATCTGGCGGTGCTGCTGGCCATCACCTCCAGTCTGCGCGGCAAGCCGTTGCCGAAAGGTTTTTTTGCTTTTGGCGAGATCGGCCTGGCCGGTGAGGTGCGACCGGCACCGCGTGGCCAGGAGCGCCTCAAGGAAGCCGCCAAGCTGGGCTTCAGCGTGGCCGTGGTGCCCAGGGCCAATCTGCCCAAGAACCTCAAGGCCAAAGATTTCGAAGGCCTGACGATCCACGCCGTCGAGCGCGTCGAGCAGGCCATGGAAGTGGTGAGAAACCTGTAAGCTTGCGGGTCAGACCACTCGCGCAGCGACGTGCTCTGACCCCAACCAATGAACATGTCGCAACAGCACTGCGCCGGGCCCGTAGAATCTGCAATTTGTAGCATTGCCCCCTTAATTTGAAGGAATAACCGATGAGCCCCTTACCGCCCGACCTGTCTGACCGCGATGGAAAAATCTGGATGGATGGCCAACTGGTGGAATGGCGTGATGCCAAGATTCACGTCCTGACCCACACCCTGCACTACGGTTGTGGTGTCTTTGAGGGGGTGCGCGCCTACAAAACGGCCGACGGCACCGCCATTTTCCGGCTCGAGGAGCACACCCAGCGTCTTCTCAACAGCGCCAAAATTCTGCGCATGGCGATTCCGTTCAGCAAAGAGCAAATCATGCAGGCGCAAGTTGATGTGGTGCGTGCCAACAAGCTCGAATCCTGCTACCTGCGCCCCTTGAGCTGGATCGGCAGCCGCAAGCTCGGCGTCAGCCCCAAGGGCAACCACATCCACCTGATGGTGGCGGCCTGGGCTTGGGGCGCTTACCTGGGCGACGAAGGCATGACGCGCGGCATCCGTGTGAAAATTTCGAGCTACACCCGCCACCATGTCAACATCACCATGACGCAGGCCAAGGCGGTGAGCAACTACACCAACTCCATCCTGGCGAACACCGAGGCGCTGGACGACGGCTACGACGAGGCCATGCTGCTCGACGCCAACGGCTTCGTCAGTGAAGGCTCCGGCGAAAACGTGTTCGTCGTCAAAGACGGCGTGGTCTACACCCCCGACCTGTCAGCCGGTGCGCTCAATGGCATCACCCGCAACACCGTGCTCTGCATCTGCCAGGACCTGGGCATTGAAGTGGTGCAAAAGCGCATCACCCGTGACGAGATCTACATTTGCGATGAGGCCTTCTTTAGCGGCACGGCAGCCGAGATCACGCCCATTCGCGAACTGGACCGCATCGAGCTGGGCAAGGCCGGTTACGTCGGCACCCGCGGCCCGATCACCGAGAAAATCCAGAGCGCGTTCTTTGACATCGTCAACGGCCGCAACCCCAAATACGCCCACTGGCTGACGAAAGTCTGAGACCTTGCGGGACAGGCGTCAATAGGTTCAAGCCGAACAATGAAAGACAGCCGTCATTGCGAGCCAGCCATATCCGGCCTGATACCGCATACGGATTGCCGCGTCACTACGTTCCTCGCAAGGACGGTTTCATTTGCGTCACTGCGAGCGCAGCGCGGCAGTCCATGCAGCCGGAAGTCATGGATTGCTTCACTGCGTTCGCAATGACGACATTTTTTACGTGAATTAGAAAGAAACACATGACAAGCGCAACTGTAGAACTGCTGGCCAAAGACCTCAACCATCAAGGCGGTGTTTATTGCCCCAGTCCGCTGGCTGACATGAAACTCTGGAACAGCCACCCCAAGGTCTATCTGGACGTGGCCCACACCGGCCAGGCCAAGTGTCCCTATTGCGGCACCGTGTACAAGCTCAAGGAAGGCGAGCACTTTCACGGCCATTAATTGGGGTCAGATTCCAATTAATTTCAGTCTTAAGCTGGCTTGAAGCGCTCACTCATCATCGCCCCGCAATGGATCGGCGACGCGGTGATGACCGAACCGCTGTTGCGCCGTTTGCACGCGCGCGGTGAACAGCTCACCGTCGGGGCCTTGCCCTGGGTGGCACCGGTGTACCGGGCCATGCCGCAGGTGGCAGAAGTCATTGAATTTCCGTTTGCCCACGGCGGCCTGCAATGGCGCGAACGCTGGCGCCTGGCGCGGCAGATCAAAGGCCGGTTCGACTGTGCCACCATCTGCCCCAACTCGCTCAAAAGCGCACTGCTGCCTTTTTTGGCGGGTATTCCCAAGCGGATCGGTTATCTGGGCGAGGCGCGCTTCGGGCTGTTGACGCAGCGCCTGAGCAATCCGGCCAAGGGGCAGCGCCCGCCGATGGTGGCGTTTTATTCGGCCTTGAGCGGGGCGGCGGATGTGGCGGCCGACCGGCCGCAGTTGCATCTGTCAAAGCAGGACGTCGACACCGCCTTGCACGCGTTGCGCCTGACACGCATGGGTTATCACGTGTTTGCGCCGGGTGCCGAATTCGGCGACGCCAAACGCTGGCCGGCCGCCCACTTTGCCGCGCTGGCAGGGCAGCTCGATGCACCCGTGGTGTTGCTGGGCTCGGGCAAGGAGGCCGGGCTGTGTGCCAGCATTGCCGATCCGGTCAATGCCCGGCGCCCGGGGCACTGCCTCAATCTGGCAGGAAAGACCACGCTGGCACAAGCGCTGGCTGTGATCGCAGCCTGTAAAAGCATTGTCAGCAATGACTCCGGCCTGATGCATGTCGCGGCTGGTTTTGGTGTCCGGCAGGTGGCTATTTTTGGCTCCAGCAGCCCGCTGCACACGCCACCGCTGAATGCTCTGGCCACGGTGTTATGGCTCAAGACCGACGCCGTCTACCAGCCGCCACTGGACTGTGCACCGTGTTTTGAGCGGGTCTGCCCGCTGGGTCACACGCGCTGCCTCAACGACATCCTGCCGGACCAAGTCAGACCATTGTTATAGCTCGCGCAATCTGTTCTACGTGGCGCTGGTCTGTACCACAGCATCCGCCCATGATGTTGAGTCGTTTAAGCTGCTTGCTGAGCGCGGCGTACTGCGCGCCAAGTTCAACAGGGTCGCCCATGTCGAGCTCCGAAGACGCATTCAATTCTGCATGGCTCTTTCGCGAGGCGTTCGCCCGCAGGCCCCGAATCCGCTCCAACCATGCCCCGCCCTCGGCCAGAACCTGCGCAAAGTGTGTGGGATGGGCGCAGTTGATCATGTAATAGGACGGGTACCCGGCGGTCATTTCGTCCGTTTGCTCGATCGCTGTCTTGAGCAATTGCCCGTTGGGCAGATTGCCATCGGTCTCAACGGTGAAGGAAATTGCGATGGGGACTGCTGCCCGCTGAGCTGCACGCGCCATGCCAATCGCTTCGTCCACGTAGTTCAGGGTGAGTGCGCTCACCATGTCCGCCGCACTGTTGGCGAACACCTCGATTTGCTCGCGGTGGTAAGCCTGTGCTTCCTGCGCATTCATCACGCGATCAGGAAAGTAGCCATCCCCACGGGGACCGAGGCATCCGCTGATAACCACCGGCGTCGCCCTGGATTGGTATTCGTCCCGAATTTCTTCCAGCAGCTGGATCGCCTTCCGGTTGGCATGGGTCAATGACTCGGCTGTATAGCCGAGCTTGCATCCCCAATCGGCGCTGGCCCGCCAGGTCGCGCTTTCGAGAATGAGTCCGGTAGCGAAGCGTCTGGCAATCTCTGCGTAGGCCTGAAAGTACTTGCGCAGGGCAGCCCGGCCTTCCGGTGTTCCGAGCAGATGAAACGCGGCGAAATCGGGCAGTTCCAGACCGTCGTGGAAAATCAGCGTGGTTTCAAGACCGCCATCGGTCAGGTAGAGGCCGCCACCGAGTTGCGGCAAGGCATGTCGATAAAGAGCCATGTGCGCCTCCTGTACCCTTGCGATTTAACGTAATTCGCACCGAAAAACCAGAGCTTCGTTTGGGCCGATTTTAAGCGTCCATCAAGCTGGCCTCAATATCTGGGAGTGAATCTGTCTGGGGTAAATCCGCAACGACCGGTTGAATCCAGGCTTGAGACTTGTCCTTCGCACGGGTCAAAAAAAAGCCACCCGAAGGTGGCTTGTAAAGGTTCCTCTGTGGGAGGAACGTCGTTGGAAACTTCACGGACCCAGAGACGACATCAAAGAAATTCAAGGACGCTGACCAAGGTCTGTGCTACATGACTGTGACAGCAGTTGGATCAACTATAGCGGCCATGGGGTGGCCCCGGTATCCCCCAATTGGGGGGTTTTGAGGTCGATTTTTGATGCCTTTCCGATTTCGGAGGCGACGCCTATTTTTTCGGCAGTTCAAGTACAAAAGTGGCGCCGCCGCCGGGCCGGTCCTCGCACGCGACCCGGCCACCGTGACGTTGGGCAATGGCCTTGACCAGGGCCAGGCCCAGGCCCACGCCGCCATCGCGTTCGGTGGCGCCAGGCAGGCGGTAAAAGGGCTCAAAAATGCGCTCCCGCAATGCCACAGGAACGCCGGGGCCATGGTCCGAGACCCGGATCACCACATGGCTGTCCGTTTGGCTCAAGCTCAGGCGGATCTCGCCGGCACCATATCGGCGCGCGTTCTCCAGCAGATTGCGTACGGCACGGCGCAGCAGTTTGCTGATGCCTGGAACCGCCAGTTCCGCGGTGGCCGCGCCCGTTTGCAATTCTGGCGGCAGATCAAGCTCGGCATCGACACGGGCGCATTCCTCGGCGGCCAGGCCGATCAGGTCCACCGACTCGATGGTGCCCAGGTC
>NZ_JAMPXE010000088.1 GCF_023701345.1 Rhodoferax sp. | reverse complement strand
GCGCACAGGCGTCGGTGGGCTGCATGCGGTTGACCAGGGTGCCGAGTTGCGGCGCTGATATGCGCACGATGTCGCCTGTTTTGTGGGTAAAACCGCCGCCCACGCGGTCGCGGTCCTTGACCGGCGCGAACAGCGTGCCCAGAAACAGCATGGCGCCATCGGGGTACTGGTGGTGCGGGCCCATCATCTGGCGCACCAGGTCCTCCGGGTCGCGGCTGATCTGGGCCATGGACGAAAACCCCTCCAGCGTGAAACCGTCTTCGCCGGTGACGCTGAGCGTCAGCGTGGCCTGGCGCAAATCATCCAGCGTGAAGGTGGCGTCAAACAGGCGCAAAAACGGTCCGATGGCGGCCGAGGCGTTGTTGTCCTTGGCCTTGCCCAGCAGCAGGGCCGAGCGGCCCTCGATGTCGCGCAGGTTGACGTCGTTGCCCAACGCCGCACCCACGATCGCGCCCCTTGAGTTGACCGCCAGCACCACCTCGGGCTCGGGGTTGTTCCAGCTGGACGCGGGGTGCAGGCCGGCGTCAAACCCGGTGCCCACGGCGGCCATGGGCGGCGCCTTGGTAAAAATCTCGGCGTCCGGGCCGATGCCAACTTCCAGGTACTGGCTCCAGACACCCTGGTCGATCAGCACCTGCTTGAGTGCCATGGCCTGGGCTGATCCGGGCTTCAATTTGGACAGGTCGTCGCCCACCAGTGTCGTGATCTCGGTGCGAATGGCCACGGCTGCGGCCGGGTTGCCACGCGCCTTTTCTTCAATCACACGCTCCAGCATCGAGATGGCAAAGGTCACGCCCGCCGCCTTGATGGCCTGCAAATCCACCGGCGCCAGCAGCCAGGGACGCGCCGGGTTGCGGCTGTCGGGCGGGGTGTTGGCCAGCAGCTCGGCGAGGCTGCCAACGTGTTCACCCTTGGCTTGTTGCAGTGCGCTCGCCGGGTCAGCCTGTTCGCACAGGTCGCGCACGGTCGGGAAGCTCGCCGTGATGTCGATCACGTCTTCGCCGCGCAGGGCCACCACGGAGGGCCCGGCCAGTTCGGGGCGCCAGATGCGGGCGACCAAAGCCCCTTTTGTGCCATCCACGGGAAGGCTGTTGTTGGCTGTGAGTTGCATGGGAGTTTCCTTTTGAGTCTTTTGTTGATAACGGATTAGTGCGTGATGTAACCCATGCTTTGCGGTAGCCACAGCACGATTTGCGGGAACACGGTGACGGCCAGCAGGAACAGCACGAGAATCACTAGAAAAAGCCAGCCTTCCTTCATCATCTCGCCAATCGGGATGCCGGTCAGCGCCTTGGTGACAAACAGCAGCATGCCGAACGGTGGTGTGATCAGGCCGATCATCATGTTCAGCACCACCAGCACGCCAAAGTGCACTAGGTCGATGCCGAGCAATTTGGCGGCGGGCAACAGCATGGGCACAAACACCAGCAGCAGCACCGACACGTCCAGAAAGCAGCCCAGCACCAGAAACAGCAGGTTGACCATCAACAGGAAATTGAGCTGTGAAAAGTGCATGCCATCCACCCACAGCGCCATGGCCTGCGGCACGCCCTCGGCCGTGAAGGCGTAGTTGAGCATGAAGGAGCCGGCCAGAATCAGGGTGATCACGGCGCTGCCCCGGGTTGATTCCATCACCACGCCCCAGAAGCTGCGCCAGGTCAGGCTGCGGTACACCACACCGGCCAGAATCAGGGCATGCAGGGCGGCCACCGCCGCCGCCTCGGTGGGCGTGAAGGCGCCCGAGTAAATGCCGCCCAGCAGAACAATGGGCAAAGACAGCGGCAAGGCGCCGCGGAACAAAATGGCGGGCCAGTCGCGCAGCGGAATCTTTGCCTCGCGCGGCATGTTGCGTTGGGTGGCGATGACGTGCACCACCCCCATCATCAGCACGGCCATCAGCAAGCCCGGCACCAGCCCGCCCAGAAACAGCGCGCCTACCGAGGCCCCTGACACCAGGGCATAAATGATCATCGGGATCGAAGGCGGAATGATCGGTCCGATGGTGGCGCTGGCCACCACCACCGCGCCGGCAAAACCGCGCGGGTATTCGGGCTTGTTGAGCATTTGCCGGATGGTGACCAGACCCGGCCCGGCGGCATCGGCAATGGCGCTGCCGCTCATGCCCGAGAACACCACGCTGACCATGATGTCGACCTGCGCCAGCCCGCCACGCATGCGCCCGACCAGGATCCGGCAAAAGTCAAATATGCGTTCGCTCACGGTGCCGGCATTCATGATGTTGGCGGCAAACACAAACAGCGGCACGGCCAGCAGCACATAGCTGTTGTACATGCCGTTGCTGACCTGTTCGGCCAGCAGACCCAGGTCCTGGCCTTTGACCAGCAGGTAGCCAATGCCCGAGGCCAGCATGGAAAAACCGATCGGCATGCGCAGCAACATGCCGGCGACCAGCACGCCAATGAGAACGGAGATGGCAGTCATGTCAAATATGCAGTTCTTTGTCGAGGCCGTGGCCCCTGAAGGTTTGCCAGATGGCCCAGGCGCTGCGCATCACCAGGGCCGCCAGCAGCAGGATAAAGGGCAGGTACACCCACATCAACGGAATGTCCAGCACGGGAGAGCCTTCGCGCGCCATGAATTTCACATAGTCCCAGTTGGCCGGCAGCGCCACCAGTGCCAGCCCGCCGATCAGCAGGTGGCCCAGGATGCGCATGGTCTGGCGCGCACGCACGCCGACGCTGTTCCACAGCAGGTCAAACACCACATGCTCGCGCTCGGGAACCACCAGGGCGGCGGCCCACAGGATGACCCAGATGTACAAAATCACCGCTGCTTCATCGGTCCAGGGCAGTGGCTTGTTGAAGCCAAAACGCGCCGCGATCTGGACGATGAAGACGACAAACAACGCCAGGAAGAGGCCACCGCCAATGGCATTGGCGGCGTGTTTGAACCAGCGGGTCATATGGGTGCCTGGTACTACTTGGTGGCGTTGATACGTTCAACGATGCCCTTGGGCCAGACCTTGGCGTAGTCCGAGTTCTGGTAGGTGGTTTGCACCGCCTTGCGGAACGCGTCCAGATCGGGCGTGGTGACTTGCAGGCCTTCCTTCTTGAAGAACTCCACCAGTTGCGCCTCTTCCTTGATGCGGTTTTCGTTGTTGTAAGCCGCTGCGGCCTGTGCCGCCGCCGTGACCTTCTGCTTTTGGGCCGCGTTCAGGGCATTGAAGCTCTTGTTCGAGATGGCAATGAAAATGCCGTCGACCAGGTGGCTGGTCAGCACAATCTGCTTGGTGACCTCGTAGAACTTGGCCGCGCGCACCGAGGGCAGCGGGTTGTCCTGGCCGTCGATGGTGCCGGTTTTGAGGCCCAGATAGACCTCGCCAAAGGCCAGCGGTGTGGCGGTGGCGCCGAGGGCTTCACCCAGGAACAACCATTCCTTGGAACCCGGCATGCGCAGCTTGACACCTTTGAGGTCGCCCGGTGTCCTGACATTCCTGACCTCGCGCAGGTTCAGCTGGCGGGTGCCCAGATACACGGTGGCCAGGGGGGTAACCTCCATTTTTTCAGACACGGTCCTGAACAGTTCGGCGCCGATGGGGCCGTTGAAAATCTTCTGCTGTTGCTCAGGGTCGCGCACCATGTAGCCGGCGGTGAAGACTGAAAACTCGGGCACCAGCTTGGCAATGTCAAAAGCCGAAATGCTCGACAGCTCCAGGTTGCCGCGTGCCATGGCGGCGGGTTCGGTGCCTTGCTTGAAGAGGGAGGCGTTGAGGTTGATCTGGACGTCGAATTCACCGGGCGCATTCTTTTCCAGCGTGTCCTTGAAGACGGTCCACATCTTGGCATGCCAGTCGTCGGGCACCGCCGGGGTGGAGATGCGCAGCACGGTCTTGCTTTGTGCCAGGCTGGGCAGCGCTACCGTGCCCAGGGCGGCTGCGGCACCCAGCAGGGTGCGGCGGCTAAAGGTGGAGGGATGTGTCATGGTGGGGTCTCCTGTGGTTGTTAAATGGATTCAAGTGGTGCGCCAATGGCACGGTAGCCGTCGCACACCGCTTGCGCCTCGGAAGGATCCAGTGGACTCAGCGGTGCGCGCATGTTAAGCCACGCGGCATCGCCGATTTGCTCGGCCAGCATCTGCTTGTAGACGCCGACGAAAGGCATGTTGGGACGAATGCTCAGCAAGGCGAGCAGGGACAGGATCAACGCGCTGTCCTCCGTGCTCACGTTGTGCGGGTTGTTGATAACGCGCGCCATCAGGCGCGGCGCCACGTTGGCCAGGCCGTTGATGGAGCCGGAACCACCCGCGCGCATCACTTCGGCCACATGCTGCTCGCTGCCCGTCAGGATGGACAGGGCAGGGAAGGCGTTGGCCAGTGCCAGTGCGTGGTCCAGACTGCCGCCGCTGTCTTTGACGCCCATCACCTGCCCGGGGTGACGCCGTACCAGTTCGGCAATGGCTTCGTGCGAAAAACCGAAGGTGCTCATGGCAGGGAAGTGGTACAGCAGCAATTTGAGCTGGTCGTCACCGATGCCACGCACCACTTGCGAGACGGCTTCAATGACACCCGCCTCACGCGGTTGGTTGAAATAGAAAGGTGGCATGAACATCTGGCGGTGCACACCCAGGCGGGCGGCATGGCGACCCAGTTCAATGGCATCGCCCAGCGCCAGCGCGGTGGTGGTGACGATGATCTGGCTGGCCTGGATGCCGCTGCCGCGCATGGTTTCCAGCAAGGCCTTGCGTTCGGCCACGGTAAAGGCGGTGCCTTCGCCGGTGGTGCCAAACAGGGTGACACCGTCGCAGCCGGCAGCGAGCATGCGTTTGGCGTGGGACAGGGCACGCGGGGTGTCCAGGGTGCCGTCTGCTGCGACAGGCAGCAACAGGGCGGGCCAGAGCCCGTGGATATCAGGGTTCACGTGGTTTTCCTTGAGGTTGAGGGAGTTGGTTGGGGTTCCCATTCGCTGCGTACCTGCTCCAGCGGCGCCGTCATGACCCGGTTGCGGGCACTGTTGATGTGCTCCTCGAGCAGACGGGTGGCCTCCAAGGCATCGCGGCGCAACAGGGCGGCAATAAAGCGCAGATGTTCTTGCATGGCGGGAATCAGGCGCGCCGGGGTGATGACGCTGTGTTCCAGCTTGATCAGGCGCACACGCAGGCTGTTGACGCGGTAAATCTCGGACAGGATGTCATTGCCCAGCGCGTCGACCAGGCGGTCGTGCAGGCCCCAGTCGACCGCCTGGGCGTCATCGAGCAGAGTGGCATCCTTGCCCAGGGGTTTACTCAGCGCGCTGGCGCGTTTCAGAATGTCCTGGTGGCTGGCTTCGATGGCCTGCAGTTCGCTGTCGCTGGCACTGTGCACAAAATGTTGTACCGCTTCGCGCTCGATCAGGGTGCGCACCTGAAACGCGTTGCGGATCAGCTTGAGGTCGACATGGGCAATCTGCAGGCCGCGTTGCGGCACGGTCCTGATCAGGCCGCCGGCTTCCAGACGCGGGATCATTTCGCGCACAGCCGCCAGTGGCATGTCGAGCAGGGCCATCAGTTCACGTTGCGAGACAAACTGGCCGCTGCGGATTTTGCCGCTCAGTATCTGCTTGGTGAAGCCCTGGTAGGCGCGCGCCCGCTGGTTGATCACCTGGCCGCTTTCGGCCGTGACTCGCCCTGATGGCGCTTTGGCGTTGGCAGTGCGAGCAGCGGAGCTCATGCGGCAATCACGCCTTTTTTGAGAATGATGTTGCCGTAAGTGCGCAGTTCACCGGTGGCCACCACCGCAAAGGCTTGCCCAGCGCGCAGGTAAAACGCCTGCCGCTCCAGCGCCGCAGATGCCTGGTAACCGTGTTGTTGCAACAGCACATCAAACTCGGCCACGGTGGCGGGGCGGGTCTGGCTGTCGCCCACCATCTGCATGGTCAGCGCGGGCTGCTCGACAAAATTGTCCAGCGGCATGACGGACAGCACCGCCCGCAGTGCCTCAGGTGACGACACGCCGGGCAGGTGAATCAGGCGCTTGCCGAGCGTTGTGGCGGGAAAGTTGGCATCTGCCAGCACGATCTCATCACCATGGCCCATGGACGCCAAAGCATGGAGCAGGTCGGGCGAGAGCAAGGGAGAAATTCCAGTCAGCATGATGCAGGCGGGTGGTTAATCTTGTCTGTTAACAGACTAACATGTTAGTCCTGCGCAAGATGTTTTGTTCCTATCGTTTACCCGTATACCCAGCCAGGCTGCGGGACTGCAACATAGCGAGGTGTACATGCCGACCCACAGCCACGCAGCCATCATGAAAATCGACACCCACCAGCACTTCTGGCACTTTGAACCGCAGGATTTTCCCTGGATCTCCGAAGACATGCCTGTTCTGCGTCGGCATCAGCGCCCGGTTGACAGCCGGCCCGGCATGGACAACTGCGGCGTTCTGGGGCTGATTGCCGTCCAGGCCCGGTGCGGCCCCCAAGAGACGGATTTCCTGCTCGAACTGGCGGCGCACCATCCGCACATCCTGGGTGTGATTGGCTGGACCGATCTGACCAGCGCCACACTGGAGGCAGATCTGGCGCGCTGGCAGGGTCAGGAAAAACTCAAGGGCTTTCGTTACCTGCTGCAGGACGAGCCGGACCTCGTGGAAATCATCAACAACCCGGCCTTCAATGCGGGCGTCGCCTGTCTGCAGCGCCGGCAACTGGTGTTTGAGGTGTTGGTTTTTGCGCAACAACTGCCCATCGTGATCGATTTTTGTACTCGTCATGACCGGCATGCGCTGGTGCTGGACCATGTGGGCAAACCCAGGATTCGCGACTGGCTGACCGATCCGGCGTCAAGACAGCAATGGCAACAAGCGTTAACGCAACTGGCACGTCTGCCCCATGTCAGTTGCAAACTCTCGGGGCTGGTGACCGAGACCGACTGGCAACATCAGGATGACCCCAGTGCGGCCGACATCCTGCACATCGAGCAATGTTTCGATGTCGCCCTGGAAGCCTTCGGGCCCGGGCGCCTGATGTTCGGCTCCGACTGGCCGGTCAGCCAACTGGCGGCCGACTACCAGGCCGTTCATGCCATCGCGCAAAGCTGGGCTGAATCGCGGCTGGACAGACATGAGCAGCAGGCATTTTGGGGTGCGAATGCGGTGCGCATGTACGGCCTGACGATATAAATTGAAATAGGACACAGGATTGAGATGGATCTGCATTTGCAAGACAAAGTGGTCATCGTGACCGGTGGTGGCAGCGGCATTGGGGCGGCCATCTCACTGGCGCTGGCCAGGGAAGGCGCCGTACCGGTGATCCTGGGGAAAAACGCACTGGACAAGCAATTCATGACCGAGCTGGCGCACATTCAGCCAGACTATCAGTTTTTCGAGCTGGAACTTTCCGATGATCAGGCCTGTCGGGATGCCGTTGCCACCACGGTGGCCCGGTTCAAGCGCATCGACGGTTTGGTGAACAACGCCGGCATCAACGACGGTGTCGGCCTGGATGCCGGCCGCGATGCTTTTGTTGCCTCGCTGGAGCGCAACCTGATCCATTACTACGTCATGGCGCATCACTGTGTGCCGCACCTCAAGGCCAGCAAAGGTGCCATCGTCAACGTGTCCTCCAAAACCGCCGTCACGGGCCAGGGCAATACCAGTGGCTATTGCGCGTCCAAAGGCGCTCAGTTGTCGCTGACCCGGGAATGGGCGGCCGCATTGCTGGAGTTCGGCGTGCGCGTGAATGCGGTCCTGCCGGCCGAGGTGATGACGCCGCTCTACCAGCAGTGGCTTGCGGGGTTCGACAACCCGCAGGAAAAGCTGGCAAAAATCGTTGCAAAAATTCCCCTCGGCAAGCGCATGACCACGCCGGAGGAAATTGCCAATATGTGTGTTTTTTTGCTGTCGGACGCGTCGTCACACACCACGGGACAATGGGTTTTTGTCGATGGCGGTTACACCCACCTGGACCGCGCCCTGTGACTAACAAATCCGCGGCAACTGCTCGCCGGTCAGCCAATCGACAATGCGCCGGCCACCAAAGGCGGTGGTGAGCTGGACAAAATGGTGGTCGTCGGCGATGACCTCGCCAATTTGGGCGGCGTCCAGCCCCAGCGGATGCGCGCGCATGGCAGCCAGCAGGCGCGGCGCATCGGCGGCGGCGCAAATCACGATCAGCTTGCCTTCGTTGGCCACATAGAGCGGATCCAGCCCCAGAAATTCGCAGGCGGCGGCCACCACCGGCTTGATCGGGATGGCTTTCTCATGCAGCATCATGCCCACGCCCGACTGGCCGGTAATTTCGTTCAGCGTCGAGGCCAGGCCGCCGCGGGTGGGGTCGCGCAGGCAGCGGATGTCGGCACCCGTGGCCAGCAGCGCAGCGATCAGGCCGTGCAGGGCAGCGGTGTCGGACGCAATGGCGGCCTCAAACCTGAGGTTTTCGCGCTGGCTCATGATGGCCACGCCGTGGTCGCCCAGGGTGCCGGAGACCAGCACCACATCGCCCGGCCGCACGCGGGCCCCGCCCAGCTCCAGTCCGTCGGGCAAAACGCCGACCCCGGTGCTGGTGATGAAAATGCCGTCGCCTTTGCCGCGCTCGACCACCTTGGTGTCGCCGGTCACCACCGGTACATCGGCTTGGGTTGCAGCGCGCGCCATGGATTCGACGATGCGCGCCAGGTCGGCCAGCGCAAAACCTTCTTCCAGAATAAAACCGGCTGCCAGATACAGCGGTGTCGCGCCCATCACCGCGACGTCGTTGAGCGTGCCATGGACTGAAAGGCAGCCGATGTCGCCGCCCGGGAAAAACAGGGGGGAAACCACATGGCAGTCGGTCGACATCACCAGGCGCGCGGGCTTGCCGTCCAGCATGGGCGCAGGTAACACCGCGCCGTCATTGCCCCGGCCCAGATACTGGTTGCCCAGGTGAAGGTAGAACAGTTCGGAGATCAGTTGCACCATGGCGCGGCCGCCCGCGCCGTGTGTCATGTCGACCCGGCCATGTTTGAGGTCGAGCGGGCGCGCGTAGCCGCGTTTGACTTCGCTCATGTGGCCATGTCCTTGTAACGGCCGTAACTGTAGTGCGCGGCGCAGGCGCCTTCGCTGCTGACCATGCACGAGCCCACCGGGTTTTCGGGGGTGCAGACGGTGCCAAAAATCTTGCAGTCCTGCGGCCGCTTGACGCCGCGCAGGATGGCCCCGCATTCACAGGCCTTGTTGTCGGGCACCGACTTGTACGTCACGTTGAAGCGGCGCTCGGCATCAAAGCTGGCGTATTTTTCCCGGATCATCAGGGCCGAATCGGGCACCACCGACAGGCCGCGCCACTCAAATTCGTCGCGCAATTCAAACACCCCGGCCATACGGTCTTGCGCCTTCAGGTTGCCGTCGCGGCTCACCGCGCGTGAAAACTCGTTTTCAACTTCGGCGCGGCCGTCGTTGACCTGTTGAACCAGCATCAGAATGGCCTGCATCACGTCGAGCGGCTCAAAGCCGGCTATCACCACGGGTTTGCGGTAGTTGGCGGCAAACTGTTCGTAGGGCCGGCTGCCGATCACGGTGGAAACATGGGCCGGGCCGATGAAGCCGTCAATCGGCACCGTGCCCCATTGCCGCACTTCGGGGGATTCCAGAATCCGGGTGATCGCGGCCGGGGTGAGTACATGGCAGCACAGCACGCTGAAGTTTGCCAGTTGCTCCTGGTGCGCCTGCAGAATGGCCAGCGCCGTGGGCGGCGTGGTGGTCTCGAAGCCGATGGCAAAAAATACCACCTGTCGCTGCGGGTTGTCGCGGGCAATCTGCAGCGCATCGAGGGTGGAGTAGACCATGCGGATGTCGCCACCGCGCGCCTTGGCCTTGATCAGCGACAGGCCAGCAGAGGCGGGCACGCGCAGGGTGTCGCCGTAAGTGCAGAGGATCACGTCTTGATGCAGCGCCAGCTCAATCGCCATGTCGATGCGGCCAATCGGCAGCACGCACACCGGGCAGCCCGGGCCGTGCACCATGCGCACGTTGGGCGGCAGCAGGTCCGACAGGCCGTAACGCGAAATGGCGTGGGTGTGGCCGCCGCAAAATTCCATGAAGCTGTAGTTGCGTTGCGGTTGCGCCAGTCGGGCAATCCTGGTCGCCAGCACCCGGGCAAGATCGCCGTCGCGGAACTCGTCGATGTATTTCATGCTGTGGCCACGGGTGGCTCGTTCATTTCCGCAAACAGTGCCAGCGTGCGCCCGGCCTCTTCGGGATCGAGTCTGGACAGTGCATAACCCACGTGCAAAATCACGTAGTCACCCACCTGCACATCGTCGAGCAGTGCCAGCGAGATTTCTTTTTTGACGCCACCCAGGTCCACCAGGCCCATGTCGCGCGCCGGGCCGCAGCCCACTTCAATCACCTTGACAGGTAGTGCCAGACACATCAGTTTTCCTCCAGATAATGCAGGGCGACCCAGGCCTGCCCGAGCGCGATGCTGGCATCGCCCGGCGAGGTCAGGCTGGGTGCCAGCACCATGATGCCATGCTGTTCCAGATTCTGCCGCAGGTGGCTTGACAGCAGGGTGTTGAGAAAGCAGCCGCCGCCCCAGGCCAGGGTGGTCAAACCGGTGGCTTTCGAGGCCCGCAGTACCCAATCGCTCAAGGCTGCCACCAGGGTGGCGTGGAAACGGGCGGCGGCCCGAGTGGTATCACCCGCATCGATCAGCGAAGCCAGCAGCGGCAGCAGGTCGAGTTGCCCGTCGTCGCGGACAGCATAGCCGCCCGGCAACGGTTCTGGCCAGCCATGGCCCTCTATGAAAATAGTTGCAGCCTGTTCCAGCAGCATGGCGGCCTGAGCCTCGTAAGCCATGGTGTGACAGATGCCAAGCAGGCCCGCCGCGGCATCGAACACACGGCCCATGCTCGACGTGCGCGGGCAGTTGAACTGGCGCGCCAGCATGGCGACCACCGTGCTGGCGGCCGGCTCCTGGAAGTGCTGCGCGATGTCTGCGTTGCGGCCCAGTTCATGCAGCACGGCCGCAGCCATGCGCCAGGGCTCACGCGCACACTGGTCGCCGCCCGGCATGGGCAGCGGGCGCAGATGGCCCAGGTGCTCGAACCGCGTACCATCGACCTTGAGAAGCTCGCCGCCCCAGGCAGTGCCGTCCGTTCCCAGGCCGACACCGTCCAGCGCCAGCCCCAGCACCGGGCCTTGCCAGCCATGCTCGGCACAGACCGCGGCCATGTGGGCGTGGTGATGCTGCACGGCCAGGGTGGGCAGGCCGCGCTGCTGCGCGTACTGAAGCGCGGCGCGCGTGCTGTAGTCATCGGGGTGCAGGTCGTGCGCCACCAGCCCTGGCTTGACGTCGAGCAACACGCACAGGCGCTGCACGGTTTCATCCAGGAATTCGCAACTTGCCGCGTTGTCCAGACTGCCAATGTGAGGCGATAAAAAGGCTTCATCGCCACGCGTGACGCAGACGGTGTTTTTGAGGTAGGCGCCAAAGGCCAGCACCGACGGCCCGCCACTGGGCAGCCGGATGGCGGCAGGTGCGAAACCCCGGCTGCGACGGATGAATTGCGGCTTGCCCGCCACCACCTGCATCACACTGTCGTCGCAGCGCGCCACGATGTCGCGGTCATGGTCCAGATAGGCGTCAGCGATGCCAGCCAGTCGGGCGTGGGCTTCTTGGGTATCGCGCACGATGGGCTCACCGCCCGGGTTGGCACTGGTCATCACCAGCACCATGGCCTGGGTTTCGGTCAGCCAGGCACTGCCAGCAGGATGCCCCGCGGCTTCATGGAACAGCAGGTAATGGATCGGCGTGGTGGGCAGCATCACACCCAGGCGCAGCAGGCCAGGGGCGACGCCGGACAGTTCGGCCTCGCCAGCCGCTGTGGCCGGCAGCAGCACGATGGGGCGCTCGCGGCTTTCCAGCAGGGCGCTCTGTTTGTCATCGCGACGAATGCGGGCATAAGGCGCGACGCTGGCCGCATTGGCCAGCATCACGGCAAAGGGCTTGGCTTCGCGGTTTTTGCGCAAGCGCAGCCGCGCCACGGCTTCTGCGTTGCGCGCGTCACACGCCAGGTGGAAGCCGCCGAGGCCCTTGATGGCGACGATGTGACCGGTTTGCAGCAGGCGCAAGCTTTGCGTGATCGGATCGCCGGTGATGGCTTGACCTTGCGCATTTGACAAACTTAAACGCGGGCCGCACTGCGGGCAGCAGGTGGTCTCGGCATGAAAGCGCCGGTTTGCCGGCGCGGTGTATTCTGAACTGCAGGCCGGGCACAGCGGGAACGCGGCCATGCTGGTTTGCGGACGGTCGTAGGGCAGGGCACGGGTGATGGTGTAGCGCGGGCCGCAATGGGTGCAGGTGATGAAGGCGTGGCGCCAGCGCCGGCTCGACGGGTCGAACAACTCGGCAAGGCATTCGTCGCACACTGCCACATCGGGGCCAATGGCCGTGCTGGCCTGGCCTGACTGGCTGGCGATGATGCTGAAATCGGTGAAGGGCTCGGCCAGCACATCCTGCGCCTGTACGCTGTCCACGCGCGCCAAAGGCGGCGCATCCATCCGCAGGCGCTGCAGCAATTCGGTCAACCGGGTTTGAGGTCCCTGGACCAGGATTTCAACGCCCTGGGCATCGTTGCGCACCCAGCCGGTGAGCCCAAGCTGCTGCGCCAGACGCCAGACAAATGGCCTGAAACCGACCCCCTGGACGGTGCCGGTGACGCGGATGTGCCGAGTTATCAAGGCCAAAACCGTTAAGCAGCCCGCGCCTGCAATTGGGCTTCGAGCCGGGCGATGCGGGCTTGCAGGCCCGCCACGGTTTGCTGTCTGGCCGCCTGGTCCCGTGCCATGCCATCACGCAGAAAAGCCAGCCATTCAGCCATGCCCGCGCCACTGGTGGCCGAGAGCTGAATCACCTGGATACCAGGATTGACCCGGCGCGCGTAGCCAATGGCGGCATCGACGTCGTAAGTCAGATAAGGCAGCAGGTCGATCTTGTTGAGCAGCATCAGGCTGGCGGCGCGAAACATGTCGGGGTATTTGATGGGTTTGTCTTCACCCTCGGTCACCGACAGAATCACCACTTTATGCGCCTCGCCCAGATCGAACGCCGCCGGGCATACCAAGTTACCCACGTTCTCGATCATCAGCAGGCTATCGTCTGCCAGCTTGAGCTGCGCCATGGCGTGGCCCACCATGTGGGCATCCAGGTGGCATCCCTTGCCGGTGTTGATCTGAATCGCCTGGGCACCGGTGGCGCGAATGCGCTCGGCATCCTGGCTGGTTTGCTGGTCGCCCTCGATCACGGCCACCGCCGGTTGCTTCAACAGGTCGATGGTCTTGCACAGCAGGCTGGTTTTGCCCGAGCCCGGACTGGACACCAGGTTCAGCGCAAAAACGCCGCGCTCGGCAAGTAGCCGCCGGTTGGCCTGGGCATAGGCGTTGTTTTGGGCCAGGATGTCCTGCTCGATTTGTACCCTGCGGCCCGGCGTGATGCCCGGCGCATGCGAATGCGCGGGTGCCGGGTCGTGTTCGTGATCATGGACGTGATCATGATGCGCTGTGGCGCCTTCGATCCTGACATCACCTTCGCCGCAACCACAAGTCACACACATCGCCTGTCTCCTCGCTTGGATCCGATGGGACCACGTTGGCGCTCAGCTTACCTCAAGTTCCTTCACCCGCATTTCCGTGCCGGCAGTGACACGCAGCGGGACGTCGCCGCACAGCGGGCATTCAGCAAACAACTCGGACATGGGCACGGTCCGGGCGCAGGCTGCGCACCAGCCCTGGCCGGGCAGGGTGATGATCTCCAGCCTGGCACCCTCGGCCACCGTGCCGCGCGTGACCGCATCGAAACAGAACGCCATGGCCTCGGGGTCCACGCTTGAGAGCTGGCCAATTTCAAGCCAGACGGCAGTAACCCTCTTGAACTGGTCCTGGCGTGCTGCGTCCTCGATCAGTTGCAACACCCCCTCGGCCAGCGACATTTCATGCATGGCACAGTCCGAGGGTGGCCAATTCGCAAATTACAGGTTGTCGGTAAAGCTGCGCAGCTTGTCGGAGCGGCTCGGGTGCTTGAGCTTGCGCAACGCCTTGGCTTCGATCTGGCGGATGCGTTCACGCGTCACGTCGAACTGCTTGCCCACTTCTTCGAGCGTGTGGTCGTTGGTCATCTCGATGCCAAATCGCATGCGCAGCACCTTGGCTTCGCGCGGGGTGAGGCTGTCCAGGATGTCCTTGACCACGTCGCGCAGGCCGGCCTGCATCGCCGCTTCCATCGGGGCGGTGTTGGCGCCGTCCTCGATGAAGTCACCCAGGTGGCTGTCGTCGTCGTCGCCAATCGGCGTTTCCATGGAAATCGGCTCCTTGGCGATCTTCATGATCTTGCGGATCTTGTCTTCGGGAATTTCCATGCGCTCGGCCAGCACGCTGGCGTCGGGCTCAAAGCCAAACTCCTGCAGGTGCTGGCGGCTGATGCGGTTCATCTTGTTGATGGTCTCGATCATGTGCACCGGGATGCGGATGGTGCGCGCCTGGTCGGCGATCGAGCGGGTGATGGCCTGGCGGATCCACCAAGTGGCGTAGGT
>NZ_JAMPXE010000087.1 GCF_023701345.1 Rhodoferax sp. | reverse complement strand
TCCGGACCCAGGCCAGCATGGACGAGGGCGTTGCCAAGATTGCCCAATTGCGTCAGCGTGTCACCGATATCAAATTGACCGACAAGTCACAAATTTTCAATACTGAGCGCATCGAGGCACTCGAAGTTGAGAACATGATTGAAGTAGCGCAGTCAACCATGGTGTCGGCAGCTGCACGGCATGAATGCCGCGGCGCGCACAGTGTGGCGGATTACGACCGGCCTGCCGATGACCCAACGTCCCCGCTGGGACGGGACGATGTCAATTGGCTCAAGCACACCTTGTGGGACAAAGCGACCAACAGCCTGAGTTACAAGCCGGTCAACCTCAAGCCGCTGACAGTTGCTTCCGTACCTCCAAAAATCCGCACCTTCTGACAACTTGCAGTACAGACCACAAGCGCTGCCTCCAACTGAACAAGAAAGCAAATCATGGCTAAACGTACCGTCCAAATCTACCGCTACAACCCTGACACCGATGCCAAGCCCTATATGCAGACCATCGAGGTCGAGCTTGATGGCAGCGAACGCATGTTGCTTGACGTCTTGACCAAACTAAAAGCAATTGACCCAACACTGTCGTACCGACGTTCGTGCCGTGAAGGTATTTGTGGCTCGGACGCCATGAACATCAATGGCAAAAATGGCCTGGCCTGCCTGGTCAACATGCTGACGCTGCCCGATACCATCGTGCTCAAACCGTTGCCTGGCCTGCCTGTGGTGCGCGATCTGATCGTCGACATGACGCTGTTTTTCAAGCAGTACCACTCGATCAAACCTTATCTTGTCAACGACACCCGGCCGCCAGAAAAAGAGCGCCTGCAAAGCCCGGAAGAGCGTGAAGAACTCAACGGCCTGTATGAGTGTATTTTGTGCGCCAGTTGCTCCACCAGTTGCCCTGTGTTCTGGTGGAATCCAGACAAATTCGTCGGCCCGGCGGGTTTGCTGCAAGCCTACCGCTTTATTGCCGACAGCCGTGATGAAGCCACCAGTGAGCGTCTGGACAACCTGGAAGACCCCTACCGTTTGTTCCGCTGCACCACCATCATGAATTGCGTGGATGTCTGCCCGAAAGGACTGAACCCGACCAAGGCGATTGGCAAGATCAAGGAACTGATGGTGCGTCGCGCCATCTGATGCGGACCTGATGAACACCACTGGCATGGAGACAGGCGACGCCTTGATCGACGAAAGAGTATTGAGCAAACTCAAGTGGCGCTGCTGCCGGGGTCTGCTCGAAAACGATATTTTCATCGAACGTTTCTTCAAGCGATTCGAATCCACGCTTACCGTCAAGCAGGCGCAAGGTCTGAACGTTCTAATGGATTTAAGCGATTCAGATCTGCTGGATTTGCACCTTGGGCGCAAAACTTTGGCCCAACTGGATGCAAATCTGGTTCAGGACGAAGTTTGCGAAGTTTTAAGTATGTTGAAAAAACCACCTGAAAGGTCACTATGAAGCTAGCTGAAAATAAAGCCACCCTGTCGTTCAGTAACGGCACCCCAAGCGTTGATTTGCCGGTTTACCAGGGGACGGTCGGTCCGGACGTGATCGACATTCGCAAGCTCTATGGCCAAAGCGGCATGTTCACCTACGACCCGGGCTTTTTGTCCACGGCGTCGTGTCAGTCTGCCATCACCTACATTGATGGCGACAAGGGCGAACTCCTGTACCGTGGTTACCCCATCGAGCAATTGGCAACGCAGTGTGATTACCTCGATACCTGCCATTTGTTGCTCAAGGGCGAGTTGCCCAACCTGCAAGAGCGCCAGGACTTTCACAAGCTCGTCATCAACCACACCATGGTCAACGAGCAGATGCAATTTTTCCTGCGCGGTTTCCGCCGCGATGCACACCCGATGGCTGTGCTGACCGGCCTGGTGGGTGCCCTGTCGGCGTTCTACCATGACAGCACCGACATCAACAACCCCGCGCATCGGGAAATTTCCGCCATTCGCCTGATCGCCAAAATGCCCACGCTGGTGGCCATGGCCTACAAGTACGGTATTGGTCAACCTTACATGTACCCGCAGAATGACCTCAGCTATGCTGGCAACTTTCTGCGCATGATGTTCGGTACACCGTGCGAAGAGTACGTTGTCAACCCGGTGCTGGAGCGCGCCCTGGACCGCATCTTCATTTTGCATGCTGACCATGAGCAGAATGCTTCCACCTCTACCGTGCGCCTGTGCGGCTCGTCCGGCACCAACCCGTTTGCGGCGATTGCGGCGGGTGTGGCCTGCCTCTGGGGCCCGGCCCACGGCGGAGCCAATGAAGCCTGCCTGAACATGCTGGAAGACATTCAGCGCCAGGGTGGTGTCGCCAAGGTGGGTGAATTCATGGAGCAGGTCAAGGACAAAAACTCCGGCGTCAAGCTCATGGGCTTCGGTCACCGGGTTTACAAAAACTACGATCCGCGCGCCACCCTGATGCAGGAAACCTGCAACGAGGTGCTGCAAGAACTCGGGTTGGAAAATGACCCCTTGTTCAAACTGGCCAAGGAAGTTGAAAAAATTGCCCTCGAAGACGATTACTTCGTGTCGCGCAAGCTCTACCCGAACGTTGATTTTTATTCTGGCATCGTCCAGCGCGCCATCGGCATCCCGGTCAACCTGTTCACCGGTGTCTTTTCACTGGCACGTACCGTCGGCTGGATCGCCCAGCTCAACGAGATGATCAGCGACCCCGAGTACAAAATTGGCCGTCCGCGCCAGTTGTTCACAGGCTCGGTGACACGCAGCGTCAAACCAATTTCTGAACGGTAAGAAGTTTTTCACTTAAAAACGCCCGCCGGTTGGCAACACCGGCGGGCGTTTGTGTTGTGCGCCCGGGTTCTTTCTCTGCCGTTTAAAATCTATCCCTTATCAAGGAAAACAGCATGGCACGGACCCTTTACGACAAACTCTGGGACGAACACGTCGTCCACACCGAAGAAGACGGTACGGCGCTGCTCTACATCGATCGCCATCTGGTGCACGAAGTCACCAGCCCGCAGGCGTTCGAAGGCCTGCGGCAGTCCAAGCGGCCGGTCTGGCGCATCAGCTCGATCGTGGCCACGGCAGACCACAACACGCCCACCACCGGTTGGGAGCTGGGCTATGACGGCATCACCGACCCCACCAGCAAAGAGCAGGTATTGACGCTCGACGCGAACATCAAGGAATATGGTGCGGCTGCCTATTTCCCGTTCATGTCGCGACGCCAGGGCATCGTCCATGTGATTGGCCCGGAAAACGGCGCCACGCTGCCCGGCATGACGGTGGTCTGCGGCGACTCGCACACCTCCACCCACGGAGCTTTCGGTGCTTTGGCGCACGGCATTGGCACCAGCGAGGTCGAACACGTCATGGCCACGCAAACGCTGCTCGCCAAAAAGGCCAAGAACATGCTGGTGCGGGTCGAGGGTGTTTTGCCGCGTGGCTGTACTGGCAAGGACATTGTGCTGGCGGTGATCGGAAAAATCGGCACGGCTGGCGGTACCGGCTACACCATTGAATTTGGCGGCGCCGCCATCCGTGCGCTCAGCATGGAAGCGCGCATGACCGTCTGCAACATGGCGATCGAAGCCGGTGCGCGCGCCGGTCTGGTGGCGGTGGATGAAAAAACCATTCAGTACGTGAAAGGGCGCCCCCTTGCCCCGGGTTACAACGCGCCCAATGAGCCGGCCGCTGCCGTGGAATGGGAGCAGGCGGTGGCTTATTGGAAAACCCTGCATTCGGATGCCGATGCGCACTTTGATGCGGTGGTCGACATCGACGCCTCGCAACTGGTGCCCCAAGTGACCTGGGGCACTTCGCCCGAGATGGTGCTGGGCATTGATGACCGGGTGCCTGACCCGGAACGCGAAAAAGATGCCAGCAAGCGCGGCGCCATCGAGCGCGCCTTGGTCTACATGGGACTGGAGCCGGGTAAAGCCCTCAACGACCTGTACGTGGACAAGGTGTTTATTGGCTCCTGCACCAACAGCCGCATCGAAGACATGCGTGAGGCGGCCGCCATCGTGAAAACACTGGGCCGCAAAGTGGCGCCCAACATCCGGCTGGCGATGGTGGTGCCGGGTTCCGGTCTGGTCAAGGCGCAGGCCGAGCGTGAGGGCCTGCATGAGATTTTTCTCGCCGCTGGTTTTGAGTGGCGCGAGCCCGGTTGCTCCATGTGTCTGGCCATGAATGCCGACCGTCTGGAGCCGGGTGAGCGCTGCGCCTCCACCAGCAACCGCAACTTTGAAGGCCGCCAGGGCGCCGGTGGTCGCACCCATCTGGTCAGCCCCGCCATGGCGGCGGCGGCGGCCATCCATGGCCATTTTGTCGATGTGCGCAAATTCGTCTAACCCAAGCCTCAAGGACACACCATGAAATCATTGAGCACTTTGTTCATTGCTGTCGCGCTGCTGCTTCTGGCAGGCTGCAACACCGTCAAAGGCGTCGGTCAGGACCTGCAAAAAGCAGGTGAAACCATCGAAGATGCAGTCAAAAAGAAATAGGACAAACCATGCAAAAATTTACCCTTCACAAGGGGCTGGTGGCCCCGATGGATCGGGAAAACGTGGATACCGATGCCATCATTCCCAAGCAGTTCCTCAAATCGATCCGCAAAACAGGCTTTGGTCAAAACCTGTTTGACGAGTGGCGCTATTTGGATGCGGGCTACCCCGGACAAGACCCTGCCAGCCGCAAACCCAACCCGGACTTTGTCCTGAATCAGCCGCGTTTTCAGGGCGCTTCGATCTTGCTGGCGCGCAAGAACTTTGGTTGTGGTTCCTCGCGGGAGCACGCACCCTGGGCGCTCGATCAGTTCGGTTTTCGTGCCATCATCGCCCCCAGTTACGCCGATATCTTTTTCAATAACAGCTTCAAAAATGGCTTGCTGCCGATTGTCTTGACCGAAGTGCAGGTCGGGCATTTGTTTGACGACGTGGCGGCGTTTCCGGGCTACACGCTGACCATTGACCTGGAGCGTCAGCGCGTCATCAAACACAATGGCGAGGAACTGCCGTTCGAGGTGCAGGCCTTTCGCAAATACTGTTTGCTCAATGGTCTCGATGACATCGGCCTGACGCTGCGCCATGCCGACAAAATCAAGGCGTTTGAGGCAGAGCGTCTGGCACAAAAGCCCTGGTTGGCGCACACCATGTTGGCCTGAAAAGTTTATTCTGAATCATAAAAAACAATCATGAAAATTGCAGTTTTACCCGGCGACGGGATTGGTACCGAAATTGTGGCCGAGGCGGTCAAGGTTCTTGGCGCGCTGGATTTGAACCTTGAAATGGAAACCGCCCTGGTCGGCGGCGCCGCCTATGAAGCCCATGGCCATCCCTTGCCCGAGTCCACCCTGAAGCTGGCCAAAGAGGCCGATGCCATCCTGTTCGGCGCGGTGGGTGACTGGAAATACGACACGCTGGATCGCCCGTTGCGCCCGGAGCAGGCCATTCTGGGCCTGCGCAAGCACCTCGGCCTGTTTGCCAATTTCCGCCCGGCGATTTGTTATGAAGAACTGGTGAATGCCTCCAGCCTCAAGCCGGAACTGATTGCCGGTCTGGACATTTTGATCATCCGCGAATTGACCGGCGACATCTACTTTGGCCAGCCGCGTGGCCGTCGCATTGCCACAGACGGGCATTTCCCCGGTGCCGAGGAAGCCTTTGACACCATGCGCTACAGTCGCCCCGAGATCGAGCGCATTGCCCATGTGGCATTCCAGGCGGCGCGCACACGCAAGGCAGCCGGTTCCGAGGGCCGTGTCACCAGTGTTGACAAGGCCAACGTGCTGGAAACCTTCCAGTTCTGGAAAGACATCGTCACCGAGGTCGGCCTGCAGTACCCCGATATTGCGCTGGACCACATGTATGTCGACAATGCCGCCATGCAACTGGTGCGCGCACCCAAGAAATTCGACGTGGTGGTCACCGGCAACATGTTTGGCGACATTCTGAGCGATGAAGCTTCCATGCTGACGGGTTCGATTGGCATGTTGCCCTCGGCCTCCATGAATGCCAATAACCAGGGCCTGTTCGAGCCGAGCCATGGCAGCGCGCCCGACATTGCCGGCAAGGGCATTGCCAACCCCCTGGCCACCATCCTGAGCGCTGCCATGATGTTGCGCTTCAGTCTGAACCAGCTTGACGCGGCCGGCCGCATCGAAGCGGCTGTCAAAACCGTGCTGGCGCAGGGTTTGCGCACCGCGGACATTTTCAGTGCCGGCAGCACGCGCGTCAGCACCCGTGAGATGGGTGACGCGGTGGTCAAGGCCTTGAAGTAAGCCAATGGCAGGACGGGTGTTCTCCTGCTTTTTTTGAATATGTGCAAAGAATTTAATTGATCTGAAAAGGATTCGTGATGAAAGTCGGTAACTTGGTGGGTTTGGTAGGCTGGCGTGGCATGGTGGGCTCGGTGTTGATGGACCGCATGCAGTCCGAGGGCGATTTCGCCTTGATCGAGCCGGTGTTCTTTTCCACTTCCAACGCGGGTGGTGCGGCGCCGTCGTGGGCGAAGAACGAGACGCAACTGAAAAATGCGTTTGACATTGATGCGCTGAAAAAATGCGACATCATCATCAGCGCCCAGGGCGGCGACTACACCACCGAGGTTTTCCCCAAGCTGCGCGCGGCAGGCTGGAGCGGTCACTGGATCGACGCGGCGTCCACGTTGCGCATGAAGGACGACGCCATCATCATTCTGGATCCGGTCAATCTGCCGGTCATCCAGACCGCCCTGAAAAAGGGCGGCAACAACTGGATTGGCGGCAACTGCACGGTAAGCTGCATGCTGATGGGTGTTGGCGCCCTGTACAAAGCCGGTCTGGTCGAGTGGATGAGCACGCAAACCTACCAGGCCGCCAGCGGTGGGGGAGCCCAGCACATGCGCGAGTTGCTGACGCAGTTCGGCACCCTCAATGCCGAAGTCAAGGCCTTGCTCGACGATCCCAAGTCCGCCATTCTCGAAATCGACCGCAAGGTGATTGCCAAGCAACGCGCCCTGAGCGCCAGCGAGACGGCTAATTTTGGCGTGCCGTTGGGTGGCTCCCTGATTCCCTGGATCGACAAAGATCTCGGTCTGGGCAAGCAGTCCGACGAGCCCGGCTGGGGCATGTCGCGCGAAGAGTGGAAGGGCATGGCCGAGACCAACAAGATTTTGGGCCAGGGCGCGGCCTTTGGCAGCGCCGAGACGCCAGTGGATGGTTTCTGCGTGCGTGTCGGTGCCATGCGCTGCCACAGCCAGGCGCTCACCTTCAAACTTAAAAAGAACGTGCCTTCGGCAGATATCGAAGCCATGCTCGCTGCCGACAACGAATGGGTCAAGGTGGTTCCCAACACCCGTGAAGCAACGATCAGGGACCTGACTCCGGTAGCGGTCACCGGCACCCTGACCATTCCGGTCGGCCGGATCCGCAAGCTGGCCATGGGGCCCGAGTATGTGGGTGCCTTCACCGTTGGCGACCAGCTGCTGTGGGGTGCCGCCGAGCCCTTGCGCCGGATGTTGCGCATCTTGCTGCAAGCCTGAACGGTGTCGGCCCCAGGGTGCTCATTTCACCCTATAGAATCATCAGTTGACAGCAGCCTGTGTCCATACCGCTGAGCGCATATCGGCGTTTGTCATTCAAGGGCATTGAGGCCTGGGCGTTTTCCTGTCTTTTGCGGGTTGAAAACTGGAGTAAAAATTGATTGTTAAGTCCTATCGATGGAAACTCAAGGCTGTGACGTTTGCTACGCTTTTGGCTTTGGGCGGAACCAATGCACAGGCCCTGTCGCTTGGACGAATCACCGTTCAATCTGCTTTGGGTGAGCCGTTGAAGGCTGAAATTGACATTCCGGATATCAACGCCGAAGAGGCTGCCTCGCTGAATGTTCAAGTGGCTGCACCGGCAAATTTCAAGTCCGCAGGGCTGGATTACAGTCCGGTACTGACCGGCCTCAGGATGGTGCTGCAAAAACGATCTGATGGCCGTAGCTACTTGCGTCTGAGCAGCGATCGATTGGTTCAGGAGCCATTTGTTGACCTGATCCTGGATGCAGGTTGGCAGAGCGGCCGTGTGGTTCGCAACTACACCATGCTGTTTGATCCACCCCATATGCGCCCGACGCCGATGGCGCAGCCACTGACAGCAACCTTGCCTGCGCCCCTGGCCGCGCCATCGTCCGTGACCGTGCCTCGACTGGCCCCGCCGCCGCGTACTGCAGCACAGGCAAGCCCGCCTGAAAGGCGCCAATCCGCAGTGGCCGCTGAGCCTAAATCCGCGCCGGCGGTGGCCGGCAGCGCGAGTCGAAAGGTGACCGTGCGAGCGGGCGATACCGCCAGCAAAATTGCCCGGACCCACATGTTGTCCAATGTGTCCCTGGATCAAATGCTGGTGGCCATGCAGCGCGGCAACCCCAATGCCTTTATTGAGGGCAATGTCAACCGCATCAAAGCAGGTGCTATCCTGGCGCTGCCCACTGAAAAGCAGGCCACTGTGGTTTCTGTGACGCAAGCCAGCCAAATCATCACGGCGCAGAGCCAGGATTTCAATCGTTACCGTCTTGCGCTTGCCAGCAACGCGAATGTGACCGATCTGGCGCCTGCCGAGCGCAACGTCAGCGGCACCATCAAGGCCACGGTGGAAGACAAAAAACCGGCAGCACAAATACCCGACAAGCTGACCTTGTCCAAAGGGTCGGTTCAAAGCACAGCTGACCTGGAACAATTGGCTTTGGCCCGCAATGCCGAAGACAGTGCCAAACGGGCCGCACAGATCAGTCAAAACACCAGCGAACTCAATCAACTGGCTCAAACAGCTGCCGCCATGGCCGCGGCTGGTGCAGCTTCAGGCACAGCCAATGGCTCTGTCGCTCCGCTGGCTGTTGCACCTGCCTTGGCACCTGGCGCTGAAAAGCCGGTTTCTCCGACCCTCGCCACGATTCCCCCGGCCATCGTGCCTGCGCCAGCCTCCGATTTTTTGGATGAACTGATCAGCAATCCCTTGTTGCCGGCAAGTGCCGCTTCCCTGCTGCTGTTACTGGCCGGTTTGGGTTTTTACAAAGTCCGTCAGCGCCAGAAACAAGCAGCAGCTGACGATGACTCCTTTATTGAAAGTGCTTTTCAGGCCGAGTCATTTTTTGGCAACAGCGGTGGTCAGAAAGTGGACACGCAAGAGTCATCGGCGACAAGTTCTGCGATGGTGTATTCAAGCAGCCAGTTGGGTGCGGTAGAAGATACCGACCCGTTGTCTGAGGCCGATGTTTACCTGGCTTACGGACGTGACGTACAGGCTGAGGAAATCTTGAAGGAAGCCCTGCGGATACGGCCTGAGCGCGTGGCGATTCATCAAAAACTGCTGGCCATCTATGCCAAACGCGAGGATGCTGCATCTTATGCAGCCATGGCGGCCCTGGTTTATCCCCTGCTGAAAAACAACGGTCCCCAATGGGCTCAGATTTGTGCGACCGGACTGGCGCTGGAACCAGGCAACACCATGTACCTGGCGGGGGGCCGGCCGGTAGCCGTGACGGCCGCAGCGCCACTGCCACCCCTGCCCGTTGTCCCGTCGGCGGGCGCAGCGGAAGTTGAGACCACCGAGACTGTTGACACCGCGGCTGACCGTGCGCTGGAGCTGGATTTTGATCTTGATTTTTCGCTGGATGAAGCGAAGCCGGCTGATGTTGCTGAATCTGCCGGGTCAGCGCTGCCTGTCATCGCAGAGAATTCCCTGCCAGAACTGGAGACGGCCCCGGCCAGTTCCGGGCCAATGGGCGCAGCCACCGTCCCGACGGCTGCCAGCCCGCACCTGGACATGATGGAATTTGACTTTGACAATTTGTCGCTAGACCTGGATGACAGTGATGGCGTGCCGACCAAGCAGCCATCCATGGCAAATGCTGATGCGCTGGAATCCAAACTGGCACTGGCCAATGAATTCAAGGCGAATGGCGACGATGAAAGTGCGCGTGAATTGATTCAGCAGGTCATCAACGAGGCTGATGACGGCCCGCTCCAGGCCAGAGCGCAGCAGGCGCTGAGCCAAATTTGATGGTCTGCACGGATGGGCTGTGAGCTGCCAGCACTTGTCCGTGTTGCACTAGGCATCAGTTACCACGGCGGACATTACCAGGGTTGGCAGAGCCAGCCGTCCCGGCAAACCGTGCAGGATCAACTCGAAAAAGCCTTGTCACGTTTTGCCAACCACCGGGTCTCCACCCTGTGTGCCGGGCGCACCGACGCCGGTGTCCATGGCCTGACGCAGGTGGTGCACTTTGACACGCCGCTGTATCGCCCGGAAGCTTCGTGGGTGCGCGGGCCCAATGCCCTGCTGCCGCGTGACATCGCGGTGCAATGGGCCAAGGTGGTACCCAAGGCGTTCCATTGCCGGGCCAGCGCGCTGTCGCGGCGTTATGTTTATGTGGTGATGCAGTCGCCGGTGCGTCCCAGTCTGGATCAGGGCCGGGTGGGCTGGGTTTATCGCCCCTTGCAGCTTGAGCCCATGCAGCAGGCGGCACAGCAACTCATCGGTGAGCATGATTTCACCTCGTTTCGCGCCAGTGCCTGCCAGGCCTTGTCGCCCGTCAAGAACATGCTGCGCATCGGTATTTCCCGGCGCGGCGCCTACTGGCGTTTCGAGTTTGAGGCCAATGCATTTTTGCACCACATGATTCGCAACATCATGGGTTGTCTGCTTTACATCGGCGAGCAACGCCAGCCCGTGGCATGGATGCAGCAGGTGATGCAGGCGCGCGACCGTGATGCTGCCGCGCCCACGTTCTCACCCGACGGCCTGTATTTTTTGGGGCCGCGTTATGACCCACAATGGGGCTTGCCGGAAGACTCCCCCTTGCTCGATGGATTGCCATGAACCAGCTCAACGAACTGGCCTTGCCAGGCTTGCACCGCACCCGCATCAAAATCTGCGGCCTCACGCGTGAGGCCGATGTGGATGCGGCGGTGGCTGCTGGCGTCGATGCCATCGGCTTTGTTCTTTATGAAAAAAGTCCGCGCTTTGTCACGGCCCGGCGCGCGGCAGCACTGGCCAGCCGACTGCCGCCCTTTGTCACGCCGGTGCTGCTGTTTGTCAATGAAGAGACTTCAAAAGTAATAGCTGCTTGCAATGATGTGGCAGGCTCCATCATTCAATTTCATGGCGATGAATCGCCGCAGGCCTGCCGGGCTGCCAGCGGGCATGGTCAGCGCCCGTATCTGCGCGCGGCGCGTATTCCCCTGGGTGATGCGGGCCGCGGCTTTGATCTCTTAAAATTCGCGCAAGATTATTCACAGGCCCAAGGCCTCCTGCTCGACGCGCAAGTGGACGGGTATGGCGGCGGCGGGCAAGCATTCAATTGGTCACTGCTTCCTCCAAACGTCAACGCTCACCTCGTCTTGAGTGGTGGGCTGAACGCTGCCAACGTGATCGACGGCATCAGAGTGGTGCGTCCGCGTTGTAAAACACTCAGTGTGGACATCAGTTCGGGGGTCGAGGTGCCAGGCCAAAAAGGCATCAAGGACCCCACCAGAATCCGTGAGTTTGTCGCGGCCGTCCGTCAGGCAGACCTTCAACTCAACTCAGCCAAGCGATAACACATGTTCAACTACCAGCAACCCGACCCGCGTGGTCACTTTGGCATCTATGGCGGCAGTTTTGCCTCCGAGACGCTGACCCATGCCATCAGCGAACTCAAGGCCGCCTACGCCAAGTACCAGTTTGACCCCGCGTTTGTGGCCGAATTCGAGTACGAACTGGCGCATTATGTCGGTCGTCCCAGTCCGGTTTACCACGCCGCCCGCACCAGCCGTGAAATGGGCGGCGCGCAGATTTTCCTCAAGCGTGAAGACCTCAACCACACCGGCGCGCACAAGATCAACAACACCATTGGTCAGGCCATGCTGGCCAAACGCATGGGCAAGCCGCGCATCATTGCCGAAACCGGCGCCGGCCAGCACGGCGTCGCCACCGCCACCATCTGCGCGCGCTACGGCATGGAGTGCGTGGTCTACATGGGCAGTGAAGACGTCAAGCGCCAAAGCCCCAATGTCTACCGCATGAAGTTGCTCGGCGCCACCGTGGTGCCGGTCACCAGCGGCAGTTGCACCCTCAAGGATGCGCTCAATGAGGCCATGCGCGACTGGGTCGCCAACGTCGACAACACTTTCTACATCATTGGCACCGTGGCCGGCCCGCACCCCTACCCGATGATGGTGCGCGACTTCCAGAGCGTGATCGGCAAGGAATGCCTGGTGCAGATGCCCGAGATGCTGAAAAACGCCGGTTGCACCACTGAGCAGCCCGACGCCGTGGTGGCCTGTGTCGGCGGCGGCAGCAATGCCATGGGTATTTTCCATCCCTATATCTCGCATGAAGCCACGCAACTGATCGGTGTGGAGGCGGCAGGCGAAGGCATGGACAGTGGCAAGCACTCGGCCTCGATACAGCGCGGCAGCCCCGGCGTGCTGCACGGCAACCGCACCTATGTGCTGCAAGACGACAACGGCCAGGTCACCGAAACCCACAGCATCAGTGCCGGTCTCGACTACCCCGGCGTCGGCCCGGAGCACGCCTACCTGCACGACATTGGCCGCGCCCAGTATGTCGGCATCACTGACGCCGAGGCGCTGGACGCCTTCCACTACCTGTGCCGCACCGAGGGCATCATCCCGGCGCTGGAATCCAGCCACGCCCTGGCCCACGCCATGAAACTGAGTAAGACCATGCGTGCCGACCAGTCGATCCTGGTGAACCTGTCGGGGCGCGGTGACAAGGACATCGGCACGGTGGCCGACCTCAGTCACGCCGATTTTTTCTGTCGCCCCAGTTGCCAGGGCCAGTCGGTCAAGGGCGGCCTGGCCGCTGACGAAGCCATTGTGAAGGTTGTCAAATGAGCCGCATCGCCGCCACGTTTAGCCAATTGCAAGCCCAGCGCCGCAAGGCGCTGATTCCGTTCGTCACCGCGGGTTTTCCGTTTGCCGACATCACGCCCGAGCTGATGCACGCCATGGTCGCTGGCGGTGCCGACGTGATCGAGTTGGGCGTGCCGTTTTCTGACCCCAGCGCCGACGGCCCGGTGATCCAGAAAGCCGGCGACAAGGCGCTGGCCGCCGGTGTCGGCCTGGTGCAGGTGCTGGCCATGGTGCGCGAATTCCGCAAGACAAACGACAGCACCCCGGTGGTGCTGATGGGCTACGCCAACCCGGTCGAGCGCTACAGCCAGAAACACCGGCGCGCCGATGCCCAGGCAGGCACCAGTGCCTTTGTGCAGGACGCCGCCGCCGCCGGGGTCGATGGTGTGCTCATCGTTGACTACCCGCCGGAAGAATGCGAAGACTTTGCCGCCGAGCTCAAGGCAAACCAGATGGACCTGATCTTTTTGCTGGCCCCCACGTCAACTGACGAGCGCATGCAGCAGGTGGCCCGCATCGCCAGTGGTTACGTGTACTACGTGTCGCTGAAAGGCGTCACCGGCTCGGGCGCGCTCGACACCGCCGCGGTCGAAGCCATGCTGCCGCGCATCCGCCAGCATGTCAGCGTGCCGGTGGGCGTGGGCTTTGGCATCCGCGACGCCGCCACCGCACGCGCCATTGGCCGGGTGGCCGACGCGGTGGTGATCGGCAGTCGTATCATCCAACTCATTGACGGGCTGCCGCGCGATCAGGTGGCCGCCACGGCCGAAACCTTCCTGCGCGAGATCCGCTCCGCGCTCGATTCATAATTCGCCATTTCCCAAAAGACTGACAAGGATTCCCCATGAGTTGGCTCGAAAAACTGCTTCCCCCCAAAATCCAGCATACCAACCCGGAAGACCGCCGCAGCGTGCCTGGCGGCCTGTGGATCAAATGCCCCAGTTGCGACACGGTGCTTTACAAGACGGACCTCGAGCAAAACCAGAATGTCTGCCCGAGCTGCAGCCACCACCACCGCATCGGCGCGCGGGCGCGTTTGAATTTCTTTCTGGACAACGAAGGCCGCTATGAAATCGGCCAGGAAGTGTTGCCGGTGGATGCGCTCAAGTTCAAGGACAGCCGCAAATACCCCGAGCGCCTGAAAGAAGCGCTGGAAAACACCGGCGAAACCGACGCCCTGGTGGTCATCGGGGGGTCGGTGCTGGGTATCGGTCTGGTTGCGGCCTGTTTTGAATTTGAATTCATGGGCGGCAGCATGGGTTCGGTGGTGGGTGAGCGTTTTGTGCGCGGCGTGCACACGGCCATCGAGCAAAAAGTGCCGTTTGTCTGCTTTACCGCCACCGGGGGTGCGCGCATGCAGGAAGGCTTGCTGAGCCTGATGCAAATGGCCAAAACCAATGCATCACTCACGCACCTGGCCAAAAAAGGCCTGCCCTTTATCAGCGTGCTGACCGATCCGACCATGGGCGGGGTCAGCGCCGGTTTTGCCTTTTTGGGTGATGTGGTGATTGCCGAACCCAAGGCGCTGATCGGCTTTGCCGGCCCGCGCGTGATTGAATCCACCGTGCGCGTCACGCTGCCAGAGGGTTTTCAGCGCGCTGAATTCCTGCAGACCAAGGGCGCGGTGGACCTGATTTGTGACCGCCGGGAATTGCGCAAGACCATCGCCAATACGCTGGCCATGCTGACGCGGCAAAGCGCGGACGCGGTGGCGTAAGGCGCTGCCTCTTGATGTGGTCCCGCCGACAGGAATCGAACCTGTATTTCACGCTTAGGAGGCATGCGCACTGTCCATTGTGCTACGGCGGGAACGCCTGATTTTAGGCGTCGTGAAATGGAAAACGGCGTTACATGCCAACAAGCGAGTGCATTACTTTGAG
>NZ_JAMPXE010000218.1 GCF_023701345.1 Rhodoferax sp. | reverse complement strand
TTTGGGTGAGCGCGGCGTGCGCCTGAGCGGTGGCCAGCGCCAGCGCATTGCGATTGCCCGCGCCATGCTGAAAAACCCGCCGCTGTTGCTGCTCGACGAAGCCACCAGTGCGCTGGATGCCGAAAGCTGAGTATTCCGGTCCAACGTGACCGGTGATTCCGGGAACGTGACCAACGTTCCGGCGAAGGTGACCGCAGGGATTCCGGCAACGTGACCACTGATTCCGACGAACGTGACCGCTACAACTGGTCACAGCAATCGGCACGGCGATATACGCCATCGGCACGGTGTTGCGCATAAACGAAACCTGCGGGTCGGATAGCTTCAAGCATTTTGCAAGGAGCCCCATGCCCGCTTTAAGGATCAATATGCGCAAACTCAAGGACGCCCTGCGTCTCAAATTCGAGGGTGGACAGTCCCACCAAAAAATCGCCAATGCTCTGGGTATTTCCAAAGGCGTTGTCACCAAGTACGTTGGCCTGGCGGTGGCAGCCGCTCTGGACTGGGCGGCCATTTCGGCCATGGATGAGGCCACGCTGGAGCGACGCCTGCTGGCCTTGCCCCGCCCCAGCGACAGCTACGCCCAGGCCGACTACGGACGAATTCACCAGGAGCTTGGTCGCAAGGGCGTGACCCTCATGCTGCTGTGGGAGGAATACTGTGCCCAGGTCGGCGACGAACACAGCGTCGACAACCCAGTCAAGCCCTGGCGCTACTCCCAGTTCTGCGAGAACTACCGCCAATTTGCCAAACGCCTCAAGCGTTCCATGCGCCAGGTGCACCGCGCAGGCGAGAAGCTGTTCATTGACTATGCCGGTCCCACCATTGCACTCATTGATGGTGACAAGGAGGTTGGGCGAGCCAACCTCTTCGTGGCTGCCATGGGGGTGTCGGGCTACTGCTTCTGCATTGCCACACCCGCCCAAACGGCCAAGGACTGGCTGGGTGCCACCGCGCAGGCATTGACTTTTTATGGTGGCGTGCCCCAGCTCATCGTGCCCGACAACCCGCGCGCCCTGGTTACCGTGGCCGATCGCTACGAGCCGGTGCTCACCCAGACGGTGCAAGACTTTGCCCGCCACTACGGCTGCACAGTGCTGCCTGCACGGGCCTACCACCCGCAGGACAAACCCAAGGTCGAACTCAGTGTGTTGCTGGTGGAACGCTGGATCCTGGCGCGCCTGCGCAAACTCCAATTCGCCAGCGTAGAAGAAGTCAACGACGCCATTTCGCCCTTGCTGCAATGGCTGAACCTTCGTGCGTTTCAAAAGCTGCCCGGCAGTCGCTTCAGTGCGTTTGCCCAAATCGACGCCCCGACCCTGATGGCCCTGCCTGTGCAGCCCTGGGAGTGGGCAGTCTTCAAGACAGTGCGCGTGCACATTGACAGCCATGTCGAATTTGAAGGCCATCGCTACAGTGTGCCCAATGCCCTGGTGGGTTTGGCACTGGAGCTGCGTGTGACGGCCCATGCGGTAGAAGTCTTGCACCGTGGCAACCGGGTGGCCAGCCACATGCGCTGCGCCCACAAAGGCGGCTTTACCACCGTGATCGAACACCTGCCCGAGCGTCACCAGCACCAGGCCCAATGGACGCCTGAGCGGCTCATTGCCTGGGGCGAGCGTATTGGCGTGGCCTGCGGCGCAACGGTGCAAAAGATGCTGGCGCGCCAGCCCCATCCCGAGCACGCCTACCGTACCTGCCTGGGGCTGCTGTCGCTCTCCAAGCGCTATGGCGATGCCCGGCTGGAAGTGGCTTGCACGCTGGCGTTGAGCCTGGGTACCTGCAAATACACCCATATCCGCGACATTCTTGCCAACCGGCGCGACCTGCTGCAAGCCAGCACGACCCCTGAGTGGACTTCTCCCGCACACGTCCATGTGCGTGGCGCGAACTATTACCAATGAGACCCATGAAATCCAACACGGACAACCCCAAAATGATGATGAACACCACCTTGAATCAACTGCGCAGTCTGCGTCTCGAGACCATGGCCCAGGCACTGGAGCAGCAACTTCAGCAAAGCGGCATCAGCGCCATGAGCTTCGAGGAGCGCCTGGCCTTGCTGGTGGACCGGGAGGTCCATGGCCGGCAAGACCGGCGCTGTGCGCGTTTGCTTAAAGTCGCCAAGCTCAAATACCCGCAAGCGGCCATCGAAGACCTGGACAGCCGCAGCACACGCGGTCTTGAGCGCAGCGCGGTGATGAGCCTGGCCCTGGGTGCGTGGGTCGATGCCGGTCACGCCGTGCTGATCACCGGCGCCACAGGTGCGGGCAAATCATGGCTGGCGTGCGCCCTGGCCCAGCATGCCTGCAGGCGTGGGCACAGCGCACTGTACTTGCGCGTTCCCCGTCTGGGTGAGGAGCTGCGCATTCGCCACGCCAACGGCACGTTCACGCGCTGGCTCGATACGCTCAAAAACACGGACGTCCTTTTACTTGACGATTGGGGCATGGCCGCCATGGACAGTCAAACCCGAGCTGACCTGCTGGAGATCGTCGATGACCGGGCCAGCCACCGCGCCACCATCATCACCAGTCAGTTGCCCATCGAGCATTGGCATGAGTGGATTGGCGACCAGACTGTGGCCGATGCCATGCTGGACCGGCTCATGCAAAACCATCATCGGTTTACGCTTACGGGGGAGTCAATGCGCAAGAAAAATCCAGCAGCAAAAGGAAACATCACCGCCTGACCATCGTGGCCTCATTGCCCTGGCCGGGGGGGCAGGTAATGCATGAGTACATGCACAACCGAGGGGGGCCTGCCGGCGGCCCTGGCAGGGGCCTATAAATAAAGAAATCCAACACCAGAAAGGCAAATTCAGCCGAAAAAACAGCTCGGCATAAAATTGAATCGCGCAACACCGACCCATCGGTCACGTTCGCCGGAATTGCCGGTCACGTTGCCGGAATCAGTGGTCACGTTCACCGGAATACGCAGAAAGCGAACGCATGGTGCAGGCCGCGCTGGAGTCGGCCATGCGCGGGCGCACCACGCTGGTCATTGCGCACCGGCTGGCCACCGTGGTCAAGGCCGACCGCATTGTGGTGCTGGACCAGGGCCGGGTGGTGGAACAGGGCACGCATGC
>NZ_JAMPXE010000086.1 GCF_023701345.1 Rhodoferax sp. | reverse complement strand
TGCGCTTGGGCCGACGCGCGAGCCGCGTGGTGCTTTACGCGATCGCGGCTTACTTCCTGGCGTTTGCGCCGACCGCGCGTCGCATGTCACGCGATTATTTGCGGCGGGTGCTGCAACTGCCGACGCCCGCATCGGTCGGCTGGCGCCATTTGTTTCGGCATTTCCTGTGTTTCGCGTCGGTGACCCATGACCGGGTTTATCTGGTCAACGGGCGCTTCGAGCTGTTCGACATCCGCGTTCATAACCAAGAACTCATCGACCAGGTCGTGGCCGACGGCCAAGGCGTTTTCCTGCTCGGCGCGCATCTGGGCAGTTTCGAAGTGCTGCGGGCCATCGGCCGCCAACAACCCGGCCTGCGGGTGGTCATGGCGATGTTTGAGGAAAACGCGCGCAAGATCAACGCCGCGCTCGGCGCCATCAACCCGAAAGCGCAACAGGACATCGTGGCACTTGGCCACATCGATTCGATGATTCAGGTGCATGAACTGCTGGGTCAGGGCACGGTCGTCGGCATGTTGGGCGACCGCTCGCTGGGTCTGGACGACACCCGCGCGTTTGACTTTCTGGGCGATCCGGCCGAGCTGCCGCTGGGGCCGTTCCGGATGGCGGCGATCTTGAGGCGCCCGGTCCTGTTCATGACCGGGCTGTATCGCGGCGGCAACCGGTATGACATCCATTTCGAGGCGCTGGCGGATTTCTCCAAGGTGCCGCCGCGCGGACGCACGCTGGCGGTCCAGGCGGCCATGGCGCGTTATGCTGCGCTGCTGGTGTGCTACTGTCGCAGCGCGCCCTACAACTGGTTCAACTTCTTTGATTTCTGGCGCGCTCCCGTGCCGCGACCCAGCCGTTCCCCTGAAAAAAATCACCCCACGCCATGATGCACCCCGTTCGACTTTTTAGACTGGCGTCCCTCGTGCTGGGCCTGGTGTTTGCCATCACCAGCCCGGCGGCCTTGGCGGCCTGGGACCTTCAGCAATTGATGGACTCGCTGGCGCAAAACCGGTCCAGCCAGGCCAGCTTTGTCGAGAAGAAAAATATGGCCATGCTGGAGCGCCCGGTCGAGTCGTCCGGGCAACTGTTCTACACCGCGCCTGACTACCTGGAAAAGCGCACGCTCAAGCCCAAACCCGAATCCATGGTGATCGACGGCGGCGAGTTGTTGATTGAGCGCGGCCGGCAAAAACACCGTCTGCAGTTGCAGGCTTATCCTGAACTGGCGGCGTTTATCGACAGCATTCGCGGCACCTTGGCAGGCGACCGCCAGGCGCTGGAACGCAACTACCAACTGAGCCTGGAGGGCACGGCGGAGCGCTGGACCCTGCAACTGCTGCCACGCGACGACAAGATGCTGGCCGTGGTGCAGCGCATCCGCATCACCGGCGCCCGTGACCAGGTGCGCGGCATCGAAATCATCCAGGCCGATGGCGACAGCTCGGTGATGCGCATTGAGAAACTGGTGACGCCGTGAGGCCTGATACGCGCCGCCGTGGCCACCTGGCCGTCGCGCTGTGGCTGGCGTTTTTACTGCTCTGCGCTGGCGTGATCAGCCGCACCAGCTTCACCACCGACTTGTCGGCCTTCATGCCGCGCACCCCCACGCCGGAGCAGCGGCTGCTGATGGACCAACTGCGTGACGGCCTGGCCTCGCGCCTGATCCTGGTCGGCATTGAAGGCGCCGATGCGCCCCGCCGTGCGCAGCTCTCCAAACACATCGCGCAGCGCCTGCGCACCGATGCGGCTTTTGTCACCGTCAACAATGGCGAGCCCGTCAACACCGAGCGCGACCGCGCCTTTCTGTTCAACAACCGTTATCTCTTGAGCCCGGCGGTGACGCCCGCGCGCTTCAGCGCGGAGGGGTTACATGCCGCCCTGAGCGAGAGCATTGACCTGCTGGCATCGCCCGCCGGGCTGCTGGTGAAATCCATGTTGCCGCGCGACCCGACCGGTGAGATGGTGCAATTGCTCGAACAGCTCAACAGCGGCACGCAGCCCAAGCTGGTGCAGGGCGCCTGGGCCTCACGCGACGGTGCGCGCGCCCTGCTGCTGCTGCAAACGCGCGCCGCGGGTTCCGATACCGATGCCCAGCAAAGCGCCATGACGGCGATTCGTCAGGCATTTGAGACGGCGCCCGAGGCCCACGCGGACGCCAGGCTGCTCATGAGCGGCCCCGGCGTGTTCTCGGTGACGTCGCGTGACACCATCAAAAGCCAGGTCAGCCTGCTGTCACTCATCAGCGTCGGGCTCGTCGCGGCGCTGCTGCTGCTGGTTTACCGCTCTTTCACGGCACTTGCCCTGGGGTTTTTGCCGGTCATCAGCGGCGTGCTGGCAGGTGTTGCGGCGGTCAGCCTGGGCTTTGGTTCGGTGCATGGCATCACGCTGGGCTTTGGCACCGCGCTGATCGGCGAGGCGGTGGACTATTCGATCTACCTGTTTGTGCAATCCGAACAGGGCGAGGCCGACCCGCAGCACTGGATCAAACGTTTTTGGCCGACCATCCGGCTCGGCGTGCTGACTTCCATGGCCGGCTTTGCCGCCTTGTTGCTGTCGGGCTTTCCGGGCCTGGCGCAACTCGGCCTGTATGCGATGGCCGGGCTGGTCGTCGCCGCCAGCGTGACCCGTTTCGTGCTGCCGCTGCTGCTGCCGGCCAACTTTCGCATTCACGACGTCAGCAACGTCGGGCGCGTCATGGCTGGCCTGGTGCAGCGCGCCGCGGCCCTGCGCTGGCCGGCCGCGCTGCTGTTGCTGCTGGCCTGCGCCGTTCTCATCAACAGCCGGGCCAGCTTGTTGAATGACGAGATCGCCTCCCTGAGTCCGGTGTCGCAGGCCGATGTGGCGCTCGATACCCGTCTGCGGGCTGACATGGGCGCGCCGGACGTGCGTTATCTGGTGGTTGTCTCCGGCACCAGCCAGGAAGAGGTGCTGCGCTCTGCCGAGCAGGTTTCAGCGCTGTTGCAAGCGCAAGTCGATCAGGGCGAACTGGCCGGCTTCCAGAGCCCCAGCCGTTACCTCCCCAGCGCGGCGACGCAGCGTGCCCGCCAGGCCAGCTTGCCCCTTGCGGCACCGCTGGCGGCCAACCTGGCACAAGCCGTGCAAGGCTTGCCGCTGCGCGCGTCACTGCTGACACCGTTTCTGGCGGACGTTGAAGCCGCCCGCAGCCGGCCCCTGCTGCAGGCCGGCGACCTGGCGCAGACCTCCATGGCGATGGCGCTCGACGCCTTGTTACTGGCGCAAAAGGACCGCTGGACCGCCTTGCTGCCGCTCACCGCACCGGAGGGTGTGGGCATCCAGGCCGACAAGATTCGCACGGCCTTGACGCGCACGGGCTTGAAGAATGTGCTGTTCGTGGACATGAAAGCCGAGTCCGATCACCTGTACGCCGGCTATTTGCATGAAGCCACGCTGCTGTCGCTGGGTGGACTGGTCGCCATTGTGGGCTTGCTGCTGCTGGTTTTTCGCTCGCCGATGCGTGTGCTGCGCCTGATTGCGCCGCTGGCGGCGGCGGTCATTACCGTCACGGCCGGGCTGGCCCTGCTGGGTCAGCAATTGATCATTCTGCATCTGGTGGGCTTGCTGCTGGTGGTGGCCGTGGGCTCCAATTACGCCTTGTTTTTTGACCAACTTGATGCGCGCACGCCGATCGCGCCGCGCACGCTGGCCTCGATGCTGTTTGCCAACCTCACCACGGTGGCCGGGTTTGGCGTGCTGGCGTTTTCCAAGGTCTCTTTGTTGCAGGCCATGGGCGTCACGGTGGCGCCGGGCGTCATATTGGCGCTGGTCTATGCGGCCATTTTTGCCAGGAAGTCCGATGCGTGAGGCACACTGGCGGCGGCGTTTGTTGCTTGGCGCCAGCGCCGTGCTTCATCTGCTGGCCGTGGCGGCCGTCCTGGCTGAGCCCGCGCGATGGCCTTGGGCGCTGGCTGGCGTGGCGCTCAATCACCTGCTGATTGCTGCTATCGGCCTGTGGCCGCGCAGCCATTGGCTGGGGCCAAACTGGACACGCTTGCCCGCCGCTGCTGTGGCCCGCCATGAAATTGCGCTGACCCTCGACGACGGCCCCGATCCGGTCGTCACGCCGCTGGTGCTCGATCTGCTGGAACGTTACGCGGTTCAGGCCACCTTTTTTTGCATTGGCGAGCAAGCCGCCCGCTACCCCGATCTGTGCCGCGACATCGTGCGCCGGGGCCACGCGGTGGAAAACCACAGCCAGCACCACCGCCATCATTTTTCGCTGCTGGGGCCGCGTGGCATGGCGCGCGAACTGCAGGCCGCGCAAGACACTTTGAGCTCGATTACCGGCCAGCGCCCCGTGTTTTTTCGTGCCCCGGCCGGCTTGCGCAACCCCTTTCTCGACCCGGTGCTGACCCGGCTCGGGCTCAGGCTGGCCAGTTGGTCCGCACGCGGTTTCGACACCCGGATCAGCGACGCCGGGCGTGTTCAAAACCAACTGCTGGGTGGCTTGCAAGCCGGCGCCATTTTGCTGCTGCACGACGGCCATGCGGCGCGAACCACGCGGGGCGTCCCGGTCGTGCTTGAAGTGCTGCCGGGGCTGCTGGCGTCTGCGGCGGCCGCCGGTCTGCGTTTTGTGACCTTGCGGCAGGCTGCATCGCCATGAAGGAGCAGCCTTGAACGAGCCGCGTCAGCAGACCGTCTGGTACCGTCAGGTGGCAGCGGTCCTCTCCCAACATATGGTTCTGAAAAGCATGGGCACCATGCTGTTCATCGCCGTGTTTTTTGGCGCTTATTTCTTTCTGCTCAAACACCCCGCCAGCGCCGTCACGGTGATGCCCTTGACCGGGCTGGACCGGCTGGTCAGCTTTGAACCCTGGACCATGCCGCTGTATGTCTCGCTGTGGATCTACGTCTCCCTGCCGCCGGCCTTGCTGGCAACGCGGCAAGAACTTTATGCCTATGGCCGGGCGATGGCGGGGACTTGCCTGAGTGGCCTGGTCATCTTCTTCCTGTGGCCTACCGCGGTCCCCGCCGCCGATATCGACTGGGCGCGTTATCCGGGTGTGGATTTCCTCAAGAGCCTGGACGCCTCGGGCAATGCCTGTCCTTCCCTGCATGTGGCCACCGCCATTTTTTCATGTCTCTGGCTGCACTACCTGCTGCGCCGCTTTGGCGCGCCGCAGTGGCTGCGCCTGCTCAATGGGCTGTGGTGCGCTGGCATCGTCTATTCCACACTGGCCACACGCCAGCATGTGGTCGTGGATGTGGCGGCCGGTCTGCTGCTGGGGGGGCTGGCAGCCGCCCTGTCCTTGCGCCATCTTATGCCCCTGAAAAACTGACAGATCAGGCCCGACCCCCTGAATTTGCTAGACTCAGGCTCACTTTTTAGATCGGCTTGGTGTCCCCCTGAACTCGCTCTGGCTTTCCCATTTCACCGCCACCAGCAGCATTGGTCGCGGACTGGCGTCCACCCTGTCCGCACTGCGCCGGCAGCGGGGCGGGCTGATGCCATGCACCTTCGACACGGTTGACCTGCCGACCTTTGTGGGTGAGGTCGCGGGGGTGGACGCGGTGCAGTTGCCGACGCCACTGGCAGCCTTTGATTGCCGCAACAACCGGCTCGCGCTGCTGGGCCTGCTGCAAGACGGTTTTAGCGAGGCGGTCGCCGCCGCGAGCAAGAAGTACGGGCCGCAGCGCGTCGGCGTTTTCATCGGCACCAGCACCTCCGGCATTCTGCAAACCGAGCTGGCTTATCGGCGGCGCGATCCGGTCAGCGGTGCCTTGCCCGCCGATTTTGTTTACGCGGCCACGCACAATACCTTTTCTGTAGCCGACTTCACGCGTCACTACCTGGGCTTGAGCGGCCCGGCCTTCGTGGTGTCATCCGCTTGTTCTTCCAGCGCCAAGGTATTTGCCTCGGCCCGGCGCCTGATGGCCACCGGGCTGATCGACGCCGCAGTGGTGGGCGGCGTCGATTCGCTGTGCCTGACAACCCTGTATGGCTTCAATTCCCTGGGCCTGATGTCAACGCAGGCCTGCCGTCCGTTCGACATCGGGCGCGACGGCATTTCCATTGGTGAGGCGGCGGCGTTTGCCCTGCTGGAGCCGGTGCCCGCGCAGTTGGCTCCTGATGCCGTGCTGCTGCTGGGTGTCGGCGAATCCAGCGATGCCCATCACATGTCCTCGCCCCACCCCGAAGGCCTGGGCGCGCGCATGGCGATGCAGCAGGCGCTGACGCTGGCCGGGCTCGGCGCTGCCGACATTGACTACATCAACCTGCACGGCACGGCCACGCCAAGCAACGATGCGGCCGAGGCCAAGGCGGTGTCAGCGCTGTTCGGATCGACCACGCCCTGCAGCTCCACCAAGGGCGCGACCGGACACACGCTGGGTGCGGCCGGCGCGCTGGAGGCGGTGATCTGCGCGCTGGCGCTGCAGCACGGCTTGCTGCCGGGTGGACTGAACACCCAGCAGCCTGACCCGGCGCTGGCACTCAATTACCTGATCAATAACCGCGAACAAGCCGTGGCCCGCGTGCTGAGCAACTCGTTTGGTTTTGGCGGCACCAATTGCAGCCTGATTTTTGGCCGTGCCGGTTAAGGAAAAGCGATGACACTGCCTTCTGCCTTGCCCGCGCCGCCCCTCACCGTTTTTGTCGAAGGCATCGGCCTGCTGGGCCCTGGCCTGGGCAACTGGGCGCAAGGCCGTGGCGCGCTGGCGGGCAGCCAAAGCTACCAGGGCGCGCGCTGCATCGTGCCGCTGCCGATGGCACTGCCAGCGGCTGAGCGCCGCCGCGCGGGCACGGTGGTCAAGGTGGCGCTGGCGATTGGCCAGGAAGCGGTGACGGCTTCAGGCTTGTCGGCGAGCGCGCTGCCTTCCGTGTTTGCCTCGTCGAGTGGGGACACGATCAATTGCCATGAAATTTGCAGCGCGCTGGCGTCAAGCGACCGGCTGATTTCGCCCACGCGCTTTCATAATTCGGTGCACAACGCGGCTTCGGGTTACTGGAGCATTTCAAGTGGCGCCATGGCCAGCTCGTCGGTGCTGTGCGCGTTTGATGGCAGTTTCGCCGCCGGGCTGCTGGAGGCGATGGCGCAGGTGATGCTTGAGCAAACTGCGGTGTTGCTGGTGGCCTATGACACCGACTACCCCGAGCCGCTGCGCAGCGTGCGGCCTTTGCCGGACACCTTCGGCGTGGCGCTGGTGCTGGCGCCCAGGCGCAGCGAGCGCAGCCTGGCCCAGTGGTTCCTGGCGCCAGTCGCCTGCCTGACCGGCGCGCCGGCGCAGTGCCTGCAAGACGACGCCCTGGAGCGCCTGCGCAGCAGCATTCCTGCCGCGCGCTGCCTGCCGCTGCTGCGCAGTGTGGCGACTCAAACCCAGGGCGAGGTGGTGCTGGACTACCTTGCCGGCTTGCAGCTGGTGGTGCAGGTGGCGCCTTGCCTTTGACGCGCGCCCCCGCAACCCTGCAGCACGCCGATATTGCGCGGCGTATTCCGCACCAGGGCAGCATGTGCCTGCTGGAGCGCGTGAGCGCCTGGGACACCCAGCAGATCCGCTGCCAGGCCAGCAGCCACCGGGACAGCGACAACCCCTTGCGCGCGCACGGCCGACTGGGCGCGGCTTGCGGCATTGAATATGCGGCGCAGGCCATGGCCGTGCATGGTGCCTTGCTGGCTGAGTCCGGCGCCGGCGCTGCCCGCCAGGGCCCCACCCTGGGTTACCTGGCCAGCGTTCGCGGCGTGACGCTGCATGTGGACCGGCTTGATGATGTGAGCGATGCGCTCGCCATCCACGCCGAACGCCTGAGCGGCGACAGCACCACGGTTCTGTACAGTTTCACGGTTCATGCCGGGCCCAGGCTGCTGCTTGGCGGGCGCGCGGCGGTCATCCTCGACGCCCAGGGCCTGGCTTTGCCGCAACCCGGCACACCAATCCCCCAAAACCTATGAACACAACTCCTCTTCGCAAACGCGCGCTGGTCACAGGTGGCAGTGGCGGCATCGGCGCGGCGATCTGCCGACAACTGGCGGCCGATGGTTTTCATGTCACCGTGCACGCCAACCGCCACCTGGAGGCCGCTCAGGCAACGGTCGACGCCATCCAGGCCGCAGGCGGACAGGCCCAGGCGCTGGCCTTTGACATCACTGACGCAGCAGCGAGCACCACCGCGCTGGCGGCGCTGTTGGCGCAGGGGCCGATCCAGGTGCTGGTGAACAACGCCGGCATTCACGACGACGCCATCTTTCCGGGCATGCAACTCAAGCAATGGCAGCAAGTCATCGACGTGTCGCTGAACGGTTTCTTTCATGTCACCCAGCCCTTGATGATGCCGATGATTCGCACCCGCTGGGGACGCATCATCAACATCACCTCGGTCGCCGCCGTGGTGGGCAACCGCGGCCAGGTCAACTACGCGGCCGCCAAGGGGGCGCTGCATTCGGCCACCAAGTCACTCGCGCTGGAGCTGGCCAGCCGCGGCATCACCGTCAACGCCGTGGCACCGGGCATCATTGACACGGCCATGAGCCAAGGCAGCTTCAGCGCCGACGAGATCGCCCGCATGGTGCCCATGAAGCGGGCCGGCCGGACCGATGAAGTGGCCGATCTCGTCAGTTTTCTGGCCTCGGAGCGCGCCGCCTACATCAGCGGGCAAATCATTTCCATCAACGGCGGGATGATTTAGCGAGGGGCGACCCAAGAAGGCTGTGAACCTCAATATGGGCGCGGCTTCTGACGGCTCAATCAAGGGCAATGTCATGCTGAATCGGGGTTGAGCCGGCGGGGATGGGATAGGCGCCGGGCGCTCAGCGTCCCTCGGACTTTTTAATGTCGCGCCCAACGTCTACCCCACCCCAGCACCAACCAACTGCGACACTTGGCGCCATCATCTCGGCGAATGGGCCATGGTCGCATTTGACTTCTTTGTAACCGGGTGTAATATTGTCCCCAAGGGCAAAACCATTGAAAGGTGGTGACGCAAAGCTACCGGCCTAAATGCTTGTCGAAGGTATATGGCTGCGGGGTTACCGGTTCAAGGTCGTCATTCTGTGAAATCGAATGTACCGCATAGCAGCTTCGCCCTGGATGCCCAATAAATGGCAACAAAGGGAGGGTTCATCATGCTACGTGTCGGGAATCCTGGTGCAACTTGTGGAATTTTTCCAGGTGATCAAGGCTGCTACAAACAGCTATTCGAGTTGTCGCCGGACCCGACCTGGATCATTGACGGCAATCGGTTTGTTGAATGCAATGAGGCTGCCATCAAGACCCTGGGCTACCCGAGCCGCGACGACTTTCTGAACGTCCACCCCGCAAAACTCTCGCCACCCAGACAGCCCGACGGGGAAGACTCCTACGTCAAGGCCGAACGCATGATGGCCATTGCCAAAGACAAGGGTCTGCATCGATTCGAGTGGATACACACCAGGGCCAACGGGACGGATTTTGTTGCCGAGGTGACCCTTGCAGCAATCCAACTTTTGGATCGACAGGTCATCTACTGCGTCTGGCGCGACATTACCGAGCGCAAACAGACCGAGCAGGCACTGGCACATAGCAAGCAGCAATATGACATCTTGGTGTCGAAGATTCCGTTTGGCACTTATATCTTGAACAGCAAGCCAGACGGCAGTTTCGGGCTTGACTATGTCAGTCCAAGAGCTGCAGAATTGCTCGAAGCGAGCGAGCAGAGCCTTCTCGCGGATGTCACAGTCGTATTCCAGACGATTCATCCCGATGACAGAGATGCTTTCATCAAGTTGAATCAGGAAGGCATCGAACAATTGCGCCCATTTGAGTGGAGCGGTCGGGTTGGGTCTAATGGGTATGTCAAGTTTTTGCACATTGGATCGACACCTGTTCCACAGGCAAACGGCGAGGTCTTGTGGCTTGGAATCGTCGAGGACATCACCAAGCGCAAGCAGATGGAAGAGCAGGTGCGGCAACTGGCCTTCTATGACCCGCTGACCCATTTGCCTAATCGTCGATTGATGGGTGACAGGCTGATCCAATCACTGGCTGAGAGCAAGCGCAGCAACCGCTACGGCGCCCTCCTATTTCTTGACCTGGATAATTTCAAGGCGCTCAATGACAAACATGGACATGTGGTGGGCGACTTGCTTCTGGTGCAGGCAGCCATGCGCATGAAGAGCTGCGTGCGTGAGGTCGATACTGTGGCACGCTTTGGCGGCGATGAATTTGTGGTGATGATGGGTGACTTGAATGAGGAGAAAGCGGCATCGACAGCGCTTGCGGGCAGCGCCGCGGAAAAAATTCGTACCGCTCTGGCTGAACCGTACAGGCTGGCGATCACACACGGTTCGCCGATCGATGCCTTGATTGAGCATCGTTGCACTGCAAGCATTGGCGTGGTGGTATTCATCGACCGCGAAGGAACGCATGACGACTTCCTGCAGTTGGCAGATACCGCTATGTACCAAGCCAAGACAGCGGGCGGGAATTTGATTCGGCTGTCTGAGGCAACGTGTTGGTCATGATTTCCCGATAGATCGACCCAAAAACTGCGCAATGCCATGGCGACCCGAGGAATCCTTGTTGACCGATACGCCAAGTCCTTGTAGCTGACTTGCCATAAAGCTGCCGCTCGCCTGCACCCGGTTACGCAGACTTGTCCTTCGCCCTTCAAACACCCTTGATGCGCCGGGCGATCAGCCAGGGCAGGCGCAGCAAAAAACCCATGAAAAGACGACTGTGCATCCAGCTCAGCAACAGGTTGTCGCGCAGGTAGTTGAAATGCGAGACCCCGCCTTCATCGGCGCGAAAATAGCGCACCGTGGCGGGCAGGTTGACGGGTTTGACGCCCTGCCAGCACATGCGCACCGCCGCCTCGGGGTCAAAGTCAAAGCGGCGCATCCAGCGCTGGCCATGCATGACGCGGCGCAGCGGCTCGATCGGGTAAACGCGAAAACCGAACAGCGAATCGCCAATGCCCGCCCACAGCGTTTCCAGGTTGGCCCAGCCGTTGGAGACCTTGCGCCCGTTGACGCGCAGGCGCGGCGCGTCGGCCGCAAACACCGGCACCCCCAGCACCATGGCGGCCGGCTGGGCGATGGATGCGGCCATGAAGTCGGGGATCAACTGGGCCGGGTGCTGGCCATCGGAGTCCATGGTCAGCACATGGGTGAAGCCTTGCGCCGCCGCCAGGTCCAGCCCGTGCAGCACGGCCGCGCCCTTGCCGACGTTGCGCGGCAGCACGATCACACGCAGGTCCTGATCCTGCGCTGCCATGGCTTGCAGGCCCGCGGCGCTGGCATCGGTACTGCCGTCCACCACCACCCAGACCGGCGACCACTGGGCGCGCGCCGAACGCACGGTCTCGAACACCTTGGCGCCGGGGTTGTAGCTGGGAATCAGCACCAGGTGGGTGCGCGACGCGCGGGATGGAATAGTCATTGGCGACAAGCAACAGGTAAAAAATGAAGGCCCGCCCTCAGGCCGGCGGTGCCAGGACGGGAAACTCGGGCAACTGGGCATGGGCCAACTCGGACTGGAAATACTGCTCCAGTTGACTGGCAAAGTCCGCCGTATGCTGGGGCGGCTCAAAGCGCTTGCCGAGCCGGATGCGGTAGGTGATGGGCATTTTGGGCGTCCACAACACCGACCAGCCTTTGCCCAGAAAGCCTGAATCGGTTTCAATGAATACTGTCTGCACCGCCGCGCCGGCTTTTTTGGCGATCAGCCCGGCCGTGCCTTGCATCGCACTGACCGGAAAGCGGGTGGTGCGCGTGCCCTCGGGAAACAGCAACAGGTGGCTGCCCTGGCTTAAATCGTCGACGGCGCCTTGCACCATGGCGCGCAGCGGCGTGTTGCGGATGTAGCCCGCCAGTCGGGCTCCCGCGCCGAAAAAGACACTGTTGACGATGTCGGCCTTCATGATGCAGACGGCATTGGGCAGCCGCGACAAGATCATGACCGCATCAAGCAGCGAGGGGTGGTTGGGCGCAATGACCAGGGCCGGACCCGCCCTGAGCGCGTCCAGCGCTGTCAGGTCGAAACGACACGCCCCCATGAATTCAAGCGAGCGCAGGTAGAAACGAAACACCAGGGCGATCAACTGGCGCCCGGCTCGCTTGCTCAGCCCCCGTGGCAAAACCGCCCGCAAGGGCAGCGCCAGCAGCGAGACCACGAGGCAGATCAGGCCCAGCACCAAGAAACCCAGGTGCATCCTGATGGTCTCATGCAGGGCCGGGCGGGGTTGAGGCATCACGCGCTCGTTCATAACGACATAGGGCTTGTTTTCCATCAATGGGGAGAGCGAGGTGTATTTTGCCCGGTCAAGGGGGCGCTCCCTCACGGGCGGTGATGCGTTGCAGCAGCACCGGGGCCTGGGCCGGTGCCTGATCGCTGATTTGAACCTTGGCCAGCAGCGTCTGGCGGGCCCGCTCGGCTGACGCTGCATCAGCCGCATGCACCAGCGCCAGCACCTCGCCCGTTTGCACGGCCTGGCCAATCCGGGTGAATTGCGACAAACCCACGCGCGCATCAATCGTGTCGCTGGCCTGGCGCCGGCCGCCGCCGAGTTCCAGCACGGCCAGGCCGATGTCGCGCGTGGCCATGCCAGCGACAAAACCACCGCGCGGCGCCAGCACCGGCAATTGAACCGGTGCCGTCGGCAGGTAATGGCCGGGGCGCTCGCAGAAGTCCGCCGGGCCGCCCAGCGCGGCGACCATGCGCGCGAACTGTTCCAGCGCGCGGCCACTGTGCAAGACGTCATCCACTTGCTGCAGGGCCTGGGCCTCGTCACCAGCCAGGCCGCCCATCAGCAGCAGCTCGGCGCTCAGGCGTCGGGTGACTTCATTCAGGCGTGTGTCCACGTCCTCGCCGCGCAAAAACTGCACGGCTTCCATCACCTCCAGCGCATTGCCACAGCTGCCGCCCAGCACCTGGTTCATGTCGGTGAGCCAGGCGCGCGTCGGCAAGCCGGCACCGTTGGCCACCTGCACCAGCGATTCGGCCAGGGCGGTGGCCATGTCCAGCGATTCGGCAAAAGCGCCGTTGCCCACTTTCACATCCATCACCAGCCCCTGCAGCCCGGCGGCGAGTTTTTTCGACAGGATGCTGGCGGTGATCAAGGGCACCGACTCCACCGTGGCCGTGACGTCGCGAATCGCGTACAGCCTGCGGTCGGCCGGCGCCAGCTCCGCCGTCTGGCCAATGATGGCGCAGCCTGCACTTTTCAGTGCCCGGTGCAGCGTGGCCAAATCGGGCGCGGTGTTGTAGCCCGGAATGCTCGCCAGCTTGTCGAGCGTGCCGCCGGTGTGGCCCAGGCCGCGGCCCGAGACCATCGGCACCACGCCGCCGCAGGCCGCCACGATGGGGGCCAGCATCAGGCTCACCTTGTCGCCGACGCCACCGGTGGAATGTTTGTCCAGCACCGGGCCGTGCAGGTGGGCGGCGCGCCAGTTCATCACCAGGCCGGAATGCGTCATGGCCCGGGTCAGGTCAATGGTTTCTGCGCGGCTCATGCCCTTGGTAAAGATCGCCATGGCCAGCGCGGCGGCCTGGCCTTCGCTCCATGAGCCATCGACCAGACCTTTGACAAAGCTGTCGATGTGGGCGCGCGCCAAGGTGTGGCCGTCGCGTTTGATGCGGATGATTTCCTGGGCCAGCATGGTGAGGTTTCAGTAAGCGCCGCGCGGCGCGGCGCTGGGTTCAGCCGCGCCGGACAGCACCGCCTCGATGTTGTTCAACAGGCTGCTGGCACCGATGCGAAAACGTTGTGGTGTCAGGGCTGAAGCGCCCAGCAGTTCTTGCGTGAGCGTCAGGTAGGCGGCGGCCTCGGCCACGGTGCGGATGCCGCCGGCCGCCTTGAAGCCCACACGGTGGCGCGCCGCAGGGCTGGCGGCGATGGCGGCGAGCATGGTGCGCGCGGCCGCCAGCGTGGCGCTGACCGGGGTTTTGCCGGTACTGGTTTTCAGAAAGTCGGCGCCACTGTTCAGGCTCAACTGGCAGGCGCGCTCAATCAGCGCGGGCGTCCTGAGTTCGCCGGTTTCCAGAATCACTTTGAGCAGCAGGCCGGGGCAGGCCCGACGCACGACGTTCAGCAGTTCTGCGACAGTGCGTTCGTCACCGGCCATCAGGCTGCGGTAGGGCAGCACCAGGTCGACTTCCTGCGCCCCGGCTTGCACGATCTGTTTCGTGTCGCGCACGGCTGCGTCAATGTCGGCGTTGCCATGCGGGAAATTGGCCACCGCCGCCACGCCGATGGATGCCGGCAATTGGGCGCGGGCAAAGGCCGCCAGGCGCGGCCAGACGCACACCGCAGCCACCGGGCCGAACGGACTCTGGGCGCGTTGGCACAGGGTGGCAATGTCGGCCTCGGCGTCAGCCGTGTTCAGGCTGGTGAGGTCGAGGCAGGCCAAAACCAGGCGGGCGCTGCTTTGCGTGTCATTCGTCAAGGGGACGGGGCTTGGTGGCGAGGTGTTCATGCGAATGGCCAGGCGGCAATGATGTCGGCCAGCAAGCGGCTGGCACTTGCACTGCCTATTTGCGCTTGCTGCAGGGTATGGGCGTGGCTCAGATGCTCGGCCGACATGCCGGCGCCCAGGTTGGTGATGAAGGACAGCGCCAGCACGCGCAGGCCCAGGTGGCGCGCCAGGATGGTCTCGGGCACGGTGCTCATGCCCACGGCATCGGCACCCAGCAGCCGGGCCATGCGGATCTCGGCCGGGGTTTCAAATTGCGGGCCCAAAAACCAGGCGTACACACCCTCGAACAGGGTGGCACCCTGCGCCTGCGCCACGCGCAGTGCATGGGCGCGCAGCGCCGGGTCGTAGGCATCGACCATGTTGACAAAGCGCCCGGACCCGCCGGTGCCCACCAGCGGCGAGCGCTGTGGCAGATTGAGGTGGTCGGTCAGCAGCATCAGGCTTTGCGGCGGCATGTCAGGGCGCAAACTGCCGGCCGCATTGGTCTGCACCAGCGTGTGGCAGCCCAAGGCTTTAAGCACTTGCAGCGGCACCGCCATGCCGTCCACGGCGCCGGTTTCATAGCCGTGCTGGCGCCCGCTCATGACGGCCACTTTTTGTGCGCCAATCTGTCCCAGCCACAGCGTGCCGCCATGGCCGGCCACGCCGGGCTGCGGAAAACCGGCCAGCGCGCCGTACGGGATCTGGACGGCGTCGGTGAGGTG